>CAIZNP010000227.1 GCA_903934375.1 uncultured Synechococcaceae cyanobacterium
GGCTTCACCGATACCGCGAGATTCAAATACATAGGTGTTGGAATATCCCTGTTTATAGTCCTTCCAGGCTGTGAGATTCAGCTGGGTTTCGTTGCCGTTTAGATGCAACTCCCAGGGGCGGGTCTGTATGCGGTTGGAGGAATTCCATTTGATGCCGCTCTTGCTGGGATCCTCAGGTCTTTCGATGACCCAAACATTGTAGGCTTGGGGGGTCGCTCCCTCTTGGGATACGTAGGCGACGTAGGTTTTATGCTGGAACCGCGCGGCGACGATATTTTGCGTAGCATAATCCCAAGAGCCGGAATCCTTGTAAAGCTGCACGAATTCCGAGGGATTGTCGTAGTCTCCGTTGTTGGCTCTTACAAGGCCATTTGGGACGTCGCTACCCGATGTCCATTTTGCACTGGCGCCGGCTTGGGGCTGCAAATAATAATAGGCAAGGTTGAAGTAGGATTTAGCTCCTTCAGTGACGTAGTACAGCCCTAGTCTGTCACCTTCATTGACTAATGAGGCCGACATTTTTGTCTTGATATCAGACTCGTTGAATTTAATAATCTCCTGGGTCCATTGCTGATTCCAATCCGAGCTTTGACTGCTGGCCTCGGCCTGCGCCAGGCTGGTGCAGTCGATGGACGAGAGCATCACTTTCGACCCATCACTCCAATTTATGCCATTGGGGCGGTAAATGGATACAAAGTAAAGACGTCCGTTGTATATTGTCGCGGAATTAGGGCCTACATCGTTCGTATCTGAAGTCGATGAATTGATATCTGGAGGTTGAGGTGTTGTTGGTACAGCCTTCGTCCACATGACACGACGGCTTGATGGATCGTATTGACTGATGGATACCGTGCCAGAAGAGTTGCTTAGCAGGTAGATCAATCCGTTTTCACCGCTGACGCTTGCTGCCACATTTACCGGAAAGGCCTCGCCTATTGTCGTCGTGCTGCTGAGCGAGAAGTCAATCGCTCCGGGGCTATTCGTCGCCGGGTGCTCATAGGCAAGGATGGGTTGTAGCCAGTTCTGCAGCAGGGGCCAGGGTTGTGAGCTGGAGGTGCTGTTGAGGTCTTTCTGCTGCAGCACTCCTTCGGGATTCAGCGCCCGGCGCATGTCACTGAAGCTGAAGCTGTTGGTGGCCCTATCCACCTCGAACAGCGCTCCATCCACCAGCACCGGCTGAATCCATTGCGGTGCATCGTTGAGCACCGTTTCCGGCGGCACCAGGCTGAGCAGGATGTCGTCGGTGCCGTTGCCGTTCACGTCACCGGCGGCGCGGATGCTCCAGACATGCCAGCCCAGGCCATTGGCGCCGTACACCGTGGTGGGCGTTCCCTCGAGATGGTCGAGGTAGCCATCGGCATTGAGATCGCCGAAGCTGCTGCTGGTGCTGAGGCTCAGATCCCCGAAGGTCAGGCCCAGGCCGGGCCCGACGGCCGTAGGAGCGGCAGTACTGCTGAACACCTCCTGGGCCGAAGGCAGATTGCCGGCGCTGGCACTGAAATCGGCCAGATTGAAGCCGGCGCTGAGGCTGTAGGGCTCGCCGCTGGTGGTGTCAGTGGCGGTGAGGGTGAGTTGGGGCACGCCGCCAACGGTTCCGCTCAGCGAGGCCACCGGCGTGCTGAAGCCGCTGCCGAAGGAAGCCGCCACCTGCACGGTCTGGCTGCTGGCGGTGGCATCGTTGGCGGCGAGGATCTGGCTGCTGGTGGCAGCGCCGCTGATCAGACGCAGGCCGGTGAAGGTGTTGCCGCCGGACTGATCCGCCGCCGCCGTGACCAGCAGATCGGCGTTGCCATCACCGGTGAGATCGCCCACAGCGGAGAGGTTCGAGCCCCCCGCCTGCTGCTGCAGCGTCCAGCCCCCCTGGCCATCGGGCAGCTGCACCGTGCTGTTCAGCCAGGTGGTGCTGCCCGGGTTGCTGAGCACGGGAATGGCGCTCAACTGAACCTGATTGCTGTTGTCGCTGGTGCTTCCCAGCAGCAGGGTGCCGTTCACGCTCAGGGGCACTGAGGCCAGGTTGGTGCCGAGGCCAAGGTTGAGGCCCTGCCACTGCAGATTGGCTTTGCTGGTGTCGATGCTGCCGTCGGCGTTGAACACCACACCGTCCACCGGTGTGCCATCGAGCTGCAGAAAGTTGAGCCGCTGCAGGCTCACCGAGTAAGGGGCATTGAGGTAGCTCAGTGCCAGGCCGGTGTCGGTGGTGGTGAGGCCGGCTGGGGTAGTACCGGAATCAGCGCCGCCGAAAGGACTGAAGCTGGAGGCGAGGCTGAAGGTCTTGCCGCCACTACCGGTGTAGAGGTTCAGCCTGTCTCCGTTGTTGACGGCCAGCACCGGGGAACCATTGATCAGCGTGGCGCTGGGGGCGGCTGAGGCGGTGATCGGCTGGAAGCTGACGCTGCCGTCGGTGGCGACGAGGCGCTCCAGCAGGGGGGTGGCGCTGCTCCAGCTGCTGTTCAGCGCTTCGGGATAGAAGGCGCTGACGTCGATTGCACCGGCGTTGGCTTGATCCGCGGCCGCCAGCAACAGCTGTGGTGTGTTGCCGTTGCTCGGCAGCGAGAGGAGGGCAGCGGTGGGTGAACTGCTGCTGATCGAAGCGCGGCTTGTGTAGAAGGTCTGGCTCCAGCTGCCGCTGACGGCGGGTGGGCTGAGGCGGTAGATCGCCTGCTGGCCGGAGCCTGTGTCACTGGTGTTGAGCAGCAGGCCCGTGGGGTCACTGCTCAGCCCGATGCCGTATTGATTGCCCGTATTCAGGGTGCTGATAGTTGTCCAGTTGCCAGTGATGCTCGGGGTGTTGCCTGCCGTGGCGATGTAGGCCGTAGTGTTGGTCGTTGAGGCGTCGCCCATGTAGGCGAGCACGGTGTTGCCCTGGAACTGGGCCACCGCTAGGGGGCTGGAGCTTGTGAATCCGTTGGTGTTCGTGCTGGTGACACCGAGTTGCTGGGATCCGGACCAGCTGCCGGCGTTGAGTGGAGTCGACGACCAGGTGCGCAGGATGGTGCCAATGGTGTTGTTGGCCACGTAGTAGATGGCCAGGCCCTCGCGGCCGTTCACGGTTTCGCTGATGGCCACAGCACCCAGGCCATTTCTGGCGCTCTGATTGCTGACGAGGGTCTGAGTCGACCAGGTGTTGGTGGCGGCATTGGTGAGCTGGGTGATGTGCAGCTCCTGGTTGCCGACGCCGAGATAGGTGAGGTATGGGCTGCCGTTCACGATCGCGAGCGATGGGGCGTCATTGCTGGTCATGCCGCTGGGCAGTTCCTGCCAGCCGCGCCAGCTCTGGCCGCCATCGCTGCTGGAGTTCCAGTAGAGCTGACTGTTTTCGCCGCGCATCGCCATGTAGACGGTGTTGCCCTCATTCGCCAGGGCGGGGGTGCTCGGTGAGGCGCCGTCGCTCACCGCCTTCCATGACGATGCAGTGCCAAGGCTGCCGCTGCTGCTGTAGAGATCCGGTGTGGTGGTTGTTGAGCCTTGAAGCTCCCTAGTGGTGTCATCCACCCACACCACCGAGAGGGCGTCGCCGTTGGGGATCAGGGATGGCGATAGCAGGCTCGTCGGCGTTGTGCCGCCATTGCTGAGCAGGGTGGGGTTACTCCACAGGGTGGGATCCCCAGAGGTTGGATCCCAGCTGGAGAGGCTCAGCTGGCCGCTGCCGTTGCGGAAGCCGAGATGAAGTTTGCCGCTGAATAACGTCAGCGAGGGGGTGCTGCCGCTGGCCAGTGCCGGCAGGGCAGCACTGAGGTTGGTGCTGCTGCTCCAGCTGGTGCCACCATCGCGGCTTTGGGCAAACCAGAGATTGGTGCTGCCGGCTAGCGCGTCGCACCAGACGGAGTAGATGGTGCTCCCCATCGCCAGCATCGCCGGCGCCTGGGTGCTGAGGGCCCCGCTGATCGGCCCTGTGGGCAGGGGCGCCAGGGGATTGCTGGAGGCGTCCACCGGCGCCAGCAGTCCGAACCCCGAACCCAGGGGCAGCTGATCGCTGGGGCGGCCGTAGAGGATGCCGGTGGTGCTGCCGGCGCCGGCGTTGCCGCCAGCCACCGAACTCAGGTTCTGCTGCAGGAACAGGGCGATGTCGCTGTAGCCGTCGCCGTTGATATCGCCGGCCGGCAGCACCTCCGTTCCGGATGCCACTTGGAAGCTGTAGTAGTTGTACGGGTAATCGGCAAGAATTTCCTGGGTGTTCGCCCCCAGCTCGATGCGCACCGTGTCGAGGAAGGTTCCGGGCTGGATCGAGAAAAAGTCGCCGTAGCCATCGCCGTTGAAATCACCGATCGAGCGCAGCGATCCCTGGGTGGTGCTGGCGAGCCCATCCAGCAGGTACCCCGTGTTGCCTGCCAGTTTCTGCAGTTGAAGATTGTCAATCGCTGCCAGGTAGGAATGGCCATAGGTGAGATAGGCCTGGCCGTTGCTGCCGGAGCCCAGCAGGATGTCATTGTTGCCATTGGCATCCACATCGCCGGAACTGAAGCTACCCAGCCCTGTGGCAGCCGCAACACCATGGCCGAGTTCGGAAAGAATCGAAATTTTCCTCCCTGGGGTGCCATCGGCAAAGCTGAGCTGGCCGATGCTGCCTGATTGCACACTGCCCACGGCAGGATTATGGCCGCCCAGAAGAGACCCATTGCTGGAATTCGAGCCCGTATTCAGCGTGTTGGTTGCAATCAACTGATCGCTGCCAAACACGACATACCCATTGCCAGCGCCAGACGAGGCATTGGGTGCCTGAATCAGAAGGTCGTCGTAGCCATCGCTATTGCTATCCCCAAGGTTGACGAGTCCGGCACCAAATTGATCGAGATCTTCGGCTCCATAGAGGGTCAGCCCGCTGGTGAGGTAGGCGAGGTATTGCTTGTTGCCAAGGTTGGTCTCCGTGATCCAGGTGGGAGCAGTGCTGGGTTGATCGAAGGGCAGGCTGGTGTTGATCAGATACACAGCTCCGGGGCCGCCGGTGCTAGGGGCGCCGATGGCTAGGAGGTTCTGCGCATTGGAGTTGGCAGTGTCTCCGAATGCCAGGCTTGCTCCGAAATCGGTGGCACCACCAACATTCCAGGGATTGGAGCCATAAAAGGTTGCTTGAGCGTTGCTTGGCTTCAGTGTGCCTGCGGGTGGTGGCGTGCCATTGGTGATATCGATGAGGTAGACACTGCCTACAGCCGCGGTCTGAATTGCGGAGTTGTTGACTGCATTGGCCTTGGCGATCGTTTTGGCCTGCAATTCCTTGAGCGCCTGCATGTAGGCGCTTTCTTCCTGGGCGAGATCACTCTTCTTTTTACTGGTGTTGTTGCTGATCACATCGACCAGCGACGTGTTGGCGGTGCCGTCGCTGCTACTCACGTAGACATCGACGCCTTCGCGACTATCCGGGTCGTTATTGGTGGTTGGCAGCATTACTTTTACCAATGCCCCCTGGCCATAGGGATCGGAGGGATTGCGCTTGCCTGCCACCAGCTGATTCACGGCTTCGGTGCCGCTATAGAGCAGCGATGCCTGCACACCGGGAGCACCGATCGCCAGTTGTCTGGTATCGGAAACGGCCAGTGAGGCTCCGAGCTGGGCACCCCAGTAGCTTGAGGCCGGTCCACCGACATCATTGGTGTCGGTGCGGCCGGCGATGCCGACGGTTGGGGTCGCTAGGGTTTGTTGGCCCGATGCGAAGGTTGTGCTGGGGCTCTCGTAGTGATAGACAGCGCCGATCGGCACCGATTCACGATCGGTGCCTACCTCGCGTGAATAGTTCGGAGCACCGATATAAAGCGTTTTCGAAACGGCATCAAAGGCCAACGCCCAGCCGAAGGCCGACTGGCTGGCATCTTCTTCGTAATTGCTTTGTCTCTGGCCAGGAGACAGCACCAGGACATGGGGGCCAGCATTGTCTGGATTGGCCAGGTTGAGGGTGGTGTTTGCACCTGGATTGGTGAGGTTTGCTTTGATCCAGTTGCCGTCGATGATCACCACCTTGCCGCCGCTATTGGCGGACGGTGCACTGATCACCAGATCCAGCACACCATCACCGTTGATGTCTGCCACCAGCATGGTCTGGGCAAAATTCTGGCCCCAGCCGAGCGTGGGATCCGCCTGAATCAGCAATCCGCCATAGGCTGCTGGATTCATGGCATCATTCAGCAGTGGCCGATTGGCTGCTTCCGGCGAGAAGTTGCTGTTGGCTAGTGCATTCAGCCAGGTGCTCGGTGCTTTGCCGGTGACGCTGACAGCCGTATGCGGCTTGTTCTCGGGATCGCTGCTTGTGAAGTCGCCGGTGTATTGAATCCAGGCGCGCCCGGCGGGGTCGCTGATGGCATTCGCTGAGCTCGGCTGGGCAATCGCCAGCCAGCCGCTGTAGGGCGTGCTGGAGCCTGATTGAAACCAGCCGTAGGCCATCGATTGCCCAAAGGTGGGTGCTGGTGATGACGTGGCTGGACTATTGGCCGCCTGCTGCGATGAGGCGCTGTTGAGTACCACGCCGCTGTCGATATATTTCAGTTGCAGTGGTGCCGTTTCGATCACGGCGGCGGTTGCCAGGGCCTTGCTGCGGTTTGTGACGGTGCTATTGCTTGTTGCATCGGCGTTAATGTTGCCGATCAGACCAGCTCCGGCGTTGTTCACACTCAGATGCAAGCTGGTCTGCTGGCTGCTGCCGCTGGTGTTGCTCACCGTGGGGCCATCGGCGAAGGTCAGCGTCACGCTGGCGCTGTAGCTCTTGCTCAGATCCAGATCGCCACTGTTGGCCGAATCGAGGGGGTCGTCGTCCTTGCGGGCGATCAGCAGGTTCAGTGCCGGCGTCGCGCTGAGCAGAGTGGTGTTGAGATTGTCTGTGGAGGCACGGGGCTGCAGAGAGGTCACGCTGTTGCCCCCCATCAGCACCTGCCCGGGGCTGAGCGTGCGGGTGACCGTGTACGTCGTGGACCCGCTGGGCGTCAGCGTCACCGTGATCGTTTTCAGTTGCTTACCGGCGGGGTTGAACTCCGTACCTGATGTCGCATTGGTGCCAACGAACCAGTTGCCGTTCGTCGCCCAGTCGCCGGGTTTGATCGCGACCAGCAGATCCTGTTGGAGCGATGGGGCCGACGCGCTGGGGGTGGATGCGACAGGGGCGGGACTTGGATTCAGGGGTGCGGCCTCCGACCAGCTGCCGCTGAGGGATCCAGAGCTGGAGGGACTGAACGTGGAACTGAAGGTGGCAAGCAGCGCGTTGTTGGGATTGACATCGCGCGAGCGCCAGTGCTCGCTGATTGCCGATTGGATGGCCCCGGGGTTGGGGGTGTCTGCGGTTGCCGGGTAGCCCAGTTGCTTGAGCACGGCAAGAACCTCCTGCTGGCTCGGTGCAGGCCAGGCCCCGCTGGCATTCACGGGCAATGGTGGTGCCGGCAGCAGGGCTTTGTTGTAGAGCGCAAACTGATCGATGGCGCCGCCGGCGTTGCCCGCCAGCAGCAGCGCCGTGTCGTTGATGTTGGTGGCAAGGAAGGCATCGGAGATGCCCTCTCTGGAAGCGACCAGCTGGTTGTCCACATACAGGCTGGCGGTGCCTTGATTGATGGGCACCTGGGTGACGACACCGTTGATGGTGTAAGAGCGATAGTCGGGCAGGTAAGTGGCCACCACGTGGTGCCATTCGCCATCTCGCAGGTCACTGGGCAGGGCGCTCTGGCGGCCGCCGCTGGGATTGGTGGCCGCTGAAGTGAGTGAGATATCAGACGCCACATCGAACACCAGCTGCCCCAGGTTGTTTACGGAAATGGCGGGGCCGGCTGAGATCGCAAAATCCAGGCTGTAGCCGCCATACTGCTCAAAGCCACTGCCGGGATTGGCGGCAGCAGCGGGATCGAGCGTGAAGCCCACCTTGGCTTCTCCGTATTGCTGCTGGTAGTTCCAGAGTGCCTGGAACATCGCCTGCAGATGGCTGTTCGTCGTGGCGTCGCTTGAGAGAGTGCCGTTGGTATCAAGCACCTGTACCAGCCCGCTGTTCAGCTGCGAGGACGCTGTATCGATGCTGACGCCATTAAGGTTGGAAACCGGCAGACCGGAGAGCGGGTCAAGTGAGTTGTTGAAATCCATGGACGTTCCTGGAATCAGCGCGATGGTGTTGGCCAGGAGTCCATCAACACCGACTAGATCCGCCGCCTTGAGGCCATAGGCACTGAGAAAAGCATCGACACCCGTGAGGGTCTGACCGCTATACAGATTGCTGAGATTCAGTGCATTGCTGTAGAGATTGCTGCCGCCATTGCCTCCCAGGGTGGTGGTGTTCGCGCCGGTGGCATCCAGGCTCCAGGCCCAGCCATACGGATCGTTGGCTGTGGCACTGTTGGAGCTGAGTTTGTTGTAGGCATCCTCGAAGCCCTGGGCGGCAGCATCCTGGTAGGTGATGGGCTGCACGCTGAAACTGGCGCTCATCAGCCAGCCGCTGGGCGCAACGGCTGGTCCCACCGCCTGCTCCGAGGGCTGGCCGAACGCCACCAGGCCGGCCCCATGCTCAGCGTTGGATCCGGCCGGCAGCCTGGCCCAGAATTCGATCGTGTACGGAACCGAACTGCTGGGGGTGGCGATCAGGGCAGAAGCCGGCAGGCTCTCGCTCTGCTGGCTCTGGCTGAGCGTGTAGAGGCCACTGCCACTGGCGGGATCAAAGCTCTGCACCGCGGTGATCGTGGTGCCGAAACTCACCCCCTCCCCTTCGATCCAATCACCCACCGCCAGGCTGCCAGTCAGCTGGCTGACGCTGAGGGTGGTGCCGTTGATCGTGCCGATCAGGCTGGAATACGCCAGGCCAAGCTCGCCCGAACCTCTGGGTGCCGGATTGGGCAGCGCCAGCAAGGTGGTGCTGGAGAGGTTCTGGTTCAGGTTGATGCCGTAGGTACCGCTGCCGCTGATGGGATCGAAGGCCTGGATCACCTCAGTGATCTGGGTGTCCGGCTGCAGGCCGGGGCCCGTGAGCAGATCGCCGATCTCCAGTGCACCGTTGAGGGCCGTCACCGTGAGGGTGGTGCCGCTGATGCTGGCGGTGAGCTGTCCCAATAGGGTGCTCGCCAGCTGGCTGTTCGGCGTGCTGTTGAAGGCCAGAACGGTGAGAGCGTTCTGGCTGCCGGTGCCTGTGCTCAGCGCTCCGGTTCCGTCCACGTTCTGCACGGCGCTGGCACCGGATTTGGGCAGGGCACTGGCGATCGTGAAGTTGAGCCCGCTGCTGGAGGCGTAGGTGCCGGTGGTGGTTTCTGCCGCTGTGCTGCCGATGTTGATATCGTTGCTGCCAGGTTGGAGATAGGCGAACTGCAGATAGATCAGTGGTGCATCATTCAGCACCGACTGCACATACGGCGTGCGCACGTTTTCGCTCCAGCTGAGCACGGCCGTGTCGCGCACCACGCCTGAGGCATCAACACTTTGATGGGAGGCCACCGAGAGCGATTCGATGCCGATGCCGATGTCGTTGGCCTGATCCCAGGGGATAGTGGTGATCGTGGAATTGCCATAGCCATCGCTGAACAGGCTGTTCCACTGCAGATTCTGAGCATTGGGGTTGATGAAGCCCGCCTTCAGCACGGTGGGAGGCAACAGAGCAGTGGCGTTGAGCCCTGCAGGAGCATTGCTGCTGCCGACGCTCTGGTTGCGGCTGATCTGATAGCTGGCCTGGCCGGTGGTTGGATCAAAGGGGGTCAGGATGGCGGTGATCAAGCTGCCTTTTTCGACACCATCGCCCGTGATCAGATCGCCGATCCGTAGGGCGCTGGATCCGCCGCTGAGGTAGAGCGTGCTGCCGCTGATCCAGCCTGTGAAGGGCTGCGGCAGCGGCGGGGTTTCCTGGATGCTGTCGAGCGAGGTTTCATCCCACACCAGCAGAGTGCGGGTGGTTCCATCCACCTGCACATTGAAGGCCCGCAGGTGCCGAATCAGGGCATGATCCGGTTCATACAGATCCAGGGTTCTGGGCGCAGTCCAGCTTTCGGCCTTGGGGTCGAAAAGGCGGTAGTTGATCCGCTGCTGGCCATAGAGGGCCTGCATGAAGGCCTGGTAGTTCTCGCTGCCATCGCTCGACACCTGAGCAATCACAGGGACACTGGCTTCCACCCAGAACACGGCACTGGCGCCGCCGAAACGGGCGGTAGCATCGGCGGCGAGGCTCACCACGGCAGGCGTGGACGCGGCGCTGAAATTGGGAATCGCCCCAAAACGCAGGGGGTCGGTGAGGTCGTTATAGAGAGCCTGGAGGGTCACATCCGAAGGGCTTTCAGTGGTCTGAACCACCACCCCATTGCTGCCCGTTGTGCTGGTATTGAGATATGTGAGCGTTCCATCCGTGGCTCGTACCACCACGCGATTGAACACCGGCCAGGCTGCCTGAGCCGAGGTGGGTTGCCATTCGCTGTTGATGCCATCCTCCAGCCAGACGGCCTGTGCGGGGGAGCTGCTGGGCTGCCCTTGGCCTGAATTGGCCGGATACCTTCGAGTGGTTTGATAGGAATGATCCTCCACCACATTGTTGAGCCCCAGGGTCTGGGGTGTCACCGTGTAGCTGGGATTGGCCACATCGCTGCCCAGAGCGGCCTGCAGATCCAGGCTGAGCGTGAGGCTGGTCGGGGGGGGCGTGCCCTGGTAGCTGAACATCAGTGGCTGATCCAGCAGCACCTTCACGATCACCCCATTGCTCAGACTCACCGTGGCTGTTACCTGATTGAGCGGGCTGATGCCGTGCGCGCCGCTGAGGCTGATGGGCACATCGCTGTAGCTCTGCAGGCTGTTATCGGAAGGTGAGGGATTGGGGACGATCTGGCTGGGATTGCTGGCTGTAGGGGCAGGAACAGGAACCAGTGGCTGAATCGCTGCAATGGATTGGATCGACAGTGGTGTGCCGCTGATGCTGCTGCTGTTGACGCTGATCACCGGCAGCTGCCGCAGCAGCTGCGCAAGGCCGCTGCTGGCAGCATTGGCCGGCCCGGGCAGGATGCCGGAGCTGAACACATCAGGGATCAGGGCGTAGATGCCGCTGTCGCTGGTGGTCTGCGGAAGCTGCAGGTATTGCCCGCCGCCGGGGCCCGGGTCGTCGATCCGCAGCGATTCGGCGTGGATGCTCCCCTTCACCACCGTGAAGCTGAGGGTTGCCGGCGTGGATCCCGGCAGCAGCACCCCCATGATCGGCACTCCGGAGTAGGAGCCATCCACCAGGGCGGCTCCAGCATTGGTGAGCACCACCGGGGTGCTTGATGTGGCCTGTGCCGGCATCACCGCTCCAGCGCCGTAGGCGATGAGCCCGAGCAATTGAAGCTGAGCGGTGCTCCCAGCTACCGGCACTCCGGTATTGGAGCTTGAGAGGGGCAGCAGCGTGGATCCCTGGGCTGGGGCATAGGAGAATGAATAATCGGGATCAGAGCCGGCTGAAGTGCCCGCTGACGGGAGCAGCGAGAGTGAAGAATTTGTGCTCTTTGGTTTGGAAGGATTGGGATATGTCCACGACAGATTAATCAGAGGAATGCTGACTCCAAGCGGGAAGGCGAAGCCCCCAATCACGTTGAGGCTGTTCTGCCAGCCGCCCGTCGAAAAGGCGTCTTTTGTTAAGGAATCATTGGCATTGACGTAGACGCCAAATGCTCCCTTGTAGAGATACCTCACTCCAAGTTGCCCCTTGCCCTGGAAGCCAACATTTAACGTGTCAACGCTGACATCCTCTCCAATGCTGGACAAGGGGGGCGCCAAAGTCAGAATCCCACCAACGACCGTATTAAATATTGACCCCCTTGTGGCCTTTGGCTTCTCTGGCACGAAATAGTCTATCGGAGCATTGCGCTTCCAAATCCCTGAAAAATTCTCTGTCTGACGAGTGAGCTCAGATTGGATGACTCCAACGCCCCCACCTAGATATCCCAAGTTCCTGAGCCAGCTTGGCATATTGGAGCCTTTCTGTGTGGGGATTATTTTGAACTTGAATACCGCGCCCACAGATGCGCCCGCGTTGAACTCAACGTAGCCCCCAGTCTCAAGCCTTTGGCTGCGCTTGTAGTCCCCGCCGAGCGAGAATGAAGCCGAATCGGAGACCGACTTCAACGCAAAGTCATCCGACGAAGGAATAAGATTGGAATAGGAATATTTGGTAGTGAGGTTTGAGGCAAAAGTCGAGGACTTGCTTGTCCGCGTCAGGGTGGCTAGAGAATCGAATTCGTTGAAGGCCCTAATAGCTTTGTTGATATCGCCATTTGCGCCCTTGGTGGACCAGACATGCTGTAATCCGAAGGTATTGCTGATACTCTTCTGTCCGTAGGCATCGATGCCGTATGAGCCCTTAATGACCCACTCATTCTCCTTTTTTTCACGGAACGCTCCGGTCAAACTCTGCACTTGGTTTATTTTATCGGTCGCGTCGCTCTGTTTCTTTTTCCAATGATGAAGATTACTCA
>CAIZNP010000228.1 GCA_903934375.1 uncultured Synechococcaceae cyanobacterium
CTCTCGGTGCCGGTTCAAGCTGTGATGATGCAGGCCCAGCAGCCTTTCGTGTATCGCGTGTTCCCGATCAGCCAGGTGATCGACAAGATTCGCGCCTCCACGCAGATTGCACCAGCTGCGAAGGAGAAGCTGGAGGAACTACCGCCGTCCACCACGATCGTGGTGCAGACACCGGTCAAACTCGGTCAGTTGCAAAACAATCGCTACCCGCTGCTGGGCGGGCTGCAGGCTGGAGACACGGTGGTGGTCAGCAACACCGCGCTGTTGCGCACCGGACTGCCGGTGAAGGTGGCGTCTGGCGCCGAGCAGAACTGAGGCCCTCCAATGTCGCTCTCCGATAATTTCATCAAGCGGCCGGTTCTCACCACCGTCTGCAGCATCCTGATTGTGTTGGTGGGTCTGATCGCGATTCCCACCCTGCCGATTGAGAACCTTCCCAACATTGCCCCGCCGCAGATTCAGGTCACGGCGACCTATGGCGGTGCCAACTCCTTGGTGACGGAACAGGCGGTCACCAATGTGCTGGAGCAGCAGATCAACGGTGTGCCCGGAGCCGCCTACATCTCCTCGCTCACCACCAACACCGGTGCCAGCACGGTGAATGTGTTCTTTGATGAGGGCACTGATATCAATATCGACCAGGTGAACGTGCAGAACCGCGTTTCCCTGGCGATGCCGCAGCTGCCGCAGCAGGTGAGCAGCACCGGTGTATCGGTGATTCAAACGACCCCCTCGATCCTGTTGGCTTATCAGGTGTCGTCGAGCCAGGGTCAGTTCGATGCAGCTTATCTCAACGGCCTGATCTACGAGCAGCTCTACTACCAGCTGGAGCGGATCCCTGGCGTCGCCCAGGCCACGCTCTTCGGCGGCAGTAATCCCGCCTTCTGGCTGTTCGTCGACCCCGACAAGTTAAGCGCCAACCAGCTCACTGCCGATCAGGTGGTGTCGGCTCTGCGCAGCCAGAACTCCGTGGCGGTTGGTGGCCTGGTGGGCGGCCCACCGGCGGGTGGCGACCAACTGTTCACCTATCCGATTCTGGTCAAGAACAACGGCAATCTCACCTCGGTTGAGGAGCTCAACAAGTTGATCGTGGGGCGCACCCCCCAGGGCAACCTGCTCCGCCTGCAGGACGTCGGTAAGGCGACCTACGGCTTCAACAGCTTCGCCACGCAGGGCACCGATATCCACGGCTATCCGGCGATCACCGTCGGCGTGTATCAGACACCGGACAGCAACGCGCTGCAGGTTTCGGAAGCGGTGGTGACGCTGATGAACCAGTTCACCGGCCAGTTGCCGCCAGGCGTCACGGTGAATGAGATCTACAACGTGGGTCAGTTCATCGAATCGGCTGTCGATGGCGTCACCGACGCCCTCGGGTTGGCGATCGTGCTGGTGCTGGTGATCCTGTTCCTGTTTCTGCAGGACTGGCGGGCCACCATCGTGCCCAGCCTGGCGATCCCGATCTCGTTGGTGGGCACCTTTGCCTTCATCAAGGCCTTCGGCTTCTCGATCAACCAGCTCACCCTGTTGGGCCTGGTGCTGGCCACGGGCCTGGTGGTCGACGACGCCATTGTGGTGATCGAGGCGGTGGCCAAGAACCTCGAGAAGGGCATGAAGCCACGCCAGGCGGCACTGGAGTGCATGGGCGAGTTGATCGGCGCCTTGATCGCCACCTCGCTGGTGCTGATGGCGGTGTTCGTGCCGGTGGCCTTCTACCCCGGCGGCATCGGGATTATCTACCGCCAGTTCGCTCTCACGATCGCTTTCTCGATCGCCATCTCCACCTTCAACGCCCTCACGTTCTCGCCGATGATGGCCGGCCTGATTCTCAAAACCGAGAAGCCGCCCCGGCCCGAGGGCTGGAGCTGGACCGTGGCTGGCGTGGTGGTGGGGCTGGCCTTCGGTCGCTTCAGCGCTGCCTCCTTCGGCATCGGCGCCTACGTGTTTGGGGTGTTGCTGTTCGGCTTCGCCGGCAGTCGACTCGGCTGGATCTTCGACCAGTTCAACAGTTTCTTCCAGCGCCTGGAGCAGGCGTATGTGCGCTTGGTGGCCTTCCTGATCAGCAAGCGCCGCTTCATCCTGGCGGGTCTGGGCGGTGGCATCGTGCTCACGGCGATTGCCTTCAATGCCCTGCCCACGGCCTTCATCCCTGAGGAGGATCAGGGCTATGGACTGGGCATCTTTCAGCTGCAGAACGGCGCCTCCCTCACCCAGACGCAGAAGGTGGCCGACGAGATCGCGGCGATCGTGAAGCAGGAGGACGACATCACCGCCGCCTCCTTCATCAGTGGAGCCGGCTTCAACGGCAACAGTCCAGATCAGGGGCTGTTCTTCTTCGGACTCAAGCCCCTGGAGGAGCGTTCCGGCGCTAAGCACAAGGCACCAGCGATTGTGGGTCGTCTGAATGAAAAGCTCTCCAAGATCAGCTCGGGTCTGGCGGTGGCTGCCCAGCCGCCGGCGATTCCAGGCTTCTCGGCCCAGGGCGGCTTTTATTTCCAGTTCAACGACCTCAGCAATGGGGCCTACAGCTTCAACGAGCTCAATGGCCTGGCGCAGAAGCTGGTGGCGGCTGGTCAGAGCAGCGGTCAGTTCTCGACGCTGTATACCCAGTTCGTGCCCAGTGCTCCGGCCTTCGGCCTGACGATTGATCGCTCCATTCTGGGCACTCTCAACGTCGACTTCCAGCAGGCGATGCAGACGATTGCCGTGCTGGCCGGTGGCAACTACTCCGGCCTGACCTATGAGAGCGGTCAGGTGCGCAACATCTACGTGCAGTCCGAGCCCGAGGGGCGCAGCAACCTGGAGGACGTGCTCAGTTACTACGTGCGCAGCAAAGACGGGAACATGGTGCAGGTTTCGGAGTTCGCCTCCACGGAACTCACCAGCGCCCCGCCGGTGATCAGCCATTACAACCTCTACCGCACGATCCTGGTTCAGGGTGCCGAGGCCATCGGTAAGAGCTCCGGCCAGGCCTTGGACGCGATCCAGAAGATCTTCAACAAGCTCGATTTCAATAACATTGGCTACGCCTTCACTGGTATCGCAGCTCTGCAGCTCTCAGCTGGCAATGCCAGCGTGCTGGTGTTCGGCCTGGGGGTGCTGATCGTCTACCTCGTGCTCTCTGCTCAGTACGAGAGTTATGTGACTCCTGTGATCATCCTGATGACGGTGCCCCTGGCGATGCTCGGGGCTCTGGTGTTCCTCAGCCTGCGCTCGATCGATCTCAACATCTATGCCCAGGTGGGTCTGGTGACGCTGATCGGCCTGGCCGCCAAGAACGGCATCCTGATCGTCGAGGTGGCTGAGCAGCTTGTAGAGGCCGGCATGGAGGTGAGCGAGGCCGCCATCGCCGCAGCCGAATCACGGATGCGCCCGATCCTGATGACGGCCATCGCCTCCCTGGCTGGCTTCCTGCCTCTGGTGGTGGCCACCACCGCCGGTGCCAACAGCCAGCAGTCGCTGGGTACGGTGATCTTCGGCGGCCTGCTGGTGGCCACGGTGCTGTCGCTCGGAGTGGTGCCTCCGTTCTATGTGGCGATCAAGCACCTCGAGGAGCGTTGGTTCGGTGGCGAGGCTCGCGCCGAGCAAGCATCTTAAAGCCCTGCTGCGACATCAATCGGAGGCAGGAGACGCCCCTTCGATAGCTGAGTGGAAGCTCATCATTTTCTGCACCAGGACAATCAGCAGGGCTGCGCTCCAGCCGGCCATCAGGACCCCATTCACGGCTTCACCCACGCTCAGCAACTGCCAGCATTTGGCCAGTGTGATGTCGCCGTATCCGACGGTGGTGAAGGTGATGCCAGAGAAGTACAGGCTGGCTTCCAGCCCGTTAATCGCGCCGACAAAGCGATAGACCCACGCCC
>CAIZNP010000229.1 GCA_903934375.1 uncultured Synechococcaceae cyanobacterium
CAGCGTGCCCGTGATCGCCTCCGGCGGCAACGGCACCCTCGAGCACATCCTCTCCCTGCTCAGCCTTGCGCCACTCGGTGAGCACGGGGTGATCGTCGGCCGTGCCCTCTACGACGGACGGGTGGATCTGGCCGAGGCCCTGCAGGCCATCGGCGAGGGGCGGCTACAGGATCCGCTGCCGTTCACGCTCGCCTGACGCTGAAGCTGCCGCGGGGCATAGGGCAACCCGTAAGCGGAACCGTTGCGGCCTGGCCTATAACAGTTTTTAGGTTTCCGAGGTGTGTGGCGTGCTCGCCGACGCCCTTCCATCCGAACCGGGCGCATCCCCGGACACCACCGCTACGCCGGCCAGCAACGTCGACGAGGTGTACCGGCGCTGTCGCCATCTGGGAATGCGGCTCAGCCGGCAGCGCCGCATGGTGCTGGAGCTGCTCTGGGATGAGAAGGACCATCTCAGCGCCCGCGATATCTTCGAAAAACTGAACACCCGCGGCCGCAACATCGGACACACCTCTGTGTACCAGAACCTCGAAGCCCTCCAGAACGCAGGTGTGATCGAGTGTCTCGATCGCGCCAGCGGCCGCTTGTACGGCTACCGCAGCGATCCCCACAGCCACCTCACCTGCCTTGAATCCGGCGCGATTCAAGATCTCAATGTCGAGCTGCCCGAATCCCTGCTGCAACGCATCGAGGCCGAGACCGGCTACCGCATCGAGAGCTACACACTCAATCTGAGCGGGCGGCGCCGGTCCTGAGCCCTCAGATCGTTGAGCCCAAGCAGGCACTGGAGAAGCCAGTCCGCTGCCGTTAACTTGAGCGCCGAACTGATGCGCCACGCGGCGCCCTGCCGGCACCGTGCCCAAGGCAAAGGCTGCTCCATCCCTGCTGATCCTGGCCGAGCCACTGCTGCGTGAAGGGCTGCTGCGATTGCTCGAGATCCCGGCGCCGTCAGGTCGCGAGGATGCGCCGTACACCCAGTTCAACGAGGAAGAGAACTCAGCGGGTCGCCCCCAGCTGGTGATCTGGGGGCCCAGTGCCTCCATGCCAGCCGCCAGCCTGAGCGCCGAACTGCAGCAGCTGCGCGAGCGCTGGCAGCCGGCTCCGCTGCTGCTGCTGCTGGCCGGTGAGGTGCCCTACCCGAGCGACTGGCTGCTGCAACTGCCGGCGGAGGGTCTGCTGCAGCAGGCGGAGCCAGCGGAGATCCGCAGCGCGGTGGCCACCGTGCTGGCCGGTGGTCGCGTGCTGGAACTGCGCCCCCTCGCCGCAAGCCCGGCAGGCAACGATGCCGGCGCCATCGGCCTG
This sequence comes from uncultured Synechococcaceae cyanobacterium, assembly GCA_903934375.1. Classification (GTDB taxonomy): domain Bacteria; phylum Cyanobacteriota; class Cyanobacteriia; order PCC-6307; family Cyanobiaceae; genus Vulcanococcus. The sequence goes on from CAIZNP010000229.1 coordinate 1,303, forward strand.
GGCCAGTGGCTGCTGCAGAGCGGCCTGGCCCAGATCACAGCGGAGCAGCGCCGCTGCCGGCACTGGCTGGAGCTGAGCCCAGGCGGCCTCACGGCACTGCTGCTGCGCGGCCGGCTGCGGGAGCTGGCCGTGGCCCGCCGGCTGCTGCTCTGGCTGTGGGGGCCGATCGCCATGGCCTTCCCCCAGCCGGCTGAGCCCGCAGCCACAACCGCCGGGCAGGCCGGGCTTGCCGGCACCGCCATCAGCCTGCGGGAACGCACGGCAGTGGGAGTGTGGGAGGCGATCCAGGGGCGGCTGGCGGCAGCCGTGCAGCAGGGCCTCAACAACCGCAGCGGCCAGCTGCTGGCCCTCGAGGGCCTCAGCCCGGAGCACCGGCGCGACCTGCTGCTGGCTCTGCTCAGCCAGCTGGATCTGCTGATCACGCGCCTGCGCCACGAGCAGTTGCGCGGCGAAGCCCTCGAGCTGCGCTGGCAGGAGCAGCAACCGGAGCTGCGGCGCCTGTCGCTGCGACGCATGGCCGGCGAATACGTGCAACTGCCCCAGGCCGGTGGGCTGCTGCCGGTGGCCGAGAGCCTCAGCACCGCCAGCACGCTCTCAGCCAGCGATCCAGACCTGCCCCAGGCCCTGCCGATGCTGGCCGCCCTGGTGCAGGCACAGCCGCTGCTGGTGGAAGGCCGCTTGCTGGCCCCGGATGAACCCCAGGCCCTGCTCCATCTCGAGGCCCTGATCAGCAACTGGCTGATCCGCAGCGCCGAGCTGATCAGTGCCGAGGTGCTGGCCTGCTGCAGCAGCTGGCCGGAACTGCGGCGCTATCTGCTCTGCCCGGAGCTGTTGGCCACCCGCAATCTGGAGCGGCTGCGCAACCAGCTCAATGCCCAGCAGCGCTGGGGCAGCTGGTTCGAGCGGCCCGTGCAGCTCTACGAAAGCCAGCGCCTGCTCTACCGGCTGCAGGAGGGGGCGATCGTGCCGCTGCAGCTCACCGAACCGCGCGACCCTGAACTGCGCCAGCTCGGCTGGCCCCAGCAACTCGTGACCCTGCTGCTCGAGGCACGCGATGCCCTGGCCCCCCAGGTGCAGTCGCTGTTGCGGCGCTTCGGCGACCTGGTGGTGGTGGTGCTCACCCAGGTGGTGGGCCGGGCCATCGGCCTGGTGGGCCGCGGGATCATGCAGGGGATGGGCCGCAGCATCAGCCGGGGCTGAACTTTCAGCTGACAACCGCAGCTGAGGGCCGCGGGCCACAATGGCCTCAGCCCGTTCTCCTCTTGATGCCCCGATCGCTGGCCCGGCTGCTCCAGCCCCTGGCAGCCCTGGCCCTCAGCCTGCTGCTGGCGCTCGGGCTGATACCCGCTGCCGCCCAGGCCGCCCGGGACACCAACAGCTACGACGGCAACATCTACGCCCTCTACGCCGGCAATGGCTCGCTGGTGCCGCCGCGGGGCACCCTGGCGCAGGCCATGGCCGACCACCGCACGATCGTGCTGGGCTTCTTCCTCGACGACAGCGCCGCCAGCAAGCAGTACGCCGTGGTGTTCAACGAGCTGCAGCGGCTGTGGGGGCGCACGGCCGAACTGATCCTGCTGCCAACCGACCCCCTGCAAAATCGCGTCGGCCAGGGGCCGAGCGATCCGGCCACCTACTGGAAGGGCGTGATTCCCCAGGTGGTGGTGTTCAACGCCGAGGGCCAGCCGGTGCTGGATGAAAGCGGCCCGGTGAGCATCGATGCGATCAACGCCGCCCTCACCAAGGCCACCGGCCTCAAGCCCCAGGGCGACGTGACCTTCAGCCTCAGCCGCGAGGTGAACGAACTGAACAGCGAAATCGTCGCCAGCCGATGACCCATCGCCAGGAGAGCGACAGCATGGGCACCATCGCGGTGCCCGCAGTTCACTACTGGGGCGCCCAGACCCAGCGCTCGATCACCAACTTCCCCTTCGGCCAGCGCATGCCGCTGCCGATCGTGCACGCCTTCGGCCAGCTCAAGGCCGCCTGCGCTGAAGCCAACCGCGATCTCGGCAAACTCGAGCCCTCCCTCTGCGCCGCGATCGTGACGGCGTCCGACGAGGTGGCCGCCGGCAGCCTCGATGCAGAGTTCCCGCTGAAGGTGTGGCAGACGGGCTCCGGCACCCAGAGCAACATGAATGCCAATGAGGTGATCGCCAACCGGGCGATCGAGGGCCTCGGCGGCGTGCTGGGCAGCAAGAGTCCGGTCCACCCCAACGATCACGTCAACCTCAGTCAGTCGAGCAACGACACCTTCCCGGCGGCGATGCACATCGCCGCGGTGCTCGAGCTGGAGCGCACGCTGCTGCCGGCGGTGGAGGAGCTGGCCGCCGCGCTGCAGGCGCGCGCCACCGCCTGGGCTGGCCTGGTGAAGATCGGTCGCACCCATCTGCAGGATGCCGTTCCCCTCAGCCTCGGCCAGGAGTTCAGCGGCTACGTGGCCCAGCTGCAGCTGGGCCTGGAGGCGATCCGCGCCAGCCTGCCGCGGCTGCGGGAGCTGGCCATCGGCGGCACCGCCGTGGGAACCGGCCTGAATGCACCCCGCGGTTTCGGTGAAACCGTGGCGGCACGGCTGAGCGAGCGGCTCGGCACCGCTTTTGCCAGCGCCCCCAACAAGTTCCAGGCCCTGGCCGGCCACGAGGCGATCGCCACCACCCACGGTGCTCTCACAGTGCTGGCGGGCTCCCTGATGAAGATCGCCAACGACATCCGCTGGCTGGGCAGCGGCCCCCGCTGCGGCCTGGGTGAGCTGGTGCTGCCGGAGAACGAGCCTGGCTCCTCGATCATGCCGGGCAAGGTGAATCCCACCCAGTGCGAGAGCCTCACGATGGTGGCCGTGCAGGTGATGGGTAACAACACCGCCGTGCAGCTGGCCGCCAGCCAGGGCAACTTCGAGCTGAACGTGTTCAAGCCGCTGATCGCCCATAACGTGCTGGAGAGCATCGAACTGCTGGCCGGCGGCTGCCGCAGCTTCCGCGAGCACTGCATTGAGGGGCTGAAGGTGAACGAGGCACGGATCGAGCGGCTGCTCAACCAGAGCCTGATGCTGGTCACCGCGCTCACACCCGCCATTGGCTATGACCGAGCCAGCGGCATCGCCAAGCATGCCCATCGGCATGGGCTGAGTCTGAGGGAAGCGGCGCTGGTGCTTGGCGAGATCAGCGGCGAGGAGTTCGACCAATTGGTGCGCCCCGAACGCATGGTGTGATGCCACGGCGGTGCAGACACCAGCAGAAGAGCCGCAACGTCGGTATAGCAGGCGCAATCACCCTCAGGATCGGAGGACAGGCCCAGCAGCCTCTCCACCGCAGGAACGTTCAGCATGGGGATCGACATCGGATCCAGCGCCTTCAACGACGCCGGCATTCCCATGGCGTTCGTGGCCCCCAATCAGGAACCCGGAGGGCTTGGCACGATCCTGCTGGCCAATGGCGCGATGGCCTGGTTCACCGGTCGATCGCTGGAGTCACTGCCAGGGCTGCCGTTCGCAGACCTGCTCCATCCCGACGACATCGCCGTCAGCGACGACCTAATCGGCCGCCTTCGCAGTGGTTCGATGGATCGTTGCGCCTTCGAGAAGCGCTTCGAGCATGCCGATGGTCACCACACCTGGGGGCTCGTCACCGTCTCCGAATCCCAGGACCTGAGGGGCAGCCTCAAGGGCGCGCTGATCGTGCAGGTACAGGACATCTCCCAGCGCAAGCATTTCGTCGGACAACTGGAGTATTTCGTCGACCACGACCCGCTCACGTGCCTGTACAACCGTCGCCGTTTCGTGATCGATGTGGATCGGCAGATGGCCTACGACCGCCGCCATGGCGGCACAGGTGCCGTGCTGATGCTGGACCTCGATAACTTCAAGGAGATCAACGACCAATACGGCCATGCCGCCGGCGACGCGATGCTGATCGCCGTGGCTGAAGCCCTCAGCGGAGCATCACGTGAAACCGATCGCGTGGCGCGGATGGGTGGGGATGAATTCGCGATCCTGCTGCCGCAGGCTGGACGCGGAGAGGCGGAGCGGCATGCACGCAAGCTCCTGAAGGCCATCGGTGCTGTGGAGGTGGGAGGCGGCATTCAGGGCATCAAGGTGGCAGCCAGCTGCGGCGTCGCCGACTTCAGCAGCGGTGACAACCAGTGCGCCGATGATGTGCTGATCAATGCCGACCTGGCCCTCTACCAGGCCAAGGAATCGGGCCGCGGCCGCGTGCGGGTGTTTCACATCGACAGCGGGCTGCATGAAAAGGTGCATGCCCGACTGCAATGGTCGGAGCGAATCCGCGAAGCCCTCGATCACGACGGCTTCGTGCTGCACGCCAAACCGGTGATCGACCTGAAAACGGATGCAGTGGTGTATTACGAACTGCTGATCCGCCTGCGCAGTCCTGATGGAAGTCTGATTCAGCCGTCAGTGTTTCTATACACCGCCGAGCGCTTCGGCATGGCGATCGGCATCGACGAATGGGTGGCTGAGCGGGCCATCAGACTGCTGGAACAGATGCCGGCAGGCCAAAACACCGCCCTGGCGGTGAACATCAGCGCCGCCTCACTGCAGGGCGATCAGTTCATCACCTTTCTGCAGACCCGTCTCGCCAGCTGCCGCTTTCCCCGGGAGCTGCTGATCTTTGAGCTGGCCGAATCGGTGGCCATGGCCAACCTGGAGCGGGCACGTCACTTCGCACGCAGCCTGAAGGAGCTCGGCTGCCGGCTGGCGCTCGACAACTTCGGTGCCGCATTCGGCAGCCTCTACCACCTCAAGCATCTGCCTGTTGATCTACTCAAGATCGATGGCGACTATGTGCGCAGCCTTGGCAGCGAAAACGATCCCACCGATCGGCTGATCATCGAAGCGGTGGTCAAGCTGGCCCGCGGCCTGAACACGATGGTGATCGCTGAATTCGTGGGCGATCAGGAAACACGCCAGGAGCTGCTGGCCATGGGAGTCCATCTCGGCCAAGGGGCCTTGCTCGGCAGCACGCAGGATGTGTCCGAGATCGAAGCGTTCCGGCCGGCGCCAAGCCCGCCCCAATCAAGCGAAGCGATTAAACCAATTGAACCAATTGAACCAATTGAACCAATTGAACCAATTGAACCAATTGAAGCGATCATGACCATCAACACGGGCCGGACAGTTGCCAGCCCCGAGCACCGCCGGGCCGCCATCCAAGCCGCTGCCGGATTCAGAGCAGATTCGCTGCCAGCTCTGCCAGCTCACTGCGCTCGCCCCTGATCAGGGTCACATGCCCGGCCAAATTCTGGCCCTTGAACCGCTCCACCAGCCAGGTGAGGCCATTGCTTTCGGCATCCACATAGGGATTGTCGATCTGATACGGATCACCGGTGAACACGATCTTGGTGCCCTCACCAACGCGGGTCACAATCGTCTTCACCTCATGGGGGGTGAGGTTCTGGGCCTCATCCACCACCATGAACTGACGGGGAATCGAGCGACCACGGATGTAGCTGATCGCCTCCACTTCCAGCAAGCCCATGCCTTTGAGGTCGGTCCAGTTGCTGCGCGCCGGACGATGACTGCCTGGCCGAGCACCAGCACCGCCGCTCCCCGTGCTGCGCGCACCGCCGCGGCCTTCCTCCTCAGGACTGCCACCTAAAAGGAAATCGAGGTTGTCGATGATCGGCTGCATCCAGGGGCCCATCTTTTCCTCGAGGCTGCCGGGCAGAAAGCCGATCTCCTTGCCCAGGGAGATCACCGGCCGCGTCACCAGCAGGCGCTCGTAGAGATGGTCGTCGGCCACCTGATGCAGGCCGGCCGCCAGCGCGAGCAGGGTCTTGCCGGTGCCCGCCTTGCCCACCAGCGTCAGCAGCTGCACGGCGGGATCGAGCAGCAGCTCGAGGGCAAACGTCTGCTCGCGGTTGCGGGCGCTCACCTTGCCGAGGCGCACCTTGCCGGCACGCAGCAGCGGCACCAGGGCCTGGCGGGGGCCATCGAAGCGCGCCAGCAGCGTGTGGTTCGGCTGGGCCTCATCCACCAGCATGATGCCCTCGTTGGCCTGCAGGGCCACCCCCGTGGCGGCTGGCAGCGCCGTCAGCGCCAGGCTGCCCTCGCTCCTGAGGGTCTCCATCGCCGTGGCACTCGCCAGCAGCTCGCAGACACCGGGGTAGAGGTCGGCGATGGTGACCTTGTCGGTCGTGTAGTCCTGGGCGATCAGGCCCACCGCATCGGCCTTGATGCGCAGGTTGGTGTCCTTGGTGACCAGAACCACCGGCGGCTGATCGGCGATCACACCCGAGCGCAGCTGCTCGAGGGCCACCGCCAGGATGTTGTTGTCGCCGTTGCCGCCCTTCAGCTCCGGCGGCAGCTGCGCCAGGGTTTCGCTGCGGCAGAACACCACCTGCAGCGTGCCGCCGCTGGCCTCGTCGATCGTGACGCCATCGGCCAGGTTGCCCTTCTCCCGCAGTGCATCGAGCAGGCGCGAGATCTGGCGGGCATTCCGCCCTTTCTCGGATGGATCGCGTTTGAAGCGATCGATCTCCTCCACCACCTCGATCGGGATCACCACCGCGTTGTCCTCAAAGCGGGTGAGGGCCTGGGGGTCATGCAGCAGCACATTCGTATCGAGCACGAAGGTTTTGCGCATGGGCCGGCCCTGTGGTGGCGGTGCCGGAACGCTAGGGGCCTTTACCGGCCTCACGACTTACGCTCCCGCAGAACGCAATCTGCCGGCTTTGCACCCCCTGCTCGCTGTTCTGCTGATCACGGCCCTGATCTTCGGGCTGTCCCTGCTCTGGCTGGAGGCTCGCCACCGGCTGCGGCCCGCCTCACCGCTGCAGCTCAGCACCGCCGACTGGAAGGTGTTGCGCCAGAACGACCAGCAGCTGCTGATCAAGGGCACCCTCTCGATCACCAACCCGCACGGGCGCATGGAGGTGTTCGTGCCGGAGATCAGCCTGAGCCCAACCCTGCTGGGCCGCGGTGAGCTGAGCGGGCTGGAGATCCGCAGCGAGATCCGGCCGCAGCATCCTGATGAAGAGGCCCGCGCCGACGGCTACTGGTTCGCTTACATCGTCAAGGGGCACAAGACCACCCAGGCCCAGGCCCGCATCACCATCAGTGCCCCCGAGGGCACCGACCTCAGACAGCTGCTGGACACTCTCTGGCTTGAGATCCTCTGGGTGAACTACGGACCCTTCGGCCGCCTGCAGCGCCGCGACGGCGTGCTGATCCCTCTGCGCCGCCCAGCGGCAGCCAGCCCGGCCAGCGCCCAGTGGCGCCAGGGAGACCACTGCTCCGTGCTGCCGATCCGCACCCATCTGCTGGGCACCCTCGACGATCCAGCCGAGGTGCTGCGCCACTACGCCGGTGCCGTGCTCCAACCGGGCGATGTGCTCACGATCGGTGAAACGCCGCTGGCGGTGATGCAGGGCCGCTACCACCACCCCGCCATGGTGGAACCGTCCTCGCTGGCACGGCTGCTCTGCCGCGTGTTCCACCCCACCAGCTCCCTGGCCACCGCCTGCGGTCTGCAGACCCTGATCGACGATGTGGGTCCGGCCAGGGTTCTCTGCGCCTGGCTGGTGGGCACCGCCCTCAAGGCGGTGGGTCTGAAGGGCTGGTTTTACAGGCTGGCCGGCGAGCAGGCACGCCTGATCGACGACATCACCGGCACCACTCCCCCCTACGACCAGACCATCGTTCTGGGTCCCGCCGAGCCCGACGCCGTCTGCCGGCAGCTGGCGGCGGAGCTGGCTGTGGCGGTCGCCGTGGTTGATGTGAACGATCTCGGGCGCGTCAAGGTGCTGGCCTCCAGCCCCGGCTGTGATGAAGGCCTGCTGCAGCGCGCCCTGCGACCGAATCCCGCCGGCAATGCCAACGAACGAACCCCACTGGTGCTGGTGCGCCCCTAGGCCATCCGGCCCATAACATGGGGGAAAGGCCCCAGCCGGTGGCCGCCCTGCACCCAGGCGGAGTCGCTCCCTGGGACGGTCAACTCCGGGGAACCCACCGTGTCGCCAGCCACCCAGCCCCCGCCAGCCGAGGCCCCACCGCAAGGCACTCCGGGGCCAGGCACCCCTTTGCAGGTGCGCTCCCTACGGGGTTGGCAACTTCCCTTGCTGCAGGACCCGGCCTTTCTTGATCTGTTGCCCCTGCTGCAGCGCTCCCTGCTCCTGCAGGGTCCGGAGAGGCTGCTGCACCGCCTGACGCCGCGGCCGGCCCTGGCGCCAGACGTGCTGGTGGCCTCCCGCCATCCCCAGCACCCGCTGGGCCTGGTGGTGAGCCAGCGCCTCAACCGCAGCGGCAGCTGCTGGCAGCTCCTGCACCTACGCACCAGCGATAGCTGCCTCGAGGCCGGCGAGACCGGGCGTCTGGCGATCGAAGCGGCCCTTGTGCGTGAGGCGATCCAACGCAGCCGCCACGCCGCCAGTTGGATCGCCACCAGCTCCAGTGGCGACGAGGACCGCCTGGCGGTGCTGCGCCAGCAGGGGTTCCAGCCCCTGCGCCGCGAGACCCTCTGGCGCTGGCAGCGCACCGTCACCACCAGCGCTGCAACCGCCCGGTCCCTGCCGCGCGAGCTGCAGCTGAAGCCATTGAACCGCCGCACCGCCGCCGCCATGTGGCAGCTGGAGCAGGCCGCGCTTCCGGCCCAGCTGCGCCAGCTGCTGGATCGTCGCGTCGACGACCTGCTCGATCAGAGCGAGCAGCCCAGCCTCATGCTGATCGATGTGGCCCGCAACCAGGCTGTGGCCGGTGCCCGTCGGCTGCGCCCCAGCTCAGACGGACTGCCGGAACTGGAGCTGAGCCTGCACCCCGGCTGGCAGCACCTGCTCGGCGAACCGCTGCAGCTGCTGCTGGAGCGCTGCGCCGCCGGCGCCGAGCAGCTGGTGGTGCGCAGCGACGTGCTCGATGGCGAACGCAGCCGCTGGCTGCAGAGCCTCGGCATGGTGGCCGAAGGGGAGGAGGTGCTGATGGCCCGCAGCGTCTGGCGCCGGCATGCCCGCCAGCCCAGCCAGGAAATGGCCCGTCGGCTCGAGGCCGTGCTGCGGCAGCTGCAGCCTCGCCAGCGTCCGATTCCCACCCCCCTCGGCCGCTGAATGGCGGCTCCCGCACCGGCTCCACGCTCGGTGCTGGCCCTGGATGTGGGCCGGCGACGGATCGGCCTGGCGGGCTGTGACCCCCTCGGCCTGACGGTGACCCCGCTTCCGGCCCTGCGGCGGGGCCGGTTCACGGTCGACATCAGCCTGCTGGCGCCCCTGGTGCAGCAGCGGCGCATTGCCGCGCTTGTGGTGGGTCTACCGCTCGACGCCGCTCAGCAGCCCACCGAGCAGGCCATCCACTGCCGCCGCTACGGCGAGAACCTGGCCCGCAGCCTCAAGTTGCCGCTGGCCTTCGTGAACGAACACGCCAGCAGCTGGGCCGCAGCCGAACGGCACGGCCTGCACGGCGACCGCAGCGGCGCCCTCGACAGCGCGGCTGCAGCACTGCTGCTCGAGCAGTGGCTGGCGGAGGGCCCCGAACCTGCGCCGGTCGCGCCGGCGACCCCTGCCCGTGGCCCGGGGGCAGACGCCCAGGCATCCTGAAGAAGATCCCTTGGCCCGCACCATGAGCTCCGACGGCACCAGCAGCCCCAGCGACGGCAGCAGCAGCAACGGTTCCGGTGATGTGCCCACGGTGCTGGTCCGCGATGGCCAGGGCCGCCAGCTGCTCTGCTTCCTCGAGCAGCTGATCCCCCTCGATGGCCACGACTACGGGCTGCTCACCCCCGTGGATACCCCCGTGTGCCTGGTGCGCATTGCCGACGATGACGATGAGGAGGACGAGGTGATCGACGAGCTGGACGGCGCTGAGCCGATCCTCTCGGTGGCGGAGGTGGTACTGCAGGAGCACGAGCTCACCCTGGTGCGGTCCGCGGTGACCCTCACGGTGAGCGGCGAACTCGAGGAGCCCGATCAGGACGAACTCGATGAGGAGATCGACGGCGAGGACGACGACGACAGCGATCTCTACGAAATGCTGATCCAGTTCCGCGCCGATGGGCAGGACTACGGACTGTTCATCCCCCTCGACCCCTTCTTCGTTGTGGCTCGCATCCAAAACGGCGAGGGTGTGCTGGTGGAGGGTGAGGAATTCGAGCGGGTCCAGCCCCGTATCGAGGCGGAACTGGAGGAGCGCGAGCTCGCCACCGACTGAGCCAGACTGATCCGGCCCCAACACGTCCATATCCCTCCTCAGCCTCTTCCCCCGGCCAGCCCCTTGCTCCCCCGCTCGCTTCCGCAGCTGCTGCAGCCCGACTGGGTGGCCCCCGGCACCCTGGCGGAGCTTCCCCTGGA
>CAIZNP010000230.1 GCA_903934375.1 uncultured Synechococcaceae cyanobacterium
CGCAGCTGATCATCAGCTGATCGCCGGGCACCACCGGACGGCGGAAGCGCACGCCATCGATACCGGCGAACACGAACAGCCCCTTGGGAAGATCCGGCATCTGGGTGACGATCAGCCCCCCCACCTGGGCCATCGCCTCGACAATCAGCACGCCGGGCATCAGCGGACGCCCAGGAAAATGCCCCTGGAACTGGGGCTCATTGAGGGTGACGTTCTTGATCGCCACGGCACGCTTGCCGGGCACATGCTCCAGGACCCGGTCCACCAGGGCGAAGGGATAGCGGTGGGGCAGCAGCCCCTGGATCTGCTCGCTGGAGAGCACGGGCGGCGCTGAGGATGCGGTCAAGGGATCAGGGAAGATGACGTCAGAGCCGCCGCCAGAGCCGTGTGCAGCCCATGGGAGCCACGGAAGGCGAACACCTGTGCCTGGGGCAGACCCGCCAGGGCTAGATCCCCCAGCAGATCAAGGAGCTTATGGCGCACCGGTTCATCAGCAAAGCGCAAGGGCGGATTCAGCCAGTGATCGCCATCGCAGACCAAGGCATTATCCAGGGCTCCTCCCTGAATCAGGCCGGCTGCCCGCAGCTGCTCCACCTGCTCGCGGAAGCCGAAGGTGCGGGCCGGTGCAATGTCGCGCACAAAGGCCTCCGGGGTGAGCTCAAGGCTGAAGAACTGGCGGCCGATGGCGGCCTGGGGGAACTCGATGGCGGCGGCGAGGCGCAGACGATCACTGGGCAGAGCGGTGACGAAGCTCTGGCCCTGCTGCAGGGTGATCGGCCGGCTAAGGGGCTCAGGAACCGGACGGCTGCCAAGACCCTGAAGGCCTGCCTCGGCAATCGCCTCCACCCAGGGTTGGGCGGAACCATCGAGCAACGGGATCTCATCACCCTCCACCAGGAGGGTCACGGCAGTGAGGCCCACGCCCGCCAGGGCTGCCAGCAGGTGCTCCACCGTTGCCAGGCGGCGCTGGTCCAGCTTCAGAGCAGTGCAGAGCTGTGTTTCGCAGACCTGACTGGGCTGCAGCAGCTGCAAAGGTTGCTGCGGCGCATCGAGCCAGCCCACCCGGAAGCCCGGCTCCTCACTGGGCTCAAGCCGCACCCGCGACAGGCCACCGCTGTGCAGGCCCACGCCGCTGCACTCGACGGGCGCGGCGAGCGTCCAGGCCAGGGAATAGTCGGCAGGCCAGGCGATGGACGCCAACGGCTCGCCTGGGAAGACGGCATCAGGCACGGCTCAGAACTTCCAGCCGACGCCAAGGTTGAAGCGCCATTCCCCAGTGAAGTCCTGGCTGGCCACCTCAAGGCGCAGTGGACCCACGGGGGTGGTCACGATCAGGCCGGTGCCCACCGAGAAGCCCTGACCGGGCTTCAGCAGCAGTCCGCCGGGATTGCCGCTCACATTGGCCTGGCTGCCGAAACTGGTGCCCCCATCCACGAACAGCTCGCCACTGATGATGCTGAAGATCGGGAAGCGGTATTCGATCGTGGCCTCGCCGAAGTTCTTGCCCACGCCCAGGTCGCAGTCGTAGTAGCCACGCACCGAGTTGGAGCCGCCCAGACAGAAGGCTTCATAGGTGGGCAGGTTGCCGACGTTCGCACCAGCGGAAACCTGAAACGCCAGGGCCTGTTTGCAATCAGCCGCCTGGCCAGGCTTGGGGCGACATCCCTTGAACAGCTTCAACCAGTTCACAGGGATGTAATGGGTGTAGCTGGCCCGGAGGCGGTTGAAGGTTGGCGAATCGACGCCCACGGAGACGAACTGTTCGGTACCCAAGCTGAGGAAATTGCCAGACGTCGGGTTGCGCGGATCGTTGAGATTGTTCATCGTCGCCGCAACACGCACACCCACAAGCTGGTTTCGGGTTGCGCAGTTGTAGGCAATGCAGATCACATCCTGGACCTGGGTCTGGCCATTGATGTAGTTGTTACTGCTCATGCCGTAAGGCATCGTGTCCCCGGCAAAGTTCATCGGGGTGACTTCTTGCGCGCTCAGGCCAACCACCACACTCCAGGGAGCTCGCTTGAAGGGATCTCCGCCGTTCAAGGGACGCACGAACTGAACATTCGCACCGATGCGCTGCAGGGCAATCGAGTTGCCATCGAGGGCGAACCAGTTGTTGTTAACGCCTAGAGCCGTGTTCTGAGCCTTTGCAGCAGCTGGTGAGGGGTAAGGCCCGCCAGCAGCAGTGGTGACATTGCTGTTGTAGGCGACTGCATTGGCTGGCGCCTGGAAGAATCCGCTGGAAACGTCGGAAACGGTATTGATCGTGCCGTTGTTCTGACTCTGGAAGATCTGGGGCACCTCCCGGCTGAAGAACACGCGGGCCCTGAACGCC
>CAIZNP010000231.1 GCA_903934375.1 uncultured Synechococcaceae cyanobacterium
AGGCCCCGTTCAAGGCAGCGCCGGAAGGTGGCGGCGAGCCTGTCGTCATCCCGGGCCGGGTCGTAGCCCCACAGGAACTGGTTGCCCCAGGCCCAGGTGCCTACGCCGATGCCGGGTTCGCCCGCCGCGCTTGCCATGATGGTTGGGTCCCGGGGCTCAGCTGCGTTGAATTCTCCGTCGCCCACGGCAGCAAGCCATCCGGTGACTGGCCGTGCGGCAGCCGCGCCCGAGCCCGCCAGTGCAGCAGTGGCGCCTGCTCCGGAGCCCGTGCTCTGCGGTCATTGCGGCCGAACCGCCAGCAACGGCCTGGCGTGCATCGGCATGTGCGTGGCGGATTCGGGCTACTGAGCCTGCGGGGGTCTGAGCTGCGCTGAGCAGCGCAGAATGGCGGATTGTTCGCAGCGTTCCTGTCGTGTCGGTTCGCGCCACCGTCTGTGCGCTGTTGGTGCTGGCTCTCCCCCAGGCAGCTGCAGGGGTGGCGGCGGCAGCTCCAGCTCAGGGCCGCAGTGAAGTCTTCGGCCGTTGGCAGCCCAAACCGCTCGAGTGCCGGCGCAACCTCTCAGGCCTGGCGGCGTCTGAGTGCGGCGCGGTGCTGGTGGATCAGCGTGGCGCCGGTGTCTTTCGGGTCAGTTGGGCTGCCCGTGGCTCCAGCCCAGGGGGAGCCAGTGTGCTCACCTTCGTGGGCATCCTCAGCGCGCCCAGCGAGGCGATGGAGTGCCGCCAGGCCAGCTGCAGCCTGGTCAAGCCAATGGAACTGAGTCTCAGCACCGTCAGCGAGACCCTGTTCGACGCCCGTGGCGTGGCCAGCAGCCTGCCCAGCGCCTGGCCTGTGAACGGAACGTGCCGCCTTGATCCGAGCCTTGTGCGCTGTGAGGCCCGTGCCCTGAGCGGTGAGAGCTGGCTGGCGGAGGCCAGGTTGCGTTGAGCGCCCTGCATCGGGTCCGTCGGGTCCGTCGGATTCGTTGGGTCAGGGTGTCTGTGCAGCGTTCGGCCGTGCGCTGGGGGCCTGTTCCTGGTTGTTCAGTGGTTGAAAGTGCCGCAGCAAGGCCAGCGAGAGCTGGTTCTCGCAGCCCACAACCACCTGCGGATACACCGAGCCACCGCTGTATGGGGCATAGGCCTGCGCACAGACCGCCCTGGCGGTCTGCTGCCACTCCACCAGCAGAGCCGCCGGCAGTTTCGGCTGCAGCTTGGCCCGCGTCCGCTCCAGGGCACATCCGGCGCAGATGCGCATCTCCATGGTGTTCTGGCCCGGGCAGTGCGGGTTATGGGGTTGCGCCCAGGCGCTGCTGCCGAGGGGCAACAGCCAGACGGTGAGCGGTAGCCAGCGCATCACAGGATTTCCCATCGCTGCCTGAAGGGTATGGATGGGCGGCTGGCCGCCGATGTTCTCTACGCTCCGCCCCATCGCCGCTTGCACCGTGATGCCTCTGCTCCCCCGCTGGCGCTTCATGACCAACCAGTCGAAGGCGATGGTCCGACGTACGGCGGTTTCGGCTGCGGTTGTGCTGTTCGTGCTCCTTGTGTTCCGGTCTCTGCTGCCCTGGGTGGTTTTGGTGGTGGTGGCTTGGTGGCTGTGGCGGGCGGTGACCAAGTAGCCATGCCGCTGCTGCGGATCAGCCAAAAAAAAGCGGACCCTTCCAGGACCGCTCGATGACCAACGCCACGATATGAAGATTCATGACGTCGGCGTGGCTCTCGGCGCCGTCCGCCTGCGGTGGAGCTTGCCGAGCTCAGTAGTCGTCGCCGTAGCGGATGCCTGTGCCGGCATTCATCAGGTCTACCGTCGTCTGATACCCCTGTTGCACC
>CAIZNP010000232.1 GCA_903934375.1 uncultured Synechococcaceae cyanobacterium
CTGCCGGACTGGCTGGCCCTCGGGGTCAGCTTCACCGCCGAACCGGCGGCGAACCCGATCGGTGGTGCAACACAACAGGCCGCCTGGATCGGGCAGACCGTGATCGCCCTGAGCGCCGGACGCGGCCTGGCCCGCCCAAACGCCAGCTGGAGCGAGCTGGACCACTGGAGCGTCAACACCAGCCTCACCCACAACAGCGGCAACGACCTCTACAGCGCCGACATCGGAGCGCTGTTCCCGCTCCAGCAGGCCGCCTACCCCAAAGGCTTCCTGCTCAGTGAGGTGAGCCTCAACCGCAGCAGCGGCGATGGCTGGCTGGGGATCAAGGCCGGCATTGTGCCCCTCAACCCCAGCTTCATTTCAGCGCCGATCTTCGACCTCTACGTCCATTCGGCGTTCAACAACACCCTCAACATCAGCATCAACGGCTTGCCGATCAACCCCTACGCCGCGCTGGGGGGCATCGTGACCGTGCAGCCCAACCCAGCGCTGACGCTCCGTTACGGCTGGTTTGATCTCAACACCACCCAGCCCCTGGCCGAATGGCTGGGCAGCCTGGCCCCCTGGGTGGGAACACCCTCAGGCACAGCTCAGATGCTGCAAGTGAACTGGACGCCGGTGGGTTGGAGCCCACCAAGCGGCACCCCATTGAGCGCCTGTCGCACCGCTGCCGGGGTGGTGCGCCGCCGGCCCGACTGCCGCCACCCCGTGGCGGTGCAGAACCAGCTGCCCGCCGCCCTGCTGAGCTTCGGGGGCTACACCAACGGTGGCGAGAGCAACGGGCTCTACGGCTCCGCCACCCTGCGCAGCGGCCTGCCGATCGGACTGGATGAACGCGTCTGGATCGGCGGCGCCTGGACAGGCGACAACAGCACCACCATCACCCCAAACTTCCTGGCGGCGGGGCTGGTGGTGCAGGGTCCTCTACCGAGCCGCCCCCTGGATCTGCTGGTGCTGGGTGCCGGCCGGGCCGGTCTCAATCCAACGGCGATCAGCAGCTGGCCCAGCCGCCATGAGGCGATGGTGGAACTGGGCTATCAGCTCCAGCTCAACGCCAACCTCAACCTGCAGCCCACTCTGCAGTGGATCCTCAACCCCAGCGCCGCCCCCCAGCCTGTGCCCTCGATCCTGGCCGCGATCCTGCAGCTGAGCCTCACCTTCTGAGCACAGCGCCCTCAGAGCCTCAGCTGCAGGCGACCAGTGGATCACTGGGGAGGCGGCCGCTGGCCAGGGCCGCCAGCAGCAGCCGATGGTCGGCCTCGGTCTGATCGGCAGTGGCCACAGAGGCGGCGGCCAGGGCGGCATCGAGCCTGCGGCCAGGATCCAGGGCCTGCGCGATGGCACGCGGATCACCGCTGCGGGCATGGGCCTTGGCCAGGACCCAGGCGCACAGCTTCACCATCTGCTCCAGCCCGTCGTCATCAAGACCCTCCAGGCTCAGCCCCCAGCGCCAGTCGCGGAAATGGCGCATGTACACCTGGGTGCCCACGCCAGAGGTTGTCCAGCCCAGAAAGATGTCGCTCGCGGACTGCATCAGGCGCTGACCGCACACCACCCGCTGGCCGTGATGGCCATGGGGGGAAGCGCCGAGGTAGGGCTCCAGCACCGAACGGCTGGCCTGCTTGCTCTGCAGCACCAGCAGGTCATCCGGTCCGCCGGGGCCCTGCAGCAGCCCGATGGTGCAGCGGGTGCCCACCGAGCCCACACCCACCGCCTTCACTGCCGCATCCAGAACCTGGTACTGGCTCATCAGATGGCGATGGTCATCGCGCAGGCTCTGGACGTAAGGCTCCAGCACCGAGCTCGCGTGGGCGAGCCACGGCTTCGGATTCTCTGGGGTTGGGTCCGGGATCGCCAGGTCGCGCCAGAGGTTCGGCGGCCGCTGCCGGAAGCTCCAGAGCAGCGGCGGCTGATGGCGAAAGCGCAGGCGCCCATCGCCATCGCGCTCGCACAGCTTGCGCAGGGCCTGGCGCGTGTCGCGCCGGTGCGCCTGCTGGCTCACCGTCTGCAGGTGCTCGCGGAACGGCCCAGGCTCAAGCTCGGCGATGAAGCGATCCACATCCAGCTGGAGCTTCCAGAGCTGCTGCAGCGGCAGGAGGGCAAAGCGGCGCATCGCCTTGCGGTAGGTACGGCTGCCGCGGCGGGCCAGGCGCTCCTGCCGCTCCGGCGCCAGCCCCAGCTGGCGTGCCGCCAGCACCACGCTGGCCAGGAAGCGGCGCAGATCCCACTCGAACGGACCGCGCAAGGTCTCATCGAAATCGTTGAGATCGAACAGCAGCGCCCGCTCCGGCGAGGCATAGAAGCCGAAGTTGAGCAGATGGGCATCACCGCAGAGCTGCACCTCCACACCGCTGCGCGGCATCGGCGCCAGATCGGCCGCCATCACCGCCGCCCCGCCGCGGAAGAAACAGAAGGGATCCGCTGCCATGCGGCCGTAGCGCACGGGCAGCAGCCAGGCGAATCGATCGGCATCCTGGGCCTGCAGCAGCGCGATCGGATCCGGCCGCTCGCCGAGCCCAGGCATGCACTGCCACCAGGCTGCGACCGGCGCCACGCTGGTTGGGGGCATCACAGCCGCACGAACATCCCCACGGCTTAGCCAGGAATCGACAGCCCGCCACGACGCCAGCAGAGTGGCGCGATGGACCTGACGCGCCGCCAACGCCGCACCGCTGCCCTGGCGGCCCTGCTGGGAAACGCCCTCGAGTGGTACGACTTCGCGGTCTACGGCTACGTGGCCAGCGCCCTGGGGGCGGCCTTCTTTCCCGCCGAGGTGCCGGCCCTGCAGACCATGGCCTCCTTCGGCGTGTTCGCCGTGGGCTATCTGATGCGCCCGGTGGGAAGCCTGGTGCTGGGTCCACTGGGGGATCTGCTGGGGCGGCGGCTGATGCTCAGCCTGAGCATCGTGATCATGGGCCTCTCAAGCCTGGCGATCGGTCTGCTGCCCACCCACGCCCAGATCGGCATCAGCGCCGGCGTGCTGCTGGTGCTGATGCGGATGCTGCAGGGCTTCTCGGTGGGCGGCGAATTCACCGGCAGCATCACCTACGCCACCGAGGCGGCCGCCAGCGGCCACGCCGGCTTCCTCTCCAGCCTGGCCATCGCCGGCGGCTTGGTGGGCTTCAGCCTAGGCTCGTTCACGGCAGCGCTGATCGGCTGGGCCGTGGGTCAGCAGGCGATGGCCGTCTGGGGATGGCGGCTGCCATTCCTGCTGGGGGCCGTGGTGGCGGTGCTGGGGCTGTGGATGCGGCGTTCGATGCCTGAAACCCTGCCTCCCGATGCCGATGCCCCGCCTCTACGCGGCCTGCACGATCTCGGCAGCGCCATGGCCTGGCGGCTGGCCCAGGTGGTGCGGCAGTGGCGGCTGGTGCTGCGGGTGATGGGGCTGGTGAGCTTCGCCAACGTGATCTTCTATCTGGCCTTCGTGTTCCTGGTGGACTTCACCGGGCAGCGCCTTGGCAACAGCGCCGCCGCCAACACGGTGGCCACCGTGCTGCAGACCATCGGCCTGCCGCTGGTGCTGCTCGGCGGCCATCTGGCGGACCGCTGGGGCCTGGTGCTCGCCAACCGCTGGGGCAACATCGCCCTGCTGCTGGTGATGCCGGCGGGCCTGCTGATCGGTCAGCAGGGCACCCTGGGATCCCTGGCACTGGCCCTAGCGGTGATGCTGCTACCGCTGATGGCCACCATGGGCGCCCAGGGGGTGCTGGGGGTGGCGCTGCTGCCCACACGCCAGCGGTGTGCCGTGTTCTCGATCAGCTACTCCCTGGCGATGGCCCTGTTCGCCGGCACGGCACCGCTGGTGGCCACCTGGCTGCAGGAGAACCGGACCTGGCCCTGGGCCACGCCGCTCTATGTCCTGCCGTTCGGTCTGTGGGCCCTGCAGGCGGTGCGTGCCGGCCGCCGTCAGCTGACGATTCCCATCCATCTGCCATGACCCTCTCCTTCCGCGAGCTCCAGAACCAGCTGCAGCCCGGCTGGGGCTTCCAGCACGTGGGCGATGGCCCCGATGTCGACCTACTGGTGGTGCCGTCGCTGTCGATGGACCGCCACCTGATCGAACTGGTGACGGGCGCGCACCACTACGAGGAGCGGCAGCTGTTCGCGCTGATGCGCCTGCGCGATCCCGGCGTGCGGGCCATCTACGTGACCAGCAAGCTGCTGCCGGAGCTGGTGGTGGATGCGGTGCTGGAACTGCTGCCCGGCGTGCCCACCTCCCACGCCCGCCGGCGCCTGCATCTCTTTGATGCCGACGACGCCTCCGCCCGGCCGCTCACCGAGAAGCTGCTGGAGCGACCGGCCCTGCTGGCCCGCATCAAGGAACTGCTGCGGCCGGGGCGCAGCTACATCAGTTGCTTCGTGGTGACGGAGCTGGAGAAACGCCTCTCAGAGCTGCTGCAGGTGCCGCTGCTGGGCACCGATCCGGCCCTGGGCTGGTGGGGCAGCAAGGCCGGCAGCCGCGAGCTGTTCGCCCGCTGCGGCGTGCCCCATCCCGCCGGCAGCGCCCTGGTGCACGACCTCGACGCCCTGGCGGAGGTGACGGCCGAGCTGTGGGAGGGACAGCCGCAGCTGCGCCGCTGCGTGGTGAAGCTCAACGAAGGCCTCAGCGGTGAGGGCAATGCACCGCTGGCGCTGGAGCCGCTGCAGCTGGCGGAGCTCAGCGTCCCGCAGCGGCGGGCCCGGCTGCGGGCCGCGCTGGACAGCCTGCCGATGCCGGCGCCCGACTGGCGCACGCTGCTGGCCCAGCAGGGCGCCCTGGTGGAGGCCTGGCTGGAGGGGGGAGACGCCCTGACCTCGCCGAGCGTGCAGGGCACCATCCATCCGGGTGGCACGGTGGAGGTGCTCTCCACCCACGAGCAGATCCTCGGCGGACCAAGCGGACAGACCTACCTGGGCTGTTGCTTTCCGGCCGAGGATCCCTACCGGCTGGAGCTGATGCGCCACGGCCGGGCGGTGGGCGAGGCGCTGGCGGCCGAAGGAGCGCTGGAGCGCTATGCCGTCGACTTCATCGCCCGCCGCCTCAACGGCCGCTGGGATCTGCAGGCGATTGAGGTGAACCTGCGCCAGGGGGGCACCACCCACCCCTACATGGCCCTGCGGGCGATCACCTGGGGCGCGCTCGACCAGAACAGCGGCACCTTCCTCTCCCCCACCGGCCAGGCCCTGCACTACCGGGCCACCGACAACCTCACCGATCCACGCCTGCGTGGCCTGCTGCCGGCCGACCTGATCGACATCGTGGCCGAGGCCGACCTCCACTACGACCCGGCGCGGCTGCGGGGCAGCGTGTTCCATCTGCTGGGCTGCCTCTCGGAATTCGGCAAGCTCGGCATGACCTGCATCGGCCGCAGCGCCGAGGAGGCCGCCGCGGTGTACGACGCCACCGCCGAGCGGCTGATCCAGCGGGCGGGCAGCCTGCAGGCCAGGGCCAGCCGCGACCAGCTGCCATGAC
>CAIZNP010000233.1 GCA_903934375.1 uncultured Synechococcaceae cyanobacterium
ACCCCGGCGATGGTGACTAGGCTGCCGGGGGAAGCGATCGAAAGCATGGGCCCATCTTCGGTCAACGAGGCGCACGACCGTGATGGCGACCCCGGCAGCGCCAGGACACCCGTGGCAGACAGCCCGACCAACCCAGCGACCAACCCAGCGGCAGGCACAGCCCCGAACACGGCCGCGCTGCTGGAGCAGCTGCAGGTCGACCGGGCCTGGCTGCTTCAACAGATCGACAGCGGCCGCTGGCCCGACCTGCGGCTCGACCTGGCGGCCCTGGAGCGGGAGCTGGGTCAACTGCTGGAGCAGGCCCAGCGGCGCCTCGGCGAGGGCTGAAGCCTCTCCAGGGGAGGCGCAGCAGCGGCAGAACTCAGAACGGGATCTCGTCCTCACCGTCGGGCAGATCCGGCACCAGGGGCGACGTATTCCAGGTGGGAGGCTCGGCGGCTGCTGCGGGAGCTGGGGCACGGCGTGCCGGTGGCGCCGCGGGCGCGCGGCCAGCCGATCCAGCAGCTGGGGCCGGGCGGGGCTGAGCACCAGCCGGGGACGCCAGCGGGTTCGCCGCTACAGGTGCGGCAACGTCCAACCCTGCAGCGCCAGCTCCAGAAGCCGAGCCAAGCGGATGCAGACGGGCCAGGGTGAGCTCAGCGCGCTTCTCCTTCACCCCGTCCTGGCGGGTGACCGTATTCATGCGCAGTCGACCCTCGAGCACGAGTCGCTGCCCCACCTGCACACGGTTCTGAAGATCCTGAGCCAGGCTGCCCCAGCCCACCACCTTCAGCTGGCCCGGCGGATCATCGGGGCGCAGACCATCCATCTGCACGGCCATCTCCGCCACGGGGGTCTGGTTGTCCTGGGTGTAGCGCAGCTGGGGCGCCTCCAGCACCTCCACCTCCAGCAAGCAATGGTTCACAGACCTGGTCGGCGGCAAGGGGCAACATCCTGATGCACGAGGCCCGATTGCACCAGTGGGAGGAGGGCGCCGCCGCACCAGCCATCTGGTTGCTGGCCGGCACCGGCGAGGGGCCAACGCTGGCGCAGGCCCTGCTGGAGCAGGGCTGGCGCCTGCTGGTGAGCGTGGTCAGCCCGGAGGCGGCCCGCGCCTACAGCCCTCATCCGCGGCTGCACATTCAGGTGGGCGCCCTGGCGGACGCCGCTGCCATCGAAGCAACACTGATCCAGCTGCAGCCGCGCTGGGTGGTGGATGCCACCCACCCGTTCGCCGTTCAGATCAGCACAGTGCTGCGCCAGGTGTGCACGCAGTGGCGCCAGCCCCTGCAGGCCTTGGCGCGCGACGCTGTGAGCCGCAACACCGTCCTGCGACTGGAACCGATCCGGGCCCTGAGCGCCCTGGCGTCGGTCGATCTCACGGGCGAGCGGCTGCTGCTGGCGATCGGCTCACGCCATTTGCCCGCTGCGCTGGCCGCCAGCAACGCCAGCAGCCATTACGCCCGCCTGCTGGATCGCCCGGCCAGCCTGCAGTTGGCCCTGGCGGCAGGACTGCCGGATCACCACCTGGCCTGCCTCCGCCCCGACACCAGCGGGCCAGGGGCGGTGGAACGGGCGCTCTGCCGCCGCTGGCGCATCAGCGCCGTGCTGTGCCGCCAGTCCGGAGGGGGCGGGGAGAGCCTCTGGCAGCAGCTGTGCTGCGACCTGGGACTGCGACTAGTGCTGCTGGTGCAGCCGCAGCAGCCAAACGGGGCTGAGGCCTTGCCCCTGGCGGCCCTGCTGGAGAAGCTGGGCCGGCCCTGAGCTGCGCTGATGGCTGCCACCGCCGTGATCCTGGCCCTCACCACCGAGGCCGATGCCGAACGGGCCGAGGCCCTGGCACAGCAACTGCTGGAGCGGCACCTGGCGGCCTGCGTGGCGCTGACGCCACTCACTTCCCTCTACCGCTGGCAGGGAGCGATCGAGCGCAGCAGCGAGGTGCAGCTGCTGATCAAGAGCCGAGCCGACCAGCTGGCCGAGCTGGAGGCGGCGGTGCACTGCCTGCACAGCTACGCCACCCCCGAATGGCTGCACTGGCCAGCCAGCGCGGGCTCGGCCTACGGCCAGTGGCTGATGCAGAGCTGCAGCAACGCAGAGCCCACGGCTTGAGTCAGAGCGCCGCCGCGCCGAGGTGCGTGCTGACCAGCTCGCGGAGGTCGGCCTGCGGGCGCGGCCCGAGCTGGGTCACCACCTGGCCGGCGCAGAGGGAGCCGAGACGGCCGCAGGCCTCCACGCCCTGGCCACGCGTGTAGGCGTGCAGGAAGCCAGCGGCGTAGAGATCGCCGGCGCCGGTGGTGTCCACCAGGGCGCCGAGTGAGAACGGCTCGACGCTGTGGGTGCCATCGCCATTGAGGATCAGCGACCCCTGCTCGCTGCGGGTGAGGGCGGCGATGCGGCAGCGGCCGCGCACCTGCTCCGCCGCCTCCTCAAAGCTGTTGGCCTTGTAGAGGGAGGTGATCTCCATTTCATTGGCGAACAGGATGTCCACGTGGCCGTCCACCAGCTCCTGGAAGCTGTCGCGGTGGCGCTCGACGCAGAAGGCATCGGACAGGCTGAGTGCCACCTCACCGCCGTTGGCACGGGCCACGTCGGCGGCGGCGATGAAGGCGCGCTTGGCCTCGTCGCTGTCCCACAGATAGCCCTCGAGGTAGAGAACCTTGGCCTGAGCCACCATCGCCAGATCGAGATCAGCTGGGTCGAGGCCCACGGAGGCGCCCAGGTAGGTGCACATCGTGCGTTGGGCATCGGGGGTGACCAGGATCAGGCAGCGGGCCGTCGAGGGGCCGGCCGTGGCGGCGGGGGTCTCGAAGCGGGCGCCGACGCTGCGGATGTCGTGGGCGAAGATCCCGCCGAGCTGGTCATCCCGCACCCGGCCGATGAACCCGGCTCTCCCGCCCAGCTGGGCGATGCCGGCCAGGGTGTTGGCGGCTGAGCCGCCGGAGGTTTCCAGGCCAGGCCCCACATGGGCATAGAGCCGCTCGGCCTGCTGCTCATCCACCAGGGCCATCGTGCCCTTGGTCAGTTCGAAGTTGTCGAGCAGGTCGTCATCGGCCTGAACCAGTACATCAACGATGGCGTTGCCAATGCCGACAACGTCGAGGGTCTTGGCGGTCATGGGGGGCTTCGGAGAGGGAGAACTCAGACGCTCAGAAGCGCCCGCTTCGGTCCGTGGATGGGATCCTCCACCACGATCGTCTGGTCGCGGTCGGCGCCCAGCGACACGATCGCGATCGGCACCTCCATCAGGTCCGCCAAGAAGCGCAGATAGCTCATGGCGGTGGGGGGCAGATCCTCGAGGGTGCGGCAATCAGCCGTGGAGCTCTGCCAACCAGGCAGGGTCTGGAAGATGGGCTGGCAGCGGGCGAAATCCTCAGCGCTGGATGGGAAGTGCTCGATCCGCTGGCCGTCGAGTTCGTAGGCCACGCACACCTGGATTTCATCGAGCTCATCAAGCACATCGAGCTTGGTGATCGCCAGACAATCGAGGCCATTCACCTGCACCGCATAGCGGCCGATCACACCGTCGAACCAGCCGCAGCGGCGGCGGCGGCCGGTGGTGGTGCCGTACTCGCCGCCCCGATCGCAGAGGTGATCGTTGAGGCTGCCCTCCAGCTCGGTGGGGAAAGGACCTTCCCCCACCCGGGTGGTGTAGGCCTTGGCCACGCCGATCACCCGGTCGATCAGGGTCGGACCCACGCCGGCGCCGATGCAGGCGCCGCCGCTCACCGGGTTGGAGGAGGTGACGTAGGGATACGTGCCGTGATCGAGGTCAAGCAGCGTGCCCTGGGCGCCCTCGAACAGGATGTTCTTGCGGGCCCGGGCCGCCTGGTGAATGGCGCGGGTGCAGTCCACCACATGGGGAGCCAGGCGCTGGCCATAGCCCACGTACTCCGCCACCACCGCCTCGAAATCAAGGGGCTCAAGGCCGTAGAGCTTCTGCAGGATCTCGTTCTTCTCCGCCAGCACCCCGGCCAGGCGATCCCGCAACCGGGCTTCATCGAGGATGTCGAGGATGCGGATGCCGTTCCGCTCGGATTTGTCGGCATAGGTGGGACCGATACCACGACCGGTGGTGCCGATGCGGCGATCACCGCGCCGCTGTTCCATCGCCAGATCCAGCAGGCGGTGATACGGCATGGTCACGTGGGCCGTGGAGGCCAGCTGCAGGCCATCCACCGCGATGCCGTTCTCGCCGAGCATGTCGAGCTCGCCGATCATCACCTTGGGATCCACCACGGTGCCGGAGCCGATCAGGCAGATCGTGTCCGAATAAAGGATGCCGGAGGGAATCAGGTGCAGCTTGAGCACCTTCTCGTCCACAACGATCGTGTGACCGGCGTTGACGCCGCCCTGGTAGCGCACCACCACATCGGCGGAACGACTCAGCAGATCGGTGATCTTGCCCTTTCCCTCGTCACCCCACTGCGCACCGATGACGACGACGTTGGCCAATGACACAGCGGCCCGCAGCCGCTTCTGAGCACAAACAAAGAGGATCTCAGATCGGGTGACCCCCCGTCAAAGATTCAAGCCGGATAGACACAGAGCGACAACCCCTGCCGCTCTGCAGCGGCGCAGGGCTCAGGCTCCGCGGCTGGCCCCGGTTTCAGCCTTCTTCAGTTCCTTGCTGACGCGCTCGCGCAGGGCATCGGGAACCGGGCGGTTCGGGTAATTGGCGTAATGACCGGCCAGGGAGTTGAGTGCGGTCTGCATGGTGGTGAAGGAAGCGAGTCCGTTCACCTGCCGTTGCGGCCTGTAGCGGGCCATGTAGTCGTTGATCAGGGTGCGGGCCTGCGTCTCAGCCTCCGCCCGCCCGGGATCATCGGAACTCAGACCGATCGTGGCCAGAAGTCTGTCCGCCGTGGCGATGGTGTCGTCCACGTAATTGCCACTCATTGGTCCGCTGCTGCCGGAGCAGGCGGTGAGCAGCAGCGACAGGCTCAGGCAGATCGCCACGACAGCAGCCTGCAGACGACGCCATCCAGCAGCCATCGGGGAACGTTCAAGGATCTGGCTGGATCTTAGTTGCAGGCTCATGGGCCGACGGACAGGCTCCACCATCGCCCGGCGCGCCCGGGGTCTCAGGCCGGCAGCAGACCGCGGCGCTCCTCCTCCAGTTGTGGCAGCAACTGCGGCAGCAGCTGAGCGGCCGTCAGATCCTGCCGGCGTGATCCGGCCCGCTGCACCAGCTCCACCTCACCGTCGGCAGCGCCACGGCCTACCACCACCCGCCAGGGGATGCCGAGCAGATCGGCGTCCTTGAACTTCACACCGGCACGCTCCCCCCGATCGTCGAGCAGGGCGTCGACGCCGGCGCCCTGCAGGTCGGTGTAGAGCTGCTCAGCGAGGGCCACCTGGACAGGATCGGCCGCATTGGCGATCACCACGATCACCTCATAGGGGGCGATGGCGGTGGGCCAGCAGATGCCGTTGGCATCGTGGTGCTGCTCCACCGCCGCCTGGGCGAGGCGGGAGACACCGATGCCGTAGCAGCCCATCCACAGCGGCTCATCGACGCCGGCCTCATTGGTGAAGGTGGCATCAAGGGCTGCGGAGTACTTGCGACCCAGCTGGAAGATGTGGCCCACCTCGATGCCACGGCTGGCCTGCAGCTCCTGGTTCGGATCATGCAGGCAGCGATCACCGGGCTGGGCGGCCCGCAGATCGAGGCTGTCAGGGCAGGGGCAGAGCCCCCCCCACGTCGCCCCCAGCAGGTGGGTGTCCAGGCTGTTGGCACCGCACACGAAGCTGGCGAGCCCAGCGGCGGTGGTATCGGCCAGGCGCAGGAACCGGGATTGCCAGCTGCGGGCTCCTGTGAGCACGGCATCGGCCAGATGGGGACCCATAAAGCCGAAGGGAATGGGCCCCAGGCCTTCCTTGCCGGCGGCCTCGGCCGTGAGCGGCCCAATCTCCAGCACGGTGCCGTGGGCAGCGGAGCAGCGGGCTGCAACGGCGTTGACCAGCTTCACCTCGTTGAGCTGCTGATCGCCCCGCAGGCTGATCAGCAGGGGCTGCTGAACCCCATCCTCGAAGCGGGCCAGCAGCAGCAGAACCTTGACGGTCTGACCGGGTTCGAAACCTTGGGCGGCGCAGAGATCCTCGATGCTGCTCTGCCCCGGGGTGACCAGGGGCTCACCGGCACCGCCGGCCCGGGGACCGGCCACCAGTGGCGCCACCTCAGCGGGGAGGGAAACGGCCCGTTCCTGGTTGGCGGCATAGGTGCCATCACCACTGGCCAGAATCAGGTCCTCGCCCGCCTCGGCGGTGACCATGAACTCCTGGCTGGCGGAGCCGCCGATGGCGCCGCTATCGGCCTCGACAGCCACGGCTCGCAGTCCACAGCGGCTGAAGATGCGGCGGTAGGCCCCGTCCATGGCCAAATAGGTCTGCTTCAGGCAGGCCTCATCGGCATGGAAGGAATAGGCATCCTTCATGATGAATTCACGGCCGCGCATCAGCCCGAAACGGGGGCGAATCTCGTCGCGGAACTTGGTCTGGATCTGGTACAGATTCACCGGCAGCTGCCGGTAGGAACGCAACAGGTCGGCCGCCAGAGCCGTGATCACCTCCTCGTGAGTGGGACCAAGGCCCAACGCACGACCCTGGCGATCCTCCAGGTGGAACATGATCCCCTCGCCAGCGGTGTAGCCGGCCCAGCGGCCGCTGCGCTGCCAGAGCTCCGCCGGCTGCAGCTGCGGCAGCAGGGTCTCCAGGGCACCGGCGCCATTGAGCTCCTCGCGCACGATCGCCGAGATCTTCTGCAGCACACGCCACAGCAGGGGCAGATAGGCGTAGATGCCACTGCCGATGCGACGGATGTAACCCGCCCGCAACAGCAGCTTGTGGGAGGGGATCTCGGCCTCGGCCGGATCGTCGCGCAGCGTCACCAGCATCAGGCGGGAGACGCGCATGGGAACCTGGGGCGAGGGCTGGCCGGAAGCTATCACCCACCTTTCGTCTGGCCGCCGCTGACGGGCGAGACAAGAGCGAAGAGGTCCCGGGGCCAACCGCTTCAAGAAGCGCCACACGACCTGGGCGAAACCGGAAAGATTTCCAATGCGGCAGCGGAAACCCTGCTAACTTCTCAGCCACGTCCCGTCTGTCGCACCCCCGTCTCAATGGCTGCCCATGCGTTCTCGGCTGGAATGGGCAATCCGAGCGGAGCTGCGGCACCTCTGAGCTCCGTGAATTTCGGCCACAACGGCATCACCAGCTCGGCCGAAACCGCTGCTGAGGCAGCCGCCAACATATCCGAAACCGCAGAACACCTGATTGGTATCGATGAGGTGCAGCGATCACTGAATCGTTCACGCGCCTCAGTTTACCGCTACACCAACACCGATCCACGCAATCTCAATCCCCCCTTCAATCCGCGCAAGCTCAACCCTGAGTACCGCAGCGACCAAAAGGAACCGTTGATGTTCCACCCGAACGAAGTCGCCCGCTTCGCCAGGGACGTGCTGCGGATCAAGGAGGTCACTGTGGAGGTGCTGAACTCCCCCTCCACGGCCACACAGCAGTTGCTGGCATCGATCCTTGAGGAGTTGCGCACGATCCGCGAGCTGCTTGGAGCCGCCGAGGCGCGCCCCACCCCTCTCGACGCCCGCCGCGACCAACACGATCAGGCCCGCCCCGCCGCCTGACTGAGGCAAGCACGATCCAGTCAGAACCGCTGAGCTCGTCCAGAAGAACCAGTCAACGTTCCGACCACAGGCCAGACTGGTGCGTGATCCAAGCCCCGCTGGAACCGAAACAGTTCCAGGCCCTCATCGAATCCTTCTCCAACATCCCTCTCAATCTTGGACTCCGACCCCCCTCCCCGAACCAGCGGATCGACCCTCGCCCCAGCTCCGGTGGCCAGCGGCCGATCCACTGAACTGAGTCCGGAATCCAGCGAGGATCCCTACAGTCTGGTCAGTCTCTTCCACACCACAGCTCCTCTGCTGGGGGCTGTGATCGCCGTGCTGACTCTGGTCGTCCCACTGGCCAGCATCGTTGGCGGCCGCCCACCAGCCCACCCCCTCGCACGACCCGATGGACTTGCGCAGCCTGCAGGCCTCGCCGGCGCCAGGCCTGGTGAATCTGGTCGTGGAGATCCCGGCCGGCAGCAGCAACAAATACGAGTACAACGCTGAAGCCGGGCTGATGGCCCTGGACCGGGTCCTGCACTCCTCCGTGCGGTACCCATTCGATTACGGCTTCGTGCCCAACACCATGGCGGAGGACGGTGCCCCCCTCGACGCGATGGTGATCATGCAAGAGCCCACCTTCGCCGGCTGCCTGATCGCCGCCCGTCCAATCGGCATCCTCGACATGGTCGATTGCGGTGCCCACGACGGCAAGCTGCTCTGCATCCCGGCGGCCGACCCACGCCAGCGCAGCATTCACAGCATCCGCCAGATCGCCCCCAATCAGCTGGAGGAGGTGGCGGAGTTCTTCCGCACCTACAAGAACATGGAAGGCCGCGTGGTGGAGATTGGTGGCTGGCTGGATGCCGACGCCGTTCCGGAACTGCTGGAGCGCTGCATCGCGGCGGCCACCAGGACGCGCTGATCAGCCCCGGCGCTGCAGCAGGAACCCCTCGAAACCCAGAGCCTGAAACACCCGGGCAGGATCGCCGAAGCCGGCGGCATTCACCAGGCTGGTGAGCCGCGCCAGGCCGATCGGGTGTAGAGCCTCGCTGAGGTGATCCAGGCCGCCACCGCCCTCCTCGAATCCGCTGGCCCGTTGGAACCCCTGCCAGGCCGCATCGATCTGAGCTTCCAGCGAGGGCAGGGAGGTCTGCATCAGATCCACCAGCACCAGCTGGGCACCAGGCTGGAGGCAGCGGGCGAGGGCGGTGAGGAAGTTGAGCTTGCTGCCGTCATCCGGCAGCGACTGGAGCACCAGCACCGCCAGGGCGCCGGCATGGCGACCGGCTGAACCAGGCTGGTCCACCAGAGCTTCCACCGTGCTGTGGTGCCAGCTGATGTGGGGGTTCTCAGCGAGCTTCTGGCGCGCTTCGCTGAGCATCTCGAGGCTGGGATCGAGAGCTGTGAGCCGCCAGTCGGGCCGCTGAGCGACCGCCTCCAGCAGCTCCGAGCCGGTGCCGCAGCCGGCAACAAGCACCTCGGCGCCGGCGGTGGAGGCCAGCGGTGAGGTGGCCAGCAGCGCCACCGCCAGCCGGGCCAGGCTGCCGTAGCCGGGAATCACCTGGCTCTGGATCCGGTCGTAACCCGCTGGATTCACGCGATCGTTCCCGCTCGCCCGATGCTAAGCAGGGCTGAAGCAGGGCCGACCGGCCTTCCGGATCAGGCTGCGATCCATATCAGCCGGGGAGATCGGTGTCAGAAAGTGACGCCGGGCAGGTAAGTTTGTCGGCGCCGAAGATCCCCCGTCCGACCGTGCCCACCATCCGTTTCGAACAGGAAGGCCAGCAGGTCGGTTGCATCGAGGGTGCCAACCTGCGCAAGGCGGCCCTGGATGCCGGCATCAACCCCTACAAGGGTCTGAACAACCTCAACAACTGCGGCGGCGTCGGCCAGTGCGGCACCTGCGTGGTTGAGGTGGTCGAGGGCTTGCAGAACCTCTCACCGCGCAGCGATGTTGAGCAGGTCTACCTGGCTGATCGTCCGGCCAACTACCGCCTGAGCTGCCGCACCAGCGTGAACGGCGACGTGACGATCCGAACCCGTCCCCAGGGTGGTGTTGGCAAGGGCTCCAACAGCCTGGTGGGTGCACTCAAGTCTCTGATCGGCAAGTGAGCCGGGCGCCGTTGCGCGTCTACAGCTATCCCGCCTGCGGTACCTGCCGCAAAGCCCTGCAATGGCTCGCCCAGCAGGGCTTTTCTGTGGCACTGGGCAGCCTGGACCTGGTTGACATCACCAGCGCACCCCCGAGTACGGCAGAGCTTCGCCAGGCGTTTGAGGCCCTGGGCCGCAAGCGGCTGTTCAACACCAGCGGCCAGAGCTATCGCGCCCTCGGCGCCGCTGCCGTGGCAGCCATGGACGACGAGCAGGCCCTGGCGGCGCTCGCTGCCGACGGCAGGCTGATCAAACGGCCCTTCGCCATCACCGCCTCAGGCAGAGCTCTGGTGGGCTTCAAGGTGGAGGAATGGTCAGCCGCGCTGGCCGACTGACGCGACCGCTGCCTCAACCGGACGAGGGACCGGGGGCGCCATCGCCGGCCCCATGGGCTGGTGCGGCCAGCTCATCAAGCTCATCCATCAGCGCATCAATGCCCGCGCGGTTCACCTGGGCCAGATAGTTGCGCTTGAGCTGCTGCAACAGGGTGAACAGCAGCATCTGACTGCGCTCCAACGTGCTGCCTCGCTCCAGGGAGCTGGCCAGCTCCTCCCAGAAGCGGTCGACGATGCCCTGCAGCAACGCCACCTGGCGGCCATCGCTCTGGGCAAGCCGATCGGCCGTGCCGCGCGACAGCTCCACCAGGCTGTCCACCATGCCCGCCGCCAGCTGACGGGTGAGGGCTGGCGGAACCACGGCACCGCCGGGCAAGTCCCGCAGGCTCTGCTGCAGGGCATGACCGAGCAGCCCCTGCAACTCCGGCGACAGCCGCGGCGCCACCTGACCGAGCAGCAGCGGCCCCCACAACTGCACCAGCTCCACCAACTCCTGCTGCTGGCCGAGCGCCACGGTCTGATGGCTGCGCAAACTGCGGATCCAGCGCGGCCACTGGGGCGAGCGAATCAGCGACTGGGTGCCATCAACCAGCTGCAGGGCCAGCACCTCGAACAGCTCCAGAGCAAGCAGGGCCACCACCACCCGGCTGATGGCGGCGCGCAGCGGCTCCACGTTGATCAGACCAGCGCTGCTCAGGCGCTCCACCACGGGGGCCAGGCGCAGCCAGCGCCAGAAGGGAAGGAGCAGGGGCAGATCGATCCAGCGGCGCAACAGGGCATCGCGCCAGCTGAGGGAGGGGAAGCGTCGCCGCAGGCGCAGCACCCGCAGCAGGATGTCCAGGGCGAAGACGCTCTGGAAGAGCAACAGATCGAACCGCCAGAAATGATCGCTGGGGCGACCGTTCTCATCGATCGAACGCCAGTAGCTGGTGGCAACCAGGGGCAGGATCTGCTGCTGCCAGAAGCGCCGCTCCTGCCCCCAGCCCCGCTGCGCCAGCCAGGGATCCGCCAGCAGCAGCGCCGCCGCCTGCTTGGCGGAATCGCGGGACGCTCGCTGACGCAGGCGGTTCTTCAGCTTCTCGAGGGTGCCGCTGTTGCCCGAGGCAGCGAACGGGTTCTCATTGATCATCTGCACCGTCAGCTCCAGCTGACGGTGCCGCAGTGGCGCGGTGACGGCGGAGGGAGCACCCGCCAGCAGCGCCTGATCCAACCTCTGGAAGCTGACCAGCCAGGCCTGTGTTTCCCGGTGCGGCTCGATGCCCTTCACAGGGTCATAGAGGGGGGTGATGTCCGGCAGGATCGTGAGGGGCACCACCAGGGGCACCTGCGGCAGCGGCGTGAGGTTGCGCTGCAACCAGAAGGTGCGCAGCGGCACGTAGGTGATGTCGAATGCCACCCAGAGCAGATTGAGCGCGGCCCAGAGGGCCACAGCCCGATCCCAGTGGCGCCAGAACCTTGGTGATGCGACCCCACGTCCCGTGAGCCTCCGCGCCGCCAACCAGCGGGGACGAACCATGCGTGGGGCCGGCGGCTGCGGCCTAATCTTCCCTACTTCTGACGCCTTTGACAGGGCAACCCGTTGCCGCAGCACGATCCGTCATCCGAGGCCCCAGACGACGCGGTAGCAGCCGATCGGGCCCCCGCCGCGAACCCCGACCATGAAGGCGAGAGCCCCTGGGCCTTCTGGCGCGGTGTGCTGATCACCCTTGCTGTGGCCCTCGGGGTGCGCCAGTTCATTCTCGAGGCCCGTTACATCCCATCCGGTTCGATGCTGCCGGGGCTTCAGCTGCAGGATCGGCTGCTGGTTGAGAAGCTCAGCTACCGCCAGCGCCCGCCGCGGCGCGGCGAGATCGTGGTGTTCCACGCGCCGCATCACTTCGATCCGGTGCTCCGGGTCGAGCATCAGGCGGGCCCGCTGCGCTGCCTGCTGGTGAATCTGCCGCTGGTCAATGCCTTGCCAGGGCTGCAGACCCCCGCCTGCGATGCCTACATCAAGCGGGTGGTTGCCATCCCTGGCGACAGGGTGGTGATCACGCCCCGTGGCGAGGTCAGCGTGAACGGCCGTCGGCTGAACGAATCCTATGTGCGTCAGTACTGCCCGGTGGACGCGATGGGCATGGGTCCATGCCGCCCTCTGAACGCAGTTGTGCCGCCGAAGCATGTGCTCACCCTTGGCGACAACCGAGCCAACAGCTGGGATGGACGCTTCTGGCCGGGTGGTGCGTTCCTTCCCCAGAGCGAGATCATCGGCCGAGCCTTCTGGCGCTTCTGGCCACCCGGAACAGCCGGTGAGCTCAGGACACCGGACCCTCTGCCCCCCGCCAGAGCTCCGGGGAGAGACCCGCAGCCAGCACCTGGCCCGTGAGCGTCGCGCCGGCCAGCGGCTGATTGGCCGCCAGCGGAGCCAGCGGATCCAGGGCGGGCCGCCAGGGGCGCTGCGGATCGAACAGCAGCCAGCGGCTACTGCCGACTGCAAGGCTCGGGGCCTCTAGACCGAGCAGAGCAGCTGGACCGAAACAGAGGGCCTGCCAGAGCTGCGCCACCGACCAGCCGCGGCCGCGCACCAGCTCCTGCCAGAGACAGGGCAGCACGAAGCGGTGGCCCGCCACCCCAGGTTTGCGCTGGTCCAGCGGCAGCAGCTGTTCCTCCGGATCGAGGGCCAGATGGTGCACCGCCACCGCTGACAACACCCCCGCCGCCAGGGCCTCGCACAGGGCCTGGCGATCCGCGGGCCCGCCCAGCGGCGGCATCACACGCCAACCCTCCGCGCTGGGATCGAGGCTGCCGCTGTCGGCCAGCAGATGCCACCAGCTGACCGTTGCCGGCGGACGATGCTCCGGCGGCAGGGCCGCGAGCTGGGCCACGGCAGCGGCCGTGGAGAGGTTCATCAGCTGCAGCCGCCGCCCGGGGTGCAGCTGCCGCAGGGCCAGAAGGGCCTGCAGCGGCAGCGTCTCGCTCAGGACAGGATCGGTGGGCCAGCCAGCCCGCAGGGCCTCCACCCCCTCGCGTACGAAGCCCTGCTGACTCAGCGCCGGATCGCGGGCCGCCAGCAGCAAGGGTGCATCAGCCATCTCGCCCAGGGCCAGGGCCCGCTCCAGCAGCGGCAGCGGCGGCGTGGATGCCCCCTCCGCCAGACCGATCGCCCCGGCCGCCAGCTGATCCGCATGGGGAGCCAGCTCCAGCCCCTCGCCGCCGCGACTGAGGCTTCCCCAGAGCAGGAGCTGAAGACCGCTGCAGCGTTGCTGCAGCTGCAGGGCCTCAGAGGAATCGCGCCAGCGGCGTGCCTGGGGCAGCAGCGCCACCGTTCCGTAGCCAGCGGCCACAGCGGAGCGCTCGAGGGAGGCCTGGGTTTCGGCCACGCCGTTGCAGGGGTCCTCCAGCAGTGAATGGGGATCCACCAGCGCCGGTGCCAGCAGCCAACCCTCAGCCGGCAGCGGCTCCAGCCCTCGCTGCGCCGCGATGGCAGCGGCCTCAGAACCGATGGCGGCGATGGAGCCTTGCTCAAGAAGCACATCGGCCGGCGCGGGATCCTGCCCGGGCCTCGCCAGCAACAACACCTGCTGCAGAAAGCGGCTGTTCATGCGGCGCGTGTCATGCGGAGCAGATCATGCGGAGCAGCTCATGCGACGGGGTGGTTCAGAGGGCTCCAGCGGCGGTGCGATCCAGCACGCCCCCAAGATGAGCCGTCTGGTTCAGGCAGACCACCACCGGCGGCTGATCCGGGCCATGGGGGTAATCGATCACGGTGACGCCGCCGTTGCCCTGCTTCACCGCCCAGATGTCGGCGGGGCTGAGGCCGAGCAGGGCACAGAGAATCGTCTTGTTCACAGCATCGTGGGCCACCACCAGGGCCGTTTCCTCTGGGTCGAGGCTGGCGGCGATGCGGTTCCAGCCCTCAAGGGAGCGCTCCCACACATCGTGGATGGTTTCGCCATCCGGCATCTGCACGGTTTCAGGCGCCCGCTTCCAGTCGGCCAGGAGCTCAGCCCACTGCTCGGCGATCTCCTCCTCGAGCCGGCCTTCCCACTCGCCGTGGCCGATCTCCACCAGGTGGGGAACACTCGTGAGGGGAACACCGGGATGGTGCTGCAGGATGCCTTCGGCCGTCTGGCGGGGCCGAGCCATCGAGCTGGTGTAGGCCCGATCAAAGGTGAGGCGCTTGAGGAACTCGCCGGCAGCTGCGGCCTGGGCGCGGCCGTTGGCATTGAGGGGAATGTCGATCTGTCCCTGAAAGCGACCCTGACGGTTCCAGTCGGTCTCGCCATGGCGCACCAGCAGCAGGCGCTGGCCGGGCCCCTTGGCCGGCAGGGTGCTGGCGCACACCTGCGGATGCAGATGGCCGGTGCCGTTCAGCGACTCGATCTGGACCGCCACGCCGCCACCCTCGCCCGGGCTGAGGTTCAGCACGGAGATCGAGGCGTTATCGAGCCGCAGGCGACGGAAGCCGGAAGCCGGCAGACCCAGCAGGCTGAGCAGCAGACAGCGCAGGATGGCGTTGTGGCCCACCACCAGCACGTTCTGGTGACCGGCTGCCGCCGGATCGTGGGCCGCCAGCAACCGGGAGGCGAAGCGGCCAGCCTGCTCCAGCAGCTCCGGGATCGGGGCATAGCTGCTGCCATCAGGCCGCTGCAGCTGCAGCTGCTCGGGATGGTGATGCCAGAGCCGGTGCTCCTGGGGGAAGAGCTCGCGCACCTCCGTGCCCAACATCCCCGACCAGGGGGCCAGATCCACCTCCAGCAGATCGTCATCGAGCTGAGGTTCCAGCCCGCCGCCATGGGCCGCCAGCAGGGTGATGGCGGTGTCGTGGGCACGGCGCAGCGGTGAGCTGTAGGCGGCGGCCAGCGGCAGATCGCGCAGGGCCTCACCGGTGGCCAGGGCCTGCTTGACGCCGGCGTCCGTCAGGCTGGAGAGGTCGTCGCGGCCCTGGATGCGGTGCTCCAGGTTGAAGCTGCTCAGGCCGTGGCGAACGAGCAGGATCCGCAGAGACACGGGCGCACTTCACACGAAAGTTCATCCTATGGAAACGGCCCGAAAGGGCTGCTGCTGCCGATCGATCCGCGGTCCTCGGGCCGGCCGTGCCTCCCGCTGGTCAGAATGCGCCCAACGATCGGCCCGGGGGCCAGCGCCGCGGTGACAACAGGCAACGGGCCCGGATGTCCGGCCGGTGGCAAACCGCCCGGCTGGAAGCTGGCGCTGGCGCTGGTGAGCCTGGCCCTGAGCCTGCTCCTCTGGCTCAACGGGCTGGTCGTGAGCCTCAACCGGCCCTCAGTGGGCGGCGATCTCAACCTGCGCCAGCTGGAGCTGGCGCTGCTGGCGGAGCACGGCCTGCCATCGTCGCTGCGACCGCTGCTCGCCGGCGCGAATCCGGCTGAAGCCCTCAGCCGGGCCCTGGCGAACCAGATCAACGCAGGGGCCGAAGCCGGCACGCCCGCGGCGGCGGACCTGCGCCTGGAGAGGGCGCTGCTGCTGCGCCGCCTCGGCGACAACGCCCAGGCGGATACCCTGCTGAAGGAGCTGGCCGCGGAGGGGAACGCAGCGGGCAGAGCCAGCCCGGAAAGCAGTCTCGCCACGCACCTGCTGAGGAGCGCCCCGCCGGCCGGGCCGGACCAGGCGGATGGTTCAGACACACTGGAACGCTGGTCCGGTCAGCGACCACTGCTGCGCCTGTGGAGCTGCGAAGCCCTGGGAGGTGGAAGCCGCTGCGGAAGCGCCGCCGCCAGTCGGCGGGCCTTGGCGCAGCTGCTGGCGATCACGTTGCTGCCGGGCCTGCTGCTGCTGCTGGGAGTCGCCCTGCTGCTGCGAGAGGCCTGGCTGCGCTGGCGGGGGCGCGGTGCGCCGCTGCCGCCCCTGCAGGGACCACCCCTGAGCGGACTGGATGCCGTCCTGCTGATCGCCGGCGGTTTCGTGGTGATCGGTGAACTGCTGACGCCACTGCTGGTGGGGCCCCTGCTCACGAGCCTGCTCAAGGCCCTGATGATCGGCAGCCCGCTGCGGGAGGGGATCTCCGTTGTGGTGCTGTACCTGGCGCTGATGGCCGGCCCACTGCTGATCCTCA
Source organism: uncultured Synechococcaceae cyanobacterium (assembly GCA_903934375.1). Classification (GTDB taxonomy): domain Bacteria; phylum Cyanobacteriota; class Cyanobacteriia; order PCC-6307; family Cyanobiaceae; genus Vulcanococcus. The sequence goes on from CAIZNP010000233.1 coordinate 16,152, forward strand.
ACCTGATGCTGCGCAGCCTCGGGCCCGCACCGGAAGGGGGCTGGCTGCTGCTGCGCTGGCGGCCGCTCGGATCAGGCATTCAGCGTGCCCTGCGCAGCGTGCTGATGGTGGTGCCGCTGGTGAGTCTTGTGGGCTGGCTCCAGGGGCAGATCTGGGGTGACCCGGGTGGCAGCAATCCGCTGCTGGATCTGGTGCTGCGCAGCCAGGACCCGGCGACCCTGGCCTGCTTCGCCTTCACAGCCGTCGTTCTTGCTCCCCTGTTTGAGGAGACGATCTTCCGCGGTGTCCTGCTACCGGTAGCGGGACGGGAACTCGGTGCCGCCTGGGGGGTGGTGCTGAGTGCGGCGATCTTCGCGGTGGCGCACCTGAGCCTCGGGGAACTGCCACCGCTGTTCATGCTCGGCCTCGGGCTGGGCTGGCTGCGCTGGAGCAGCGGCCGCCTGGGCAGCTGTGTGCTGATGCACGCCCTCTGGAACGGGCTGACCTTCGTCAACCTGGTGATCCTGGGCAGCTGAAACAACCTTGCTGGCCCCGCTGTGGCGTGGTTCACTTGCGCAGTCCTGGTCCAATGCCGTGGTCGCCGTACCGGTTCCACAACCCACCCCACGGCAGCAGAGCCAGCTCCAGACGAAGGGACTCAGACAAAACGCGATCAGCCGCCGCCTGCGATTGATTCAGGGATCCCTGTCGGCCCGGCAGATGGATCGCCAGGCCCCCTGGCTGGCCGGTCTGCATCGCATCAGCGACGGAACCCTGGCCGGACTGGGTGTGGCCGTCGTCGGCCTCAGCGCCCTGACCCTGCACTGGCAGGGTCAGTGGACCCATGACTTCCAGCAGCTGGAAGCCGCCCAGCGCCTGGAGCATCGCCTGCAGGAATCCGCTGCCGTGCTGGAACAGCATCACCTCGCCATGACGCGAAAGTCGGCGTTGCTGCAGCCGACCAGCAGCGAGAAGCTCCTCTATGTGGCGCCACCGCGCCGGGTTGAGGCAACGGCCAGCTTCACGGGCCTGCTGGCTCAGATCAATCCCCGCCGCATCCTGGCGGGGTACTGATGGTGAACGGCGTCCAGGGCAAGCGGCCGCAGCCTCTGGCCCGCCGCGGACAGGGCCGTCATCGCCCCGTTGTTGCGTTCTCTCCGGTCCCCGCCAAGCGCCTCTGGCTGGTCTACAGCCTGCTGGCGGCAGGACTGGCCGGGCTTGCGATCCGTCTGGCCTGGGTGCAGGTGATCCAGGGGCGGGAGTTGCTGGAGCGGGCTCGGGCCGTGCAGACCCAGACCCTGTCACCGATCGGCAAACGCCGCACGATCGTTGATCGCCAGGGCAGGCTCGTAGCCCTGGATGAAGAGCGTTTCACCCTCTGGGCCCACCCGCGCTACTTCGCCTTCCCCGGCGACGACATCGGCCAGCTGCGCAGCCCGCTCGATGTGGCGCGCCGACTGTCGACCGTTCTGGCGCTGCCGATGGCCGATCTTGTTCGCGCCATGGATGGTCGCAAATCAGGGGTGAAACTCACCAGCGAGCTGGATCCCGAAACTGCTCAGCGGGTCCGCAACCTGGGCATCAGCGGGCTCGATCTGGAGGCCTACCCCCAGCGCATCTATCCCCAGGGCAGCCTGTTCGCCAACGTGGTGGGCTTCCTCAACCTGGAGCGGGTTGCTCAGGCAGGCCTGGAGCAGAGCCGCGACACCGACCTGCGCCGCCATGAAGCCTCACGCAGCATGCGCCGCGGTGCCGACGGCACTCCCCTGCCCGATGGACTGCGGGCGGGCGTGCTCTACGGCGATGATCTGCGTCTGCAGTTGACCCTCGACGCGCGACTGCAGCAGGTGGCACAGCTTGCCCTGAGCAAGCAGGTGAAGCAATGGCACGCCAAACGTGGGGTGGCCATCGTGATGGACGTGCGCAATGGCGAGCTGCTGGCGCTGGCCTCCTCGCCCACGTACGACCCCAATCGCTTCTGGAACTACAAACCTGGGCTGTTCCGTGAGTGGTCCGTCCAGGATCTCTACGAACCAGGGTCCACGTTCAAGCCGATCAACCTGGCGATCGCGCTTCAGGAGAACGCGATCGACCCGGCCGGCAAGGTGAACGACAGCGGCCAGCTGACCATCGGCGGCTGGCCGATCTTCAACCACGACCGGCGTGGCAACGGCCTGATCGATTTCCCCACGGTGCTTCAGGTGTCGAGCAACGTGGCAATGGTGCAGGCGATGCAGCGCGTCAAGCCGGACAAGTTCTGGCAGTGGTTGCACAACCTCGGCATCGACACCACGCCTGACACCGACCTGCCCGGCGCTCAGGCCGGCCAGCTCAAGAGCCGCGAGGCCTTCCGGACCCAGCCGATCGAGCCCGCCACCGCGGCCTTCGGCCAGGGCTTCAACCTCACACCGCTGAAGCTGGCCCAGCTGCACGGGATGCTGGCCAACGGCGGCCGCCTGGTGAGCCCGCACATCACCCGTGGACTTCGCTCCGGCGATGAGCTGGCCCCGCCGCCGCCTGCGTCGGGCGTGCAGCTGCTGCGTCCGGAGATCGCTCAGACGGTGCTCAACTGGATGGAAACCGTTGTGGAAAAGGGCAGCGGCAAGGGCGTCGCCATTCCCGGCCACCGCATCGGCGGCAAGACAGGCACCGCTCAGAAGGCGGAAAACGGTGTCTACATTCCCGGGGCACGCATCTGCAGCTTCGTTGCCAACCTGCCCACCAATGACCCGCGCTTCGTGGTTCTGGTGGTGGTGGATGAACCCCAGGGAGGCAACGCCTACGGTTCCACAGTGGCCGTGCCCGTGGCCCGGCAGATCATCGAAGCCCTGCTGGTGATCGAGAAGATCCCGCCGTCCAAACCACTGCACACCAAGGGGCGCGCCTGATTCACGGTGACGGCCAGATACCCGGTTGGTGACAGAGGGAGACCGAACCGCTTGCTCTGGCTAGCTTGAAGGCTCCTGTGGGGCCCTGCATGGCCAACCTGCTCGATCAACTGGCGGCGATGACGGTGGTGGTGGCCGACACCGGTGACATCGACGCCATCAGGCAGTTCACACCACGCGATGCCACCACCAATCCGTCACTGATCCTGGCGGCGGCCCAGATCCCCACGTACCAGAACCTGATCGACAGCGCCCTGCGCGAATCGCGCGAGGTGTGCGGCCCCGCGGCACCTGCGGAGGATGTGGTGCGCGAAGCGCTGGATGAAATCTGCGTGATCTTCGGCCGCGAGATCCTCAAGATCGTTCCCGGCCGCGTCTCCACGGAGGTGGATGCCAGGCTGAGCTTCGATACCGAGGCCACGATCACCAAGGCCCGCAAACTGATCGGCCTCTATCGCCAGGCCGGCATCAGCCGTGATCGGGTGTTGATCAAGATCGCCTCCACCTGGGAGGGGATCAAGGCGGCTGAGGTGCTTGAGAAGGAGGGAATCCATTGCAACCTCACCCTGCTGTTCAGCTTTGCCCAGGCCGTGGCCGCTGCCGAGGCCGGGGTGACCCTGATCTCACCCTTCGTCGGGCGCATCCTCGACTGGTTCAAGAAGCACACAGGCCGCGACAGCTATGCCGGCCCTGAGGATCCAGGCGTGGTGTCGGTGACCCAGATCTTCAACTACTTCAAGACCTACGGCTACAAGACGGAGGTGATGGGTGCCAGCTTCCGCAACCTCGACGAGATCATCGAGCTGGCCGGCTGCGACCTGCTGACCATCTCACCAGCCCTGCTGGATCAGCTGCGCAACACGCAGGGCGAACTGAGCCGCCGGCTGAATCCGTTCAATCCAGCCCCAACCGAGCAGCAGATCCATCTCGATCAGGCCGGCTTCGCCGCGATGATGGGCAACGACCCGATGGCCACCGAGAAGCTGGACGAGGGCATCCGCGGGTTCAGCAAGGCCATCGAGACCCTCGAAGCGCAACTCGCCCACCGGCTGGGTGAACTGGAGGGAGCCAGCGCCTTTCAGCATGCGGCCCAGGAGATCTTCCTGCTCAATGACCTCGACGGCGACGGCTGCATCACCCGCGAGGAATGGCTGGGCAGTGATGCGGTGTTCGATGCGCTCGACACCGATCACGATGGCCGCTTGATGCCGGCCGATGTGCGCGGTGGCCTGGGAGCCACGCTCGTGCTCAGCGGCTCTTAACCAAGCTGCTCCACACTGAGCCCACAACGCCGCATCCCACCGTTGAACGCCCTCGACACCATGCGTGCCCTCGCCAGCAAGGGCGAGGTCAAGACCTTCGCCCCCGGCGAGCTGGTCTTCAAGTCGGGTGAAACCGGCGACTGCATGTTCGGCCTGCTTGAGGGCAGCGTCGAGCTCTCCTGGAACGAGGAGAGTGGGCACGAGGTGATCCGGGCCGGCGATGTGTTCGGAGCCGGTGCCCTGGTCACCCCGGAGCACCGGCGCTATGGCAATGCCAGGGCCATCAGCGATTGCCGCGTGCTGATGATGAACCGCGAGAAGTTCCTGTTCGCCGTTCAGGAGTCGCCGATGTTCGCGATCGAGCTGCTGGCCTCGATCGACCAGCGCCTGCGCCAGCTCAAGGACTGCACGAAGCTGAGCTGAGCCGGGCTGCACTTCAAGAGCCTGAGCCGAGCGGGAACCACGGGCCGGATCTAGCCGCGCTGGAACAGCAGCCGCTTGATCACCCGCTGCGCGATGTCGCCGTACCCCATCTCACCGGAGAGGATCTGGGCGATCCGCTGGGGAGCCGTTGGCCGCTTGATGCCGAGCTGATAACCCACCCTGGGCACCCGATAGAACACCTGGGCGATGCGCCGGCCCCAGGCCATCGACTCACCCCAGTCACGCCGCATGCCGGCGCTGTAGCCCGCCAGCGCCTCCGCCTCACCGCCCAGGAACCGATCCATTGCCTCGGCAGCCCGCACACCGCTGAGCAGTGCTGGCCTCAGGCCCTCCGCCAGGAACGGATCGCAGAGAGAGGCCGCATCGCCCACCACCACGGCACCGGCAGCATGCAGGGGGTGATGACCGTCCCACACCCTCAGGGGTGAGCGACGACGCACGCCGGCATCCACGGGCAGACCCAGGCTGGGCAGCAGTTGGGCCAGCACCGCATCGGCATCAGCGGGCTCGCGACCCACGAAGGTTCCGACGCCGATGCTCCAGCCACCCTGGCGGGGGAAGGCCCAGCAGAACCCGTGGTGGACGAGCCCGAACTCAAAGCGGGCCGTGTCGGGCTCCAGCACCGGTGCCTCCACCTCCACCGCCGTTGCCGCGGCGAAGCGGGGCCGGGCCGGCCCCAGGCCGAGGTGAGCAGCGAAGGGGGAGGCAGAGCCATCGGCCACCACCAGAGCCCGGGCGCGGTAGACGTGGCGAGTGGTCTGTACGCACCACAGGTCGCCATCCCGTCGGATCGCCTCAACCGGTGAGCTGTCCTGCAGGTCCGCACCGGCGGCCACCGCCTGTTCGGCGATCGCCTGGTCGAGACGCGAGCGCTGCACGATCCAGAACGGGGAGTCACCCGGCAGCTCCGCGATGACGGGATCCTCCAGGCACCAGGTGAAGCGCACCCGGGCGATCACCTGATCCACAACCGGCAGCAGATCGAAGGGGAACCAGCGCTGCACGGAAGCGGCCATGCCGCCACCACAGGGCTTGCTACGGGGCATCGACGCGCGCTCCAGCAGCAGCACGCGACGGCCGCGGGCTGCCAGGTGAAACGCTGCAGCTGAACCGGCGGCGCCGGCTCCGACCACAATCACATCCGAACAGAAACCGACGCTCAAACCTTGAGGATGTCGGCTTCCTTCTCGCTGAGGTTCTTCTCAATCTCAGCGATGAATTTGTCGGTGAGCTTCTGAACCTTGTCC
>CAIZNP010000234.1 GCA_903934375.1 uncultured Synechococcaceae cyanobacterium
CCTCCCACTCGATCCCCATGTAGATGTCTTCGGTGTTCTCGCGATAGACGATCACGTCGAGGTCTTGGGGCCGCTTGTGGGGGCTCGGGGTGCCTTCGTAGTAGCGGCAGGGGCGCACGCAGCAATACAGATCGAAGATCTGGCGCAGGGCCACGTTCAGTGAGCGGATGCCACCGCCGATCGGCGTGGTGAGCGGGCCCTTGATGGCCACGCCGTAGGTGCGGATCGCTTCGAGAGTGTCCTCCGGCAGGTACTGGTAGGTGCCGTAGAGGTCGCAGGCTTCGTCGCCGGCGTACACCTTGAACCACTCGATCCGGCGCTCACCGCCGTAGGCCTTGGCCACCGCTGCATCCAGCACCTTCTGGGTGGCGGGCCAGATGTCCACACCGGTGCCATCGCCGCGGATGAACGGGATGATCGGGTCGTTGGGCACAACCGGCAGGCCGTCCTCGAAGCGGATCGGCGTGCCCTGGGTGGGGGCGGTGAGCTTCTCGAAGCTGGCTGCGGAGCTGGTGGCCATGGCTGGGGAGGGCAGGCTGTCTGCGCGGTTCTGCTGACCGCGTTCAGCGCGATCAATCGACCGAGCCTAGGTTTCGGGGATGTTCGGTTCTGCTGCAGGGGCAACGGCATGAATGCCGGCGATCAGGTTCGTTCTCTGGAGTTGGCCCAGGCCATCGCCTCGGCCGCGGCCCTGTTTCGTGCCCACTTCCCTGACGCCCGCGCCAACCTCACCCCTTGGCGGGATGATCCCCAGACCCGCGCCTTCGCAGACCACGAGAGCCTCGATCTCTCCTTTCATCTGCCGGGCTGGAGCCCGCGCAGCCAGTGCCGCTCGTTTTTTGTGCAGCTGCGCCTCGAGGAGGCTCCGCAGCCTGGAGACTGCCCGCGCCTGCTCGGGGTGACAATCCGAGGCCTCACCTATGAGTCTGAGCGCTGGCGCCTGGCCACGGTGGGCGACTGGCAGCCCACCGGCAGCCACCTGCCACAGCCGCTGGTGGTGGAGGCCCTGCAGGTGTTCTGCCGCAGCCTGTTCGAATTGTTCGGTGCAGACCGTTCTCAGGGCGGCGATGCCCTGGCGGCCTGAGCGCCAGAACAGCCGTGCCTCACGCTCCGGATGTGGGACCCGCCCGCGTAACCCTTCGCAACCATGGGCCCGCGGCCGCTGCGCTGCACTTACGTTGATCCATCTGCCCTGCGGCACCTCAGGACCCCGGACCCGACCATGCCCGTCGCCCTTGCCCTCCAGCTGCGTGAAGGGACCAAGAAGTCCCACACCATGGCCGAGAACACCGGCTTCGTGAGCTGCTTCCTCAAGGGGGTGGTGGACAAGGCCAGCTACCGCACCTTGGTGGCCGATCTGTTCTTCGTGTACTCCGCCATGGAGGAGGAGATCGGTCGCCTGCGGGCCGAAGGCCATCCGGTGGTGGGCCCCGTGGGCTTCCCGGAGCTGAACCGCCGCGAAACCCTCGAGCAGGATCTCGCCTACTACTTCGGTGAGAACTGGCGCAACGCCGTGAAGGCCACGCCCGGCGCCCAGGAGTACGTGGCTCGTATTCACCAGGTGGCCAAGGAGGCCCCCGAGCTGCTGGTGGGTCACCACTACACCCGCTACATCGGCGATCTCTCCGGTGGCCAGATCCTCAAGAACATCGCCCAGAAGGCGATGAGTCTGGGCGAGCACGATGGCCTGCGCTTCTACGAGTTCGACGCCATCCCCGACGAAAAGGGCTTCAAGACCAATTACCGCGCCACCCTCGACAACCTGCCGATCGATCAGGCCATGGCCGATCGCATCGTCGAGGAGGCCAACCACGCTTTCCACCTGAACATGAAGATGTTCCAGGAGCTCGAGGGCAACCTGATCGCCGCGATCGGCAAGGTGCTGTTCGGCTTCCTCACGCGCCGCCAGCGGGCCGGTAGCACCGAGGTGGTGGCGGCCTGAGCCAGAGTCGCTGCGCAGCCGCATCGGCCCCCTTGCGCCCCGTCCGCTTTCTTGTTCCCGGCACCACTGGCCGGTTTCGCTGCGGCGGGCTGCTGGTGGAACTGCAGACGGCGCGCCTGGTGAGCGAGATCGCGCCGGTGGAGGTGGTCACCTACCGCCAGCGGGAGCCCGATCATCCCTATCTCGACGACCTGTTGCGGGCCGAACCCTCACCGGCTGAAGCGCTCTGGATCGTGAGCTGGGGCTTCGATGTGCCGAAGCTGCTGCGTCGCCTCAAGGGGCGGCCGGTGGCCTATCACGCCCACAGCAGCGGCTATGGCTTCGATCTGCCGCCGGGGGTGCCGGTGCTGGCGGTGAGCCGCAACACGCTCGGCTACTGGGGCAACCGGGCGCCCCGCAATCCGCTGTTTCTGGTGCCCAATGCCCTGGAACTGCAGTGGCTGGAGCGGGGTGCACGGCACAGCGCCGCGTCGCGGCCGATCGACGTGCTGGTGCAGCAGCGCAAGAGCAGCACCTATGTGCTGCAGCAACTGGTGCCGGCCCTGAGAGCCCGCGGGCTGCGGGTGGAGGTGCAGAGCGGCTGGGTGGACGATCTGGTCGACCTATTCAACAGCGCCACGGTTTATCTCTACGACTCAGCCGACTACTGGCGCGGCCGCGGCGTCAGCGAGGGCTTCGGCCTGCCGCCCATCGAGGCCCTGGCCTGCGGGTGCGTGGTGTTCAGCAGCCTCAACCACGCCCTGGCAGACCTGCTCGATCCAGGCCGCCTGGGGCACCAGATCGGTTGCGGCACCTTGGCGGCCGACGTGGAGCGCATCGCGGAGGCGGTGGCGGAGCCAGAGGGTTGGCGGGCGGATCCGGAGGCTCTAGCGGCCCTGCTTGCGGCCAGTGGTGAGGAGGCTCTGATCCATCGTTGGCGCCAGGCGCTCCACTGCCTTGAGCAGTACTGGCTCCACCTGGCTGCAGGCAGGGCCGCGCTGCGGGTTACACCCGTCTGGCTGCTCCGATTGCGGGGTGTGGCGGCTCGGCTGTGGCGATCAGCCAGGTGACTGGCTGCCTTGGCGGTGGCTGCAGGCAGTGAATCGGTAGCGTCGGGTTACTTCCTTAAAGCAATGCGTTTCCAGAGCCAGACACTCCGCAGTTTGGTTCGCCTCTTGCGTGCGTTGCCGGCCCGTCGTAAACGGTCGTTGCTGCTGCTGGTGCCGGTGGCGATTCTCTCCGGCGTGGCGGATCTGGCCGTGGTTGCCCTGGTGGCGCGCTTGTTCACGGTGGTTGTCGGTGAGCCCAACCGTCCCTCTGTGCCATGGCCGGCGCTGGTGCCGGAGGACCCGGTGGCCAAGGTGCTCACACTAGTGATCGCGTTTATTTTGGCGAGCTGGATATCATCACTCTCCAAGTTGTTTCTGCGTGGCTGTCAACTGAGGCTAAAGGCCTCGATCTGGCGTGACCTCTCGGAAATGGCCCAGCAGAAGCTGCTGGCTCAGCCTTACGAGTTTTTCCTGGGCAACACCAGCGCCAATATCTCCACGATGGTGCTCATCAATGTGGCCCGCGTGGCAGACATTGTTGTGCTTCCCGTCTTGCAGCTGGTGAGTGGCGTGTTCGTGGTGACCCTGCTCTCGATCGGGGTACTGGCGATCGGCAAGCTGCTGGCGGTTGGTCTGATCTTGAGCCTGATCCTGGGTTATTTGGTGATCTCCACCCTGATCACGCCATTTCTTCGCTTTGCAGCACGGCAACGGATCACCCTCGAAGCCGAAACCAACAACGTGCTCTCGGAATCGATGCGCACGATTCTGGATGTCCAGCTCACCGGTTCTGAGCCCTATTTCGAGCAGCGCTACGGCGCCGCTGGACGTAATGCGATTCCCTTTATCTGGAAAGCAGAGGTACTTCCTGAAGCCCCAAGGGCATTGATCGAGCCGTTCGGAATCACGATGATCTTCGCCGCTGGCATTCTGCCGATTCTGTTCAATCCCGATGCCTCCAGTCTGGTCCGGATCGTGCCTTTCCTGGCCACCGTGGCCGTCACTTCGCTCAAGCTCACCCCGCCCCTGCAGGACGCTTTCCGTTCGATCACGTCCCTGCGGGCCGGACTGCCCGACCTTGAAGAAACCCTCAAGCTTATTGATCTGCCACTAGGGCGCCTCACGATTCGCTCCCCCGGGGTGCCCTCTCCCCAGGGTGTGATGCCCCGCCACAGCATCCGCCTCAACCATGTCAGTTACAGCTACCCCGGCTCCGAGGCCAAGGTTCTTGATGACCTCTCACTCACGATCCCGGTGGGCGGCCGCGTTGCTTTTGTGGGCGCTACCGGCAGCGGTAAAACCACCACGGCCAACCAGCTTCTCTGCCTCTTGCGTCCCACCGAGGGAACTCTGCAGCTTGACGGCATCGATGTTGAGGAGATGGATGTGCCCGCCTGGCAAGCTAACTGCGCTTATGTTCCCCAGGCGATCACGTTGCTTAACAGCAATGTGCTTGAGAACATTGCCTTTGCCGAGGATCCTGCAGGTGTTGATCAGGATCGCGTCTGGGATGCTCTGCAGGCTGCACAGCTAGCGGATATTGTTGCGGAGCTCCCCCTTGGTTTATATACACCCATCGGTGATAACGGCATTCGTCTATCCGGTGGACAGCGTCAAAGGCTTGCTTTGGCCCGTGCCTTTTATCGGAATGCAAAGTTCCTGGTTCTTGATGAAGCAACTAGTGCTCTCGATAACCGTACGGAGTCCGAGGTCATGGATGCCATAGAGGTCATCGGAAGGCGCTGTACGTTGGTCGTGATCGCCCACCGCTTATCAACAGTCATTCGCTCGGATATAATTTACGAGTTTGAGCGTGGTCGCGTTCGGGCCTCTGGCTCTTTCGATCAGCTGAGGCGTGAGTCGAGTTCCTTCGATCAGCTCTGTTCGCTTGAACTTAGTCCTCCCCACTGAAGCCCAGCAAGCACGAAGTCCTCAAAGCATGTTAATCTAGCTAGAAAGCGCTGCTTTTTTGGCTGCCACGTGAACAATCGATTTTGGTGAATATGCTCTCGTCGGTCATTGTCAACTCTGTAGAGTTGTTTGTACGCCAAGGCACTGGCATCCGCACATTCAGCCGTTCAGTCGTGGCTGCCTTGGCGGGAAGTGAATCGTTTTCGCTGGATCTGCTCGTGTCGACAGCATCCGAGACAGGCTCTGGGGTTTTGGCTGGATCGAATATTCTCCAAAAGCACAAAAAGAACTCTCGTTTACCAAAAGTTTTTTCTGTCTTACGCGTCAAGCTCAAGCATTATATCAGCCTGCCGTTTTGGCCGGCTGTCGTCAAGTTGCAGCGAGTACCTGCGGAGCATCCATTGCATAATGCGATTCTCGACAAATGCCTAGAAGAGGCTACTCGGGACTATTTAAGCCATGCCAATAACGAATCTCAGGTAATTAGGACCAAGCACCGTGGTTTCTTGTATGCCAAAAATCTCTTTGAAGACGCTCAAGTGTCATTCAAACTTAACCGTAGCCTGGTTCGTTTGAGTTTGCCGCGGTCTATGAGGAGTGGCCGAGATGATCGGATCGTCTTTCATAGCCCCCTTCCGTATCCAGTCCTTGTTGATGGCTGTGTCAATATTACAACAATTCACGACCTCATTCCAGTTAGCCACCCAGATTTGTGCCTCGACGATCCGGCTTACTTCTATGACTTGGTGGACTCTCTATTGGATTCGTGTCAGGGCATTCACTGTATCAGCCGCTATACTGCTGATCAAATTGACCGATTTTTTGGCTCTAAAGCTGCCAAAAAGTTATTTGTAGCCCATCAGCCTATCCCTCTTGCACACCTTAACCATGATTTTGAAGTCAATGCGCTTCGCCGTTATCGTGCCCGTCATCTGCCTTCATCTGGCGAGGGCAAATATATTCTCCAAGTCGGTTCGATAGAGCCGAAGAAGAATCATTCCACCACACTGGAGGCATTTCGTCGTCTTCGAGAAAAGGACAGCTCCTTGCGTCTCGTCATCATTGGCAAGCCAGGTTGGTTGACTGAAGATCTGTGTGATTATTTGGCAACTGCGAAACCTGATGGAATTGAGTGGTTGCGTGCTGCTAGTTTTGGCACATTGGTTCGCTATATGCAAAGTGCTTCTGCTGTCGTGTTCCCATCTCTGGTTGAGGGATGGGGCCTTCCCCCCCTTGAAGCGATGTCCCATGGAGTTCCTGTGGTAGCGTCGCCCATTCCTCCTTGTAAGGAGGCATGTGAATCAGCAGCCTTGTATATCACCAATCCTCTGGATTCTATCTCTCTTTCTAGGCATATTGATGATGTGATTAATAATCCTGACTATGCAGAAGATTTGATTCGTAAGGGCTTCGACCAGGCCAGGCGATATAATGCCCGACAATTTGCCTCTGATTTGTTGGAGGGATATAGTCGAGTTTGCTGATATGCTCAAAGCCATTTTGAGCGATATCAGTCGTTGATCAGTGCCTTGCTTTAGAATCTAACGGCATTGCTTGTCCTCTATACCGATGATGTGGACCCCTAACACTTAACCGGCCCTTGCGCGAGCTCCCCCACCGGCCAGACTTGGCCAGGGGAAGCCTCATCAAACCCAAGCGCCACACTCCCGAGCAGATCATCCGCAAGCTACGCACTGCCGTAGCCGAAGCCTTCTCCGCAGGAGTTCTGAGCCTGTACCGTCGACGCAGTGCCGTAGTAGTTCTGCATGATCGATTCCGGGTTTTCAAGCGACGTGTTTGCCGATAGGTGTGCCAACACCGCAATGTCCAGTGGCGACCTATGCCGCCGTCGGTGATCGAGGAGCAGAAGCTGCGGCGGCGGATCCGTGAGCTGGCCCGACGCGATGTGTGTTGGGGTCAGCGGCTGGTCTATCGATGGTTGCGACAGGATTGCTGGAGTATTAATCACAAGTGGGTGCAACCGATTTGGCCTGCGGAGGGGCTCCACCGGCTCTTGCGGTGCAGACAACGCGCTCAAGCCCACAGGCGGATCCAGAGAGCTACAGAGGGCCGAATACCCACACCATGGGTGGGCCATCGACTTCCAGTTCGACCAGACGATGGATAGCCGGACGCTTAAGTCCTTAACTGTGGTGGATGAAAACAGCGCATCTGCCTGGCTGTTTGGGTGGGCCGACTCTGCAAGGCCGATGACGTGACCGACGCGATTGAGGAGCTTCTCAAGTTGCATCCAGCGCCAATTCAGATGCAAATGGAGAATGGCCCTGAGTTCGTTGCCCATGGCTTGCGAGAGTGGCCCACGGGCAATGGATCGTGAATGGCAAACATCCCGCCGGGCTCACCCCGCGAGAATCTATTCGTGGAATCATATGAGCTCAGCTCGATTTCGTCTAGAATGGGAGACAGAGGCATGAATTTCTGAGCATCGAGCCCTCTTCATCTCTGCCAGCGACGATCGTGTTGACAGAGCAGCACCGAATCGACTACGAGCGAAATTATATTTAGGGCTTCAGCGGCGCACGCCACTACAAGTCCTCAAGCCATGCAAAGTGGCCTGATCGCCCCATCTGCTGTGATACGGCCTGGAGCAGCAAAGGGTGTCACGTCCCCGATCTTCCATTGCAGCTCGGTGGTTGTATGTATGACGATGACAAAAGGACTACTGGTGGTTGAACATTGGATCACCTTGCGCTAAATTTCATCACTGCTCAGCGCTGGTTTCGATGGATCTGATGTGGCGTCAGGTAGCTGAATTCTGTCTTGGCCAGAATTTTAAAGAGGTGTGTGGCCCTTCTGCCTTGGCCGAAGCTCTTCCTGGCGTTTGCTTTCAAGACTATCGAGATTGTTGTGAGCTGAGCCAGGGTGATCAGCGTGTTGTTTGTGTGCTCCATCGTGGGCTGGCTTCAGAGTGGCCAGAAGTGGTTTCCAGGAAGATTCGTTCAGGGCGCTTCAGGATCCTGTTTGTCAACGACGTCTTTACGGTGGTCTGCTCTTCGAGACTTCCTTATGCCACATGCTTGGAGAGGCCAGGTCGAACCACTATCAGAGCGTATCGGCAGTTGCTGGTAGCGCTACGCACCCGATCCACTGGCGCGCCTGCTCCCCAGGCTTGCCAATCTAATGTAGATAAATATCAAGTTGATCGCATTGTTTCCTCTCTTGTGGGCACTGGAGCGTGGGACGGCATAGCCACGCCCAACACATCGCAGTCCGGCGAGTATCTGCGTGATTTCCAATTGATGAGGACCAACATCAAGGCTTTAGCCTGGAGGCTTGAGCAGTTAGAGGCTCCTACAGATATTCTGCAACCCAAGACTTTTATTGACGCCCTTTTGGAGGATGCGCCAACTTTCGCGCTGGAAAGCAAAATCTGTACATCTGCCGATATTTACTCGGCTTGGCATCGATCCTTGGCCAAATGTCTGCGGGCTGATAATTATAAGCTTCGCAAGATATGGGAATGGACTTATACCCTCAAGGCGCTCCAAGTTGCTGGTAAGTTGCATCGTGATTCGGCGGGCCTTGGTTTCGGGTGTGGAACAGAGCCTTTGGCCAGTTGTTTTGCTAACTTTGCCGACCGTGTGATGGTGACTGACGCCCCCATCGATGTCATTGATGGCAAGGGCTGGTCGGACACCGCACAACATACGGCTAGTCTTGAAGATGCTAAGCATGAATGGTTGGCTTCTCGTTCCGATTTGGATCGAGTGCTTGAGTTCTCATATGTTGACATGAATCATATCCCTGAATCGTTGCATAACTGCTATGACTTCGTATGGTCTTCCTGCGCCCTTGAGCACTTGGGCAGCAAGATGAAAGGCTTGCAGTTTATCGTGAATTCCTCCCGTTGTCTCAGGCCCGGCGGCGTAGGTATCCACACTACGGAGTACGACCTTTCGGGTACATCCATCATTGACGAGTGGGAAACGGTTCTTTTCAATAACACTGATCTGCTCGATGTGTTGCCAGGGCTGGTCGTTGATGCGGAGCGGTCTTTCCCGGGGCTGAAGTTGCGCTTGCTGCCTTTCAATCTCACCAGAGGGGGCGCTTTTCTTGATGGCTACGTCGATATTCCGCCATATAGTTATCACGCAAACCTTAATTCCGGTTTTTCTGGCAAGCGCATTTCTTCATCGGGGCCGTCATCTGACTTGTTGTTGCCGCATAAATACCCTTATCCACAGATCAATCTCTCTGTAGATGGCTATCCTTCAACATCTGTTGCTATCGTAGTGGAGAGACTAGCCTGATCTCGTTGGGGGCATTTGTGTAAGCCATTTTGCATTTTCCTCCAAGCATTGCCCGTTCTCGCCGAGTAGATAACTGCTTGTGTCTATGATTGTTGACATCATGGCCGCCCATCTGAGTTGAGCTTTCTCGCCGGCCTCAATGACGCCCAGCGCAAGGCGGTGGACCACCACGAAGGTCCGCTCCTTGTGGTGGCCGGTGCCGGCAGCGGTAAGACGCGGGCGCTCACCCATCGCATCGCTCACCTGATCGGCCAGCACGGTGTGGATCCAGGTGAGCTGCTGGCGGTGACCTTTACCAATAAGGCTGCCCGCGAGATGAAGGAGCGGCTGGAGCTGCTGCTCGCTCAGAAGCTGGCCCAGAGCCAGTTCGGTCAGCCTTGGAGCACGCTGCCGCCGGTAGAGCAGCGCCAGCTGCGCTCACGCATCTACCGCGAGGTGATCAAGGAGCTCTGGATCGGCACGTTCCACGCCCTGTTCGCGCGCCTGCTGCGCTTCGACATCGACAAGTTTCGCGATCCCGAGGGCCTGAGCTGGACGCGTCAGTTTTCGATCTACGACGAGAGCGATACCCAGAGCCTGGTGAAGGAGATCGTGACCCAGGAGCTGGGTCTCGATCCCAAGCGCTTCGAGCCCAAGAAGGTGCGCTGGGCGATCAGCAACGCCAAGAACCAGGGCTGGATGCCAGAAGAGCTGGAGGCCGATGCCGGTGGCCAGCGCGGCAAGCTGATGGCGGAGACGTATCGGCGCTATCGGCGTGCTCTTGCCGCTAATACTGCGCTCGATTTCGATGATCTGCTGTTGCTGCCGGTTCAGCTGCTGCGCCAGAACGAGCAGATCCGCCACTATTGGCATCGCCGCTTTCGCCATGTGCTGGTGGATGAGTATCAGGACACCAACCGCACCCAGTACGACCTGATCAAGCTGCTGGTCACCGACGGCCGCGACCCCGAGAGCTTTGACGACTGGACGGGCCGCTCGGTGTTCGTGGTTGGTGATGCTGACCAGAGCATCTACAGCTTCCGAG
>CAIZNP010000235.1 GCA_903934375.1 uncultured Synechococcaceae cyanobacterium
CCTGCAGCAAGACTTCGCCAAGGAGCTCGCTGTGATCAAGGGCCGTGTCGACGGCCTCGAGAAGAAGGTTGGCAAGCTCGAAGCCACCCAGTTCTCCACCACCACCAAGCTCCAGGGTGACACCTACTGGACCCTCGGCGCTCCCGTGTATGGCGGCCAGAACAACAACCGTGTGAATGGCACGCAGCGCAACGCCACCACGCTCGGTGCCACGACCTTCAACTACGATCTGCGCCTGAACCTGAACACCAGCTTCACCGGCAAGGATCTGCTGTACACCCGTCTGCGTTCGGGTAACTTTACGAACAGTGCCTTCAATGGTCAGCCCTACAGCCTGATGGCGCTGGACCGGGCTTTTGCTCCGACCGGAGGCAACAACGTCTTCAACCTTGATCGTCTCTACTACCGCTTCCCGGTTGGTAAGGAGTTCACGGCGATTGCAGGCCCCCGCGCCCGGAACACTGAGTTCTTGGCCGTCAACCCCTCCTACTACGGCGACTTCTCGGGGCTTGATTTCTTCACCCTGCACGGCGCTCCTGGCGCCTACAACAAGGCCACCGGCGGTATGGCAGGCCTGATGTGGAAGCAAAACGTGAAGAAGGGCAAGCCGTTCTTCGCGGTGTCCACCAGCTACGTGGCTCCCAACGCCGATAGCTCCAATCCCTCCAACGGTGGTGTGTTCACCAACGGCAGCGGCGGCAGCTGGCTCACCCAGCTGGGCTATCAGGCTCAGCAGTGGAAGGCCACCTTCGGCTGGCGCTACGGCCAGTGCGGTCAGGCTGTGAACCGTCGTGGTACTCAGGCCGCCGTTGCTGCTGAGCCCTGCGGCAACACTGCCACCGGCTGGACCAGCGACAACTACAACAACAACTTCGCCGTTGGCCTGGCCTGGCAGCCCAAGAACAACGGCACTATTGTGCCCTCCATCAGCGGTGGCTGGGGCTACAGCTCTTATGCCTACAGCAACACGGCCGGTGCGGCTGTTCGCACATCGAACACCGGTGTCAGCGCCGCAGGAATCAGCAATGCGCTTGCTGCCACCAACATCTCGGCCACCCAGTCCTGGACTGTGGGCCTGCAGTGGAAGGATGTCTTCGCTAAGGGCAACTCCGCCGGTATGGCCGTCGGTCAGCCGTCCTTTGTGACCTCCACCCGCAACGGTGTGACCCCGTTCGATGGCAACTACGCCTGGGAATGGTGGTACAAGTTCCAGGTGAGCGACAACATCTCGATCACCCCGATGCTCTTCTACTTGAGCAACCCCAGCAGCGCCGGTGCCAACACAGGCACCGCTGCCGCACCGATCAACACCGGTGCGAACGTGTTTGGTGGCCTCCTCGCCGCTCAGTTCAAGTTCTGATCTCCGGTTGGGGGCTTAGGCCCCCTCCCAGAAACGAATCCAACACTCCTCACGCGCTCCTTGCGCTTATTCGCACACCCTTCCGCCCCCCGGCAACGGGGGGCTTTTTCATGGTCAGGCGTCGCCTGTGCCCGGCCGATCCCGGATGATGGAGGCGCCGCTGATCCCAGGCGCTGCCGATGCCTCAGCCATCTCGGGATCCCTACCTGGTGCTCGGCGTGGCCGCCACGGCCACGGCCGCCGAGATCAAGGCCGCCTATCGCGCCCTGGTGAAGCAGCATCACCCCGATGCGGGCGGCGATGCCCAGATGATCCTGGCCCTCAACGCCGCCTGGGAGGTGCTGGGCGACCGTGAACGGCGCGCAGCCCACGATCGCCTGCACCGCGCGGTTGCGGTTGCCTCGCCGACGGCGTCGTCCGCTGGGGCAGCGGCAGCCGAACCGCTCAGCCGGGCCGCCCGCAGCGTCAGCGAGCAGGCCGGTCGCGGTGATGCCGAGCTGCTGCAGTGGCTGCAGCAGGTGTACGCCCCGATCGATCGTCTGCTCGGCCAGGTGATCAACCCCTTCCCGGCTCAGCTGCGCGAGCTCTCCGCCGACCCCTACGACGACGCCCTGATGGAGGCGTTCTGCACTTTCCTGCAGCAGAGCCAGGCCCGGCTGGAGAAGGTGGACACCCTTTACCGCGGCCTGCCGGCGCCGGCTTCAGCCCGCGGCTTCAGCCTCAGCCTTTACCACTGCCTCTCGCAGGTGCAGGACGCGATCACGGAGCTGGAGCGCTACACGATGGGCTATGTGGACAGCTACCTGCGCGATGGGCGCGAGATGTTGCGCGAGGCCAGGCAACGGCGCAGCCGCCTACAGCAGGAGCGGCGGCGCCTGGAGATCTGAGTTCAGCGCCCTCTGACACCAGCGAGGACTGACCTCAGAGGGCTTCGCGTCAGAAGGCCTCGAGCTGATCCAGCCGCAGCCAGATGTCCGGCACCGGGCGGCGGAAACGCAGCTGGGCGTAATCGCCGCGGGTGGCCAGCACCTCGCCAGGGCCCTCGAACAGATAGGTGGGTGCGTCGCCATCGCTGGCGGCGGCCTCAAGGCTGCTCTGATAAGCCGCCCTGTTCACCTTCACCAGGCTGCCCTTCTTGATGGCCGGCGCTGCA
>CAIZNP010000236.1 GCA_903934375.1 uncultured Synechococcaceae cyanobacterium
CCATCGCCATCCCGGATTCAACCGATCTGAAGACGCTCAACAGTCAGCGCAACAAGAGCCGGGACAGCTGGACCCTGCCGGATACGGCAATCACGCTCACCAGCGAGGTGGAGCAACGCGAAGCCAACATCGATTTCCTGTTCTCCGCCGGCACGGTGAACCAGATCGGCCGGATGTACGCGCAGATCCGGGATGCGGCAGAGGTTGCACAACCCTTCGCAACGCCGCACTTCTATCAGAATTTCATCAGCACCCCCGGATATCTGGCTGCTCCGAAGTGGTACCTGCGGCTGCCTGCTGGGCTGCGCCAGGTGCTGGAGCTGTCCCTGGCCGATCAGACCCTGTTCCAGTACCTGGCAGCGGCGGCCGTCCTGCTGCTCTACGGCTGGGTGGTGCTGGCACTGTTCCGCAGGCTGCTGCACACCTACCGCTATTACCGCAGCCGCGAGGTGCCGGGGCTGCCGTCCTGGCAACAGGACAATGCCGCCTGGACGCGCGTTCTGCTCACCGTGCCGGTGATGCCGTTGACCCAGTTGAGTGATCTGGTGATCGACGACCTGGTGAACTTCACCGGGGCGCCACTGATGGTGGTCACCTACCTGTTCTTCATCTGCTATTTCCTCGCCGCCAGCATCTTCTTCTTCTTTCTGTTTGAAGCGCTTGGACGCTCGCTGGCGGAATGGCTGGTGCACCTGCGCGGTGGCAATTCCGAGCTGCAACTGCGGCGGGTGAGCAATCTGGTGATGCCGGTGTGCCGGGTGCTGGGCGGTGTGGTGGCGCTGGTGCTGATTTACCGGCTGTTGATCACGCTGGGGCTGCCATCCACCACGGTGCTGGCGTTCTCCGCGGTGCCGGGTCTGGCGATCGGCCTGGGGGCCTCGAAACTGCTGGGCAATCTGTTCGCCGGTCTGTCGATTCAGACCGACCGTCCCGTGCGGGTGGGTGAGTTCTGCCGGATCGGCGACAACCTCGGCTTCGTGTCCCGCATCGGCCTGCGCTCGCTGGAACTGCAGACGCTGGACAGCCGCGTGACGATCCCGAATGCGATCGCGGATGAGGAGACGATCGTGAACTATTCACGCCGGCAGCACAGCAGCGAGGCCGTGGCGAGGCAATCGCTGGCGCTGCGGCTGGCGGTTCACCATCCGTTCAGCCCCGAGCAGGTGGCCGACCTGCTTCAGTTTGTGCGGCAGCACGTGGACGGGCTGCAGGAGCTGCAGCAACCGCTGGTGAGCCTGGAGCAGGATGGAATGGATCAGTTCACGCTGCTCTGCCACGGCCTGGTGGAACAGAGCGACTGGCCTGGTTATCTGAGCCTGCGGGAGACACTGCTGCTGCGGCTGGAGGAGATCGTCGAACAGGTGCGGCTATCACAGCGCCAGATCGGCGTCAGCTACGACACGCGCCCCGAGCAGCTGCAACGGATCCCCGAGTTGATCGCCGAGGTGGTGAATCGCGATCCACAGCTGCACCTGCAGTCCTGCCGGCTGATGACCATCTCGGACTTCAGCTACGACTACAGCTTCCGCTTCCACACCCACCACGAGAGCTTCGGCCGCTTCAAGGACGCCATCCACCGCTTGAACAAGGATCTGCTGCTCTGCTTCGCAGCCGAGGGCATTGAGATCCCCTATCCAACGGCCGTGGAAATCCAGAAGGACGGCTGAGCGGTGCTCGGGAACAGCCGCAGCAGCGAGAGCACGGCAACCCTGTGGATGATCTCCAGCGCCCTCAGCTTCAGCCTGATGGGGGTATGTGTGAAGACGCTGGGCGGGCGCATCCCCGTGACTGAGGTGGTGCTGGCCCGCTCAGTGGTGAGCCTGCTGCTGAGCGTGGTGATGCTGCGCCAGGCGGGGCTGAATCCCTGGGGGCAGCGTCGCTGGCTGCTGGTGCTGCGCGGAGTGATCGGCACGGCGGCCTTGCTCTGCGTGTTCGCCGCTCTGGCCCGACTCCCCCTGGCGCCCGCCACGGTGCTGCAGTACCTGCAGCCCACCTTCACGGCGCTGCTGGCCTGGCTGCTGCTGCGGGAGCGGGTGGGGCCACGGGTGCTGCTGGCCGCGCTGCTGGGCTGGCTGGCGGTGGTGCTGCTCAGCAGTCCAGCCGAACTGAGTGGACTGTTCGGCCCCGTGGCCAGCCTGCTGCTGGGGCAGCGCAGCGCACCGCTACCGCTCGCTGGCGTCGTGCTGGCCCTGGCGGGAGCGCTGCTCTCCGCCTGTGCCTACGTGAGTGTGCGGGCGCTGGGACGAAGCGAGCATCCGCTGGTGATCGTGTTCTATTTCCCCCTGGTGGGCCTGGTGCTCACCCTGCCGGCTGTGCTGAGCGATCCGGTGCTGCCGACCGGAGCCGAATCTCTGGCGCTGCTGGGGGTAGGTCTGTTTACTCAGCTGGGACAGATCGGCATCACCAAGGGGCTGCTGGGCCTGCCCGCCGCCCGGGCGACCGCGATGAGCTACGGCCAGGTCCCCCTGGCGGCGCTGTGGGGTTGGTGGTTCTTCCAGGAACCCCTCGATCCGGACACAGCGCTGGCGGCCGTGCTGGTGCTGGCGGCCACGCTGCTGAGCCTCAGGCCCGCTCGCCCGGCAGCGGCAGAGGATCAATGAGCCAGTCCTGACTGGCTCCATCGGCGCTGCCCACAGGCCGGGCCGGCGCCAGCTCTGGCCCCGCTCGCCCCGCTGCAGATAGAGATCGAAGCTGCTGTCCACCCGGATCGGATCACCGGGCAGGCGCCAGTCGAAGCGGCCGTTGAGGTGCAGCCCCCGACCGCTGCCGATGGGGAGGGATTCCTGTCGTTCCACCCGCACGCGGCTCACTACCGGTTCCCCCTCGGCCGTGAGATCGAGAGCGGAGGCGATCGCCTGCTGGGTGAGGTCGATCTGCAGCGCCAGGGCGGAGAGCAGCACCTTCTGTGGAGGCTGCCCCAGTCCGCTGCAGGCGCTGATCGAGAGGCTGAGCAACATGCTGAGCAGCAGGGCCAGGGCACGCCCCAGATGGAGTTGCAGGGGCACGGCAGCCGTCGGGGTTGTCGGACCGGGCAGCATGGAAGGCAACGCACGTGCCCCCATGATCGGCTGGCTGCAAGGGCAACTCGCCGATCGCTGGCAGCAGAGTCACCGCTGCGGCCTGCTGCTGATATGCCACGGGGTGGGCTACGAGGTGCAGATCACCCGCCGGCACTGGGATGCTCTGCCGGGTGATGGTCAGACCCTGACTCTGCATGTGCACCAGACGATCCGTGACGACGGCTGGACCCTCCACGGCTTCGGCCGGCGCCAGGAGCGGGACCTGTTCCGCGAGCTCGTGGCCGTCAGCGGCGTGGGTCCGCAGATGGCCCTGGGGCTGCTGGGGTGCCTGGCGGAAGAGGACCTGATCCGGGCGATCGTGCAGGCGGACCTGCGGCTGCTCTGTCAGGCCCCGGGGGTGGGCAAACGCACGGCCGAACGGCTCTCTGTGGAACTGCGCAGCCGGCTGCAGGAGCGCTTCGGCGCCGGCTGCGCGGCGGACCTGCTCGGCGATGAGGAACGCAGGGGTGCTGCCGCCGCCTCGGCACTGGATACACCGGAGCTGCGCGAGGAGCTGCAACTCACCTTGACAGCCCTGGGCTACGAATCGCTGGAGATCAATCGGGCCCTGCGCGCCGTGGCGGCCCAGGACCCCGCGCTGGCACCGGACGGGGAAGCCTGGCTGCGGGAGAGCCTGCGCTGGTTGTCCCGTTCGGCGGCCTGAGGCAGGGGTGCCGCCGGGGCGGTAAGTTGGTTGTTTGCTCCGTCAGGGCCCGACGCCGCGCATGTCGCTCGACACCATCAAGAAGCAGGAACTGATCAACACCCACCAAACCCATGGCACCGACACCGGTTCCGTGGAAGTGCAGGTGGCGATGCTGAGCGAGCGCATCAGCAAGCTGAGCGGTCACCTGCAGAACAACATCCACGACTTCTCCTCCCGCCAAGGGCTGCTCAAGATGATCGGCCGGCGTAAGCGCCTGCTGAGCTATCTGCGCGCAGGCAGCGAGCAGCGCTACACGGCACTGATCCAGAAACTGGGCATCCGCGGCTGACATGGCGGGCAAGGGAAAGGCCCGCAGCGGCCAGCCCAAGGGCAGCGGGGGCATCAGCCCAACCCCGGCAGCCCAGTCGCCGAAACCTCCCCGCAGCGGAGCCGCCACACGGGGGCAGCAGCGGGGCAAGCAAGCAATCCCTGAGGCGGTGACCAACCGCATGGCCCGGCGGATTGCCATCGCGACGGGGGTGCCAACTGTGCTGGGCATGTCCACCTTTGTGATCAGCTACCTGCTGGTGAGCCGGTCTGTGCTGGATATTCCCCCCGCCGTCACCTTGGTGACGTCCGGGGGATTCTTCTTGCTGGGGGTGGTGGGCCTGAGCTACGGGGTGCTCTCAGCCAGCTGGGAGAACGCCCCGGGGAGCCTGCTGGGGTTTGAGCAGATCGGCTTGAACGTGAGCCGGCTGCGCAGCTCCTTCAAGCGGCCACCAGCGGCGAGCTGATCCGGGCGTGAAATGCCTGGGCGGTGAGGGTGCCGAGGGCTGCCTCGCCGTCCTTCACACAGAACTGCTGGCCCAGCCGCACGTAACGGATCTGATCTTGGTGCCGCACCAGGGCAACCACCGGGACCCGCAGACCCGCGTCGTCACGCTCGCTGCGGTGCTGGTTGAGGCATTCACGCAGGCGATGCTGTACAGCGATGTCGCTGGCCTCATCGGCCTGGAGTTCCACCATCAGCAAGCGAAGGTCGTCGATCACGCAGCAGTCGTCGAGGATCAGCTGCACCTGCTCATCGCGGCGGTCCACCGAAGCCCACACCAGCAGACGGGCGTCCACCATCAGGTGATCGGCGAGGCGGGCGTAGGTCTTGGGAAAGACAACCCCTTCGCAGCTGCCGCTCAGGTCCTCCAGCTGCAGAACCGCCATGCGGTCGCCCTTGCGGGTGGTCACCGGCCGTAGGCCCGACACCATCGCCACCACGCTGACGCGCGCCTTGTCGGCCTGCTCCTCCAAACTGCCCAGGGCAAGAGGCGAGAGCAGCTGCATCGGCCGGCAGAGCTGCTTGAGCGGGTGATCGGAGAGATAAAAGCCCACCAGCTCCTTTTCAAGCCGCAGCTTCTCGGTTGGCGGGTAATCCGCCACCGGCGCGGCCTTGGGAGCGGTGCTGAGGTCGGTGCCGGCATCAGGGGAGCCACCAGCACCGGCTCCACCACCCAACAGGTCGAACAGGTTGCCCTGGCCGCTGGCGCGATCGCGGGCGCGGGAGGCGGCCCAGTCGGCGATCAGATCCAGATCGGCCATCAGCTGGGCGCGATTGGCGCTGGGCTCGAGCGCGTCGAGGGCACCACAGTGGATCAGCGATTCAAGGGAGCGGCGGTTGAGGGTGCTGCCTGGGATGCGGTCGCAGAGCTCCGCCAGGGAGCGGAACGGTCCATCGCTGCTGCGGGCCTCGATCAGGGTGCGGATGGCACCATCGCCGAGATTGCGTACGGCCGAGAGTCCGAAGAGGATGCGATCGCCAACAGGGGTGAAGTCAATACCGGAGGCATTCACATCCGGCGGCATCACCTCGATGCCCATGGCATTGCAGTTGGCGATGTAGCGCTGCACCTTGTCAGTGGTGCCGGCATTCACCGTCAGCAGCGCTGCCATGTAGGCCACCGGATAGTGGGCCTTGAGGTAGGCCGTCTGATAGGTCACCGCGCCATAAGCGGTGGAATGGCTCTTGTTGAAGCAGTATTCGGCGAACAGCACCATCTGTTCGAACAGTGCCTCGGCAATCTTCGGATCGACACCACGCTCAGTGGCCCCGCGCACGAACAGCGACTGATGCTTCTCCATCTCGCTCTTCTTCTTCTTGCCCATGGCCCGCCGCAGCAGGTCGGCCTCACCGAGCGAATACCCCGCCAGATCCTGAGCAATGCGCATGATCTGCTCTTGGTAGACCATGATCCCGTAGGTTTCCTGCAGGATCGGTTCGAGCTTGGCGTGGGCGAAATCGATCGCCTCGCGGCCGTGCTTGCGGTTGATGAACTTCGGGATCAGCCCGGCATCGAGCGGGCCCGGGCGATAAAGCGCCAGAATTGAGGAGATGTCCTCCAGGGATGAGGGCTTGAGGTCGCGAACGATCTGGCGCATGCCACTGGATTCCAGCTGGAAGATGCCCTCAAGATCGCCGCGGGCCAACAGCCCGTAGGTGCCGGGATCATCAAGAGGAAGTTTGTCGGGATCGACGGCCACACCGGTGCTCTGCTGCACCAGATCGATCGTCTTTTCGATCATCGTGAGATTCTTCAGGCCCAGAAAATCCATCTTCAGCAGGCCCATCGACTCCACGTCCTCCATGAAGTACTGGGTGATCACCTGGCCGTCGTTGTTGCGTTGCAGCGGCACCAGCTCATCGAGCGGTTCAGCAGCGATCACCACACCGGCCGCGTGGACACCGAAGGTCTTGTTGGTACCCTCGATCCGCATCGCCATCTCAACCCAGCGCTTCACCTGCGGATCGTTCTGGTACTTCTCACGGAACTCGGGAGCCGGCGACTCCTCGCCGATCATCTCCTTCAGCTTTGCGGGTTTGCCGCGTACCACCGGAATCAACTTGGCCAGGCGGTCGGCGTCGCCGTAGGGGATATCGAGCACACGCGCCACATCCTTGAGCACCGCCTTCGAGGTCATGCGGTTGAAGGTGATGATCTGGGCCACCTTGTCGTCGCCATAGCGGCGGGTGACGTAGTCGATCACCTCACCGCGGCGCTCGATGCAGAAGTCGGTATCAATATCCGGCATCGACTTGCGTTCCGGATTGAGGAAGCGCTCGAACAGCAGTCCGTTCGTAACAGGATCGATGTTGGTGATACCCAGGGCGTAGGCCACCAGTGAACCGGCGGCCGATCCACGGCCAGGGCCCACCGGGATACCGCTGTCACGGGCAAAGCGGATGTAGTCCCACACCACCAGGAAGTAGGTGGGGAAGCCCATCTGCTCCATCACCTGGAGCTCAAAGCTGAGGCGCTCGCCGTACTCCGGCGTGAACGCCGCACCGGCCGCCAGGTCCAACCGATCGCGCAGGCCCTGCTCACTCACCTCACGCAGGTAGCTCACCGGCGTGTGTCCCTCCGGGATCGGGAAGCGGGGCATCTGGTAGCGGCCGAGGATGTCGTAGTCCTCCACCTTCTCGGCGGCGCGGGCAGTATTGGCCACGGCTTCGGCCACCACCTCGGGCTCAAGATGATCGGCGAACAGGCCGAGCATCTCCTGCTCGCTCTTGATGTATTCGGTGCCGGTGTAGCGCAGGCGCTTCTCATCGGTCACGAGCTTGCCGGTGAGCACGCACAGCAGGGCGTCATGAGCCTCGGCGTCGTTGGCGGTGAGGTAGTGAGCGTCGTTGGTGGCGATCAACGGGATGCCCAGCTCGCGCGCGATGCGCACCATCTCCACGTTGACGATGCGATCCTCGGGAGAGCCGTGGTCCTGGATCTCCAGGTAATAGTCGTCGCCGAAGACACCCTGATACCAGCGGGCCACCTCACGGGCCACATCAGGGCGGTTGCGCAGGATCGCCTGGGAGATTTCACCACCGAGGCAGGCGGTGGCCACCATCAACCCCTCGCTGTAGCGCTCGAGTGTGGGCTTGTCGATGCAGGCGCGCGAGAAGATGCCGCGCCCACGCATGCCACGCAGGTGGCTGATGCTGGTGAGCTTGACGAGGTTGCGGTAGCCGACAGCATTCTTGGCCAGCACCACCAAGTGGTAGCGGCGTTCCTTCTTGGGCGGATTCGGGTCGTCGAGGGAGCCGTTGATCACGTACATCTCGTTGCCGATGATCGGCTTCACGGATGTGCCCTTGCAAAGCTTCAGCAGCTCGATGGCGCCGTACATGACGCCGTGATCGGTGAGCGCCAGAGCCGGCATGCCCAGCTCCTCGGCCCGCTTCACCATCGCCGGCAGCTGGCTGGCTCCGTCCAGCAGGCTGTAGTCGCTGTGGTTGTGGAGCGGAACGAAGGCCACAGGCGCAAGCAACAGCTGGTGGTAGGCAGCCTCAGGCTAAGGGCTCAACACCAGATCTAGTGCCTCAGGGCACCAGGGCCGCCTCCGGCCGCTGCTCCATCACCCGCGCCGACTGCTCGTAGTGCCAGGCCACCTGCAGCAGGCGCTCCTCCTGCAACACGCCGGTGATCAGCTGCACGCCGATCGGCAGGCCGGCGCCGTCGAAGCCGCAGGGCACGCTGATGGCCGGCAGGCCCGCCATGTTGGCGGGGATCGTCAGCAGATCGGCCAGGTACATGGCCAGGGGATCCTCGCTGTGGTCCCCGAAGCCGAAGGCGGTGGTAGGGGAGGTGGGGGTGAGCAGCACGTCGACCGTCTCGAAGGCGCGATCGAAATCGCGGCGGATCAGGGTGCGCACCTGCTGGGCCTTGCGGTAGTAGGCCTCCACATAGCCAGCGGACAGGGCATAGGTGCCGATCAGGATGCGGCGCTGCACCTCGGCGCCGAAGCCCTCGGCGCGGCTGCGGGCCGTCATCTCCGCCAGGCCGGCAGCATCGTCGGCACGGTGGCCGTACTTCACGCCGTCGTAGCGGGCCAGGTTGGCCGAGGCCTCCGAAGGGGCGATCACGTAATAGGTGGCGATGCCGTCGTTGAAGCGGGGGCAGCTCACCTCCACCAACTCACAGCCAAGGGCCTCAAGCTGGGCCGCAGCCGCCATCACCGACGCCTTCACCTGAGGATCGAGACCCTCGGCCTCGAAGCACTCCCGCACGATGCCCACCCGCAGGCCCGCGACTGGCTGGCTGAGGGCAGCGCGATAGTCCGGCACCGCAGCCTTCAGGCAGGTGGAATCGCGAACGTCGGCACCGGCGATCACCTGCAGCAGTTCGGCGGCATCGGCCACGCTGGTGGTGAACGGGCCCACCTGATCCAGTGAGCTCGCGAAGGCCACCAGCCCGTAGCGGCTCACCCGGCCGTAGGTGGGTTTGAGACCAACCACCCCACAGAAGGCAGCAGGCTGGCGGATCGAACCACCGGTGTCCGAACCGAGGGAGGCCACGCACTCACCGGCGGCCACGGCGGCGGCGCTGCCGCCGGAGCTGCCGCCAGGCACCTTCTCAGGGTTCCATGGGTTGCGGCTAGGTCCGAAATATGAGGTCTCGGTGGAGCTGCCCATGGCGAACTCATCGAGATTGGTCTTGCCAAGGAGCACGGCACCCGCGCCCCAGAGCCGCTCGGTGACGGTGGACTCGTAGGGAGGAACGAAGCTCTCCAGCATGCGGCTGGAGCAGGTGGTGCGGATGCCCTTGGTGCAGAGGTTGTCCTTGATGGCCAGGGGTACACCGGCCAGGAGCGGCAGCGGTTCACCGGCGGCACGCAGGGCGTCAATGCGGTCGGCGTCGGCACGGGCCCGATCGCTGGTGACCTCCAGGTAGGCGTGAACGGTGCCATCCACCGCCGCGATGCGATTGAGGTGATGGTCGGTGAGCTCGCGGGCGGACACCTCGCCTCGACTGAGCTGATCACGCCACTCGGCGATGCCCATCAACCTCGGTTCCGTTGCTGGAGTTGACGCTATCAGTCGACCCCGGACGGCTCAGGCCTCGCTGGCGATGGTGAAGGGCTCCGTACGGCGGGTACGCAGCACGTTGGGGTTGACCTCAGCTGCGCCCTCGCTGCGCAGGTCCGCCAGGAACGGCGGCAGAGCCTCCTCCAGACTGCTGCGCCGCACGTAGGGGCCGAACCAGTAGGTCACATCAGGCTGCCGGGTCTCGACCCTTGCCCACCAGGCCAGCCCAAGCCCGTTGGCCACACTGCGAAAGGGCTGAATGAGGCTGCTCATCGGGGCAGTGAGGAGTGTGGCCATTGTGGCCGGGAGGGTGGCGAATGGTCGGACTCAGAGCTGAATGTCGCCGCTGAATCCCGGAGCCGGAGCGGGGCTGAGACCAAGCTCCAGAGCGGGGATGAGCTCGGGATGGCTGGTCGCAGCAGAAGCGCTGTCCGCCTGGGTTGGCAGCGCGGCCGGCGCAAGCGTCTCTGCCTCGCAGAGCTCCGTGTCCGGCACCGCTGACTCCGTCAGCTCCAAGCCAGCTGCCATGGGCTCCTCGGAGGGGTCAGCCAGACGTTGGCCGATGGTGACCTCGTGCTTCACGTCGTCGTGATCCAGGTCAACCAGCTGGGCAACGGGCACATCGGACTCCAGCGGAGCGGCGACGGGTAAAGCGGCGGGAGCCGGCAGCTGCGGGCGCACGATCCGCGGCGCCGGAGCGGAGCCGCTGATCTGCTTCATCCAGCCGCGGCGGGCCACCTCGTAGAGCACCATCGCCGTGGCCACCGAGGCGTTGAGGCTCGGGGTGGAGCCCCGCAGGGGGATGCGCACCAGCTGGTCGCAGTGCTTGCGCGTCAGCATCGACAGACCGGAGCCCTCCGAGCCGGTGACGATCACCAGAGGTCCGTCGAGATCGGCCTCACTCAGCGAGACGCTGCCCTCGCCCGCCAGGCCGATCACGCGGTAGCCCTCCTCTTTGAGCGTCTCGAGGGAGCGGTTGAGATTCACCACCCGCGCCACCGGCAGATGCTCGAGGGCACCGGCAGCCACCTTGGCCACCGAACCGGTGAGGCCGGCGCTGCGGCGCTGGGGCAGCACCAGGCCATGGGCGCCGAGAGCCTCGGCGCTGCGCACGATCGCGCCGAGATTGTGAGGATCGGTGATGCCGTCGAGGGCCATCAGCAGCGCCGGTTCGCCCAGGTTGCGGCAGCCATCGATCAAGGTGCCGAGGTCGAGGGTGTCGGCTGCAGCCGCCTGCAGCACGATGCCCTGGTGCACGGCACCATCGGTGAGCTGGCCGAGGCGTGCCCAGGTGACCTCCTCCACCAGAACGCCACCGGCCTTGGCCTCGCGCAGCAACTGCAGGAAACGAGGCTGAAAGCGCAGTTCCGGTGTGCACCAGATGCGATGGATCGGCCGATCGCTCTCCAGTGCCGCCTGGGCAGCATGGCGCCCCCAGATCAGATCATCGGCCGGGCCTGCCTGGAAGCGTTCGGCTTCACCAGCGGGAACCTCCACGGCGATCGGCCGAGCACCCTGGCGGGCCAGATCCCTGCGTCCATCTCGGGAATCGCGGCCGTAGGGACGGCCACCATCGCGGCCCCAGTCGCGGCCGCCCTCACGACCACCGTCGCGCTCAGCGCGTTCGGGGCGACGGGCGGGGCCGCGGCTCTCGCCCAGCTGGGGCCGACCCAGGGGGCGACCAGCACGGAAGGGCGGGCGGCCCTCGGCCTGAGCGCTGCTGAAGGGGCGACGCCCTTCACTGCGGCGTGCATCGGGACGGCGGGCATCAGGGCGGCGCGGGTCGGGACGACGGCCATCAGGACGGCGCTCGGGCCGGCCGGAGCCGGGACGGGGACGGTCGCCGCGGGAGCTATCGAAGCGGGCACCGTCCGGGCGGGGACCATCGAAGCGCGATCCCTCCGAGCGGGGGCCATCGAAACGGCGCTCAGGGCGCCCCTCGCGTTCAGGACCCTCCGGACGCCACTCACCACGGGGCTTGAACGGCCGTGGCCCACGGAAGGGTCTGCCGGTGCCGGCCCCCGAGCCCTGGCCCTGGTCCCTTCGACGATCAAAACGGGGGCTCATGGCAGACAGGCAGATGGGTTATGGGTCGGCGTCCTCAAGTCGATCCAGCAGCTGAGCAAGCCGACTGGGGTTCCGCAGAAACAGCCAGCCAACCATTGTCTCAAATCCTGTGGCTCGGCCATAGATCCCCGATTCCCCGCGACGGGGGCCCCGGCCAGCCCGGTTGCGCCCCTTCCTTACCAGCTCTAGCTCCTCGTCGGTCAGAAGACCGCGCTGCTCGAGCCGATCGAGGGCCGCAGCCTGGGCATCGGCGCGGACTTCGGCCACAACGGCACGGTGCAGTTCAGCGCTGCGCCCCGGCTGGCGGCAGTGACGCAGCCGTTGATGAAGCTCCCAGACTGCATCCCCCAGCCAGGCGAGCTGCAGGGGCCCGAGCTTGCTGTGCAGCGCTGGGCTCTGGAGCTCTGGACTCTGAAGGGTTGCCAGCCAGGCGGCGCTGGACTCAGGCGGCGATGGAGCCGAGGGCGGTGTTGAGGTCGGGCTGGAGATGGAGGAACTCCTCAAGCCTCACCAGTTTCACCGTCTGCACCACGCGGGCATTGCCGACCACCAGGAATTGCAGGCCCTGGTCGTTGCATTGCTTGGCCAGCTGCACCAGCGCGCCGAGGCCGGAGGAATCGATGAAATCGATGCGGCTGAGGTCGATCACCAGCGGCTGGGGCGTGCTGGTGAGGTGATCGGCGATGAAGCCGAGAAACTGCTTATCGGAATAAGCGTCCAACTGGCCGGTGAAGCTGAACAGCATGCAGCCGTCCTGCTGTTCAAAGCCACCCCGCAGGGACACGGTCAATCGCTGCAGTTCGGTAATGACTCCTGGCTCCGTGGCAAGCGCGACCGAAGTGTAGTGACCGTTTCCGTATTGGGAACGCCCACAGCACGGATGCGGTGATCTGCAACAGAGGCGAATCGCTCAGGAGCGTCGTTCAGCCATCAGTGCGGCGAACCGTCCGAAGTGGTGGTCAGCGTCATGCGGACCGGGGCTGGCCTCAGGGTGGTACTGAACGCCGAAGATCGGCTTGTGGCGATGGGCCAGGGCGGCCACGGTGCGGTCGTTGAGGTTGACGTGGGTCACCTCCACCTGGTCGACCGGCAGGGACGCGGCATCGAGGGCGAAGCCGTGGTTCTGGCTGGTGATCTCCACCAGACCGGTGCTGCCACAGGGGTGGTTGAGGCCGCGGTGGCCGTAGCCGAGCTTGTAGGTGCTGCCGCCGAGAGCCAGGCCGAGGATCTGGTGACCCAGGCAGATGCCGAACACCGGCAGATCCACCTGCTCCACCAGGCCCCGCGCCAGGGCGATGCCGGCACTCACGGCCGCCGGGTCGCCCGGGCCGTTGGAGAGAAACACCCCCTCAGGCTCGAGGGCGAGCACCTGCGCGAGGCTGGCATCGGCGGGCAGCACGGTGATGGCGCAGCCATGGGCCGCCAGGCGCTCGAGGATGGCGCGCTTGATGCCGAAATCGATCGCCACCACCTTGTAGGGGCGCTCCGGCGAGGGCTGGGGGCGCTGATCAAAGCCAGCGCTGCAGAGCGACGTCCAGTCGTAGGGAGTGGGGGTGCTGACCCGCTCCGCCAGATTCAGGCCGGCCATGGAGGGGGCGGAGCGCACCCGCTCCAGCAGCTGCTGCGGCGTGCTGCCATCGCTGCTGATGGCGCCGTTGATGGCACCGCCTTCGCGCAGATGCCGCACCAGGGCGCGGCTGTCGATGCCGGAGATACCAACAACGTTATGGCGCTGCAACCAGGACTCGAGGGTCCCCTCGCTGCGCCAGCTGCTGGGCTGAGGTGCCAGCTGACGGGCGATCACACCACGCACCTGTGGGGCATCCGCCTCCTGATCCGCCGCATTCACGCCGGTGTTCCCCAGTTCGGGGTAGGTGAAGGTGACCAGCTGCCCGGAGTAGCTGGGATCGGTCATCACCTCCTGGTAGCCGGTCATGCCGGTGTTGAACACCACCTCACCGATGGCGGTGCCGCTGGCACCGAAGGCTTCTCCGCGCAGCACCAGGCCATCGGCCAGCACCAGCAGCGCAGGGGTGGAGGGGGAAGCGATCGTCATGGTGGTCATCATCCCGCAGGGACCTGCACCACTCAGGCCAGGGCATCCCGCAGGGCCACCAACCGTTGCCAGGCTTCGCCAGAGGCCATGGCCGCCTGAGCCAGAGGAACAGCCTCCGCCACGCTGGCGGCCCGACCTGCAGCCCAGAGCACCAGGGCCGCGTTGAGGGCCACCACTTCGCTCTGGGCCGGGGTGCCCTGCCCCTGCAGCACCGCTTCGAGGATGGCGCGATTGGCGGCCACATCACCGCCCACCAGGCTCTCGAGCGGAGCCGGCGTCAGCCCGAGGCTGACGGGATCGAGGCACTCGGCACGCACCTGCCCCGCCTCGATCAGCCGCAGGTCACTGGGGCCGGAGAGCGAGGCCTCATCAAGGCCGCCGTGGCCATGCACCACCACCGCCCGCTCCAGCCCCAGCGCCGCCAGGGCATCGGCCATCGGGTCGAGCAGGTGGGCAGCGCCGACACCCAGCACCTGGAAATCGGGTTGCAGCGGATTCACCAGCGGTCCGAGCTGGTTGAACACCGTGCGCACCCCCAGGCTCCGGCGCAGTGGTGCCAGCCCCACCAGGGCGGGATGCCAGCCCGGTGCGAACAGGAAGGTGACGCCGGCCGCAGGCAGGGCTTCAATCACCCGCTGCGCTGGAGCCTGCAGGTTGAGGCCGGCGGCCTCCAGCACGTCGGCGGAGCCGACACTGCCGCTGGCACTGCGGTTGCCGTGCTTGGCCACGTGGGCGCCGCAGGCCGCCGCCACAAACGACACCGCCGTGGAGATGTTGAAGGTGTTGGCTCCATCGCCACCGGTGCCACAGGTGTCGACCAGCGGCAGATCGGGGCGTGGACCGGGCAGGGGGCAGGCCTGACGCAGCACCCGGGCCATGGCGGCCAGGGCCTCGCCGTTGGGCTGGCGCCTGCGCAGAGCGACCAGCAGTGCACCGGTGAGCACCGGTTCGATCGCCTCGTTCAGCCAGCCGCGCATCAGCTGCTCGGCCTGCGCAGCCTGCAGTGGGCGGTCCTGGAGCAGCTGCTCCAGCAGGGCAGGCCAGGGGGTGGAGGGAGCCATCGGCGGCGAGGGAACAGGGTGGCGGTGGGAGGGGCTGAGGCCAGGGGCGGCTCAGGGGCTGTCCTGATCAGCGGTGTCGAAGCCGGAGCCCACCGCCTGAGGGGCCGCCTCGGCGCCGGGCCGGTAGCCGGCGGCCCAGATGGCCCGACAGCGCTGGTTGAGCTGCTCCTGGCTCAGCCCCCAAAGGCGCAGGGTCTTGGCCAGATCGTCCTGCAGATCGAGGGCTCCTGGGAATCCCGCGTAGCGCAGCAACAGCCGACCCAGATCCACCAGTTGGCCGTCGCTTGGGTCGCTGGCGGCCAGCAGCTGATCCACCAGGTCGCGATCGCTCGCATAAAGCGGATGGGCCTGCGTTGCAGCGGCGGTGTGCTCGCGGGTCGACTCGGCCATGGGGCAGATCGGAAGCGGTCCGGGCGGGCCCAGCATCGCCCATGCTGCCTAGGTTGGCCGCTCCTTGAATCCGCACATGGCCGCCCTCCGCCTCGGGCTGATCCGGCGCTACCTGCGGCCACACCGCCGCACCGTTCTGATCGGCATCGGTGTGCTGGTGGTGGTGAATCTGCTGAGCGTGGCCCTGCCGCTGCTGGTGCGCGGTGTGATCGACGATCTGCAGGATGGTTTCGCCGTCAGCGATGTGCTGCGTCAGGCGGCGCTGATCATCGGGCTGGCCACGCTGATGGGAGGCATGCGGCTCTGGTCGCGCATGCTCGTGTTCGGCGTGGGTCGGCAGGTGGAGGCCGATCTCAAGCAGCGGATCTTCGAGCACATGCTCCGCCAGGAGCCGGGTTGGGTGCAGACCACTGGCAGCGGCGAGGTGATCAGCCGCGCCACCAGCGATGTGGAGAACGTGCGGCGCCTGCTGGGCTTCGCCGTGCTCAGCCTCACCAACACCGGCCTGGCCTACGCCCTCACCCTGCCGGCGATGCTGGCGATTGACCCCTTGCTGAGCCTGGCGGCGCTTGGGCTCTATCCGTTGATGCTGCTCACGGTGCGCCTGTTCGGCGGCCGCATGATGCGGCAGCAGCGCCAGCAGCAGCAATCGCTCGCCAAGCTCAGCGATCTGATCCAGGAGGACCTCTCCGGGATCAGCGCCATCAAGATCTACGGCCAGGAAACCACGGAGCGGCAGGCCTTCGCCGAACGCAACCGCTCCTATCGCGACGACGCCCTGCAGCTGGCCCGCACCCGCAGCACGCTGTTCCCGCTGCTGGAGGGCATCTCCTCGGTCAGCCTGCTGCTGCTGCTCGCCTTGGGCAGCGGTCAGCTGGAGAGCGGCCGCCTCTCGATCGGCGACCTGGTGGCCCTGATCCTGTTTGTGGAGCGGCTGGTGTTCCCCACCGCTCTGCTCGGCTTCACGCTGAACACCTTTCAGACCGGCCAGGTGAGCCTGGAGCGCGTGGAGGAGCTCCTGCAGCGACAGCCGACCATCCAGTCGCCGGCACGGGCGGTGGCACCTCCGCCTCGCAGCAGCGGCTGTGGCGCCGCGGTTGAAGCGCGTGAACTCAGCGTGCGCTACGCCGGCGCCGAACGCGACGCCCTGAAAGGCGTGAGCTTCCGACTGGCACCGGGCGAGCTGGTGGCGGTGGTGGGTCCGGTGGGCTGCGGCAAGACAACCCTGGCCCGAGCCCTCGGGCGGATGGTGGAGGTACCGGCAGACCAGCTGTTCATCGATGGCACCGACGTCACCAGCCTGAACCTGGCCGATCTGCGCCGCCAGGTGGCCCTGGTGCCCCAGGAGGGCTACCTGTTCACGGCCTCCCTGGCCGACAACCTGCGCTACGGCGAACCGCAGGCGGGGCAGGAGGCGGTGGAGCGGGCAGCGATCCAGGCCAGGCTCGAGGGCGATATCCGGGGCTTTCCCGATGGATACAGCACCCTGGTCGGGGAACGGGGCATCACCCTCAGCGGTGGCCAGCGGCAGCGCACCGCCCTCGGCCGGGCACTGCTGATGGACGCGCCGCTGCTGGTGCTCGACGACGCCCTGGCCAGCGTGGACAACAACACAGCCGCCGAGATCCTGGCCTCGGTGCGCCGCCAGAACGACCGCACCGTGCTGATGATCAGCCACCAGCTCTCGGCTGCCGCCGCCTGCGACCGGATCCTGGTGCTCGAGAACGGGCAGCTGGTGCAGCAGGGACACCACAGCGAGCTGGTTGGCAGCAGCGGCACCTACCGGCGGCTGTGGGAACGGGAGCAGGCGGAGCAGCAACTGAGCCGTGCCGTCTGATTGCACGCTCCTCTAGCCAGCCGATCAGCGGGGCATGACACGCGTCATCACACTTGATGGCTCAGGCCGGACAAGCGGCCCTGCCGTGGCTTAGCTGGAGGGATAGCCCTGATGACGGAGCCCGCCGTGGACCCCGCCCAGCCCTACCGCCTGCGCTGCACCCTCACCTTCGGCGACATCTACGGCCAGATCCTGATCTGGATGCTGGTGATCATCGTGAGCCTGGCGGCCGGCCTTGCCCTGATGGGCGCCAGCAAGCCGATCTTCGCCCTGGTGGGGGTGGGCCTGATCCTGGTGCTGTCGCTGCCGTTCCTGCTGTTCGCCTTCACCACCACCCTGCTGAATCACATCGCCCTCGAACCCGCTTCCCGCGACGGGGCTGCCTAGGCTCGAACCCCTTGCTGCAGAGCAGTGTTCGGACTGTTCCAGGCCATGACCGGCGACAAGACCAGCCTGGTGAGCCGTGAAGCCGCCCTGCCGGGGCGTTCCACACCGATCACCACGGCGGAGCGGCATGTGGTGCTGGGAACGGCGCTGAAGGCGCCGCTCACCACCATCCAGGAAGAGGCCCTGTTCGGCTGCGGCTGCTTCTGGGGCGCTGAGAAAGGGTTCTGGCGTCTACCCGGGGTGGTGTGCACCGCCGTGGGCTACGCCGGCGGCCACACCCCCAACCCCGCCTATGAGGAGGTGTGCTCCGGCCGCACCGCACACACCGAGGTGGTGCGGGTGGTGTGGGATCGCAACGCCATCGATTTCAGCGATCTGCTCAAGTTGTTCTGGGAGTGCCACGACCCCACCCAGGGCATGGCCCAGGGCAACGACAGCGGCAGCCAGTACCGCTCGGCGATCTATGTGAACTCGCCAGAGCTGCTGCAATGCGCCACGGCCTCCCGGGATCGCTACCAGACGCTTCTCCAGGCCGCCGGACGCGGTGCGATCACCACCGAGATCGCAAGCGAGCAGCCCTTCTACTTCGCCGAAACCCATCACCAGCAGTACCTGGCCCGTCCTGGCAGCAGGCCCTACTGCTCGGCCCGCCCCAGCGGTGTGCTGCTGGACGGCTTCGAGGGTGCCAACTTCCAGCTGCCGGCGTCGGTGTGGAGCCATTACGACTGGTCGATCAGCCACTGCGTGCTGCGTGGCGACAACGACCCGATCCTGTTGTGAGGCGCCACGCTCCCGGGACACGGACCGGCCCACGACGGGCCCGGCTGGCAGGGGCTCTGACCCTGGCCCTTGCGGCCGCACCGCTGGCCAGCCCTGCCGAGCCGCTCCAGTCCCCCTGGTGGGAGGACTACGCCATCCGCGACCGCTACCTCTGTCGCCCCGAGGGAATGGTCGTGCTGGAGCGCAATGACGCCCAGGCCTCGCTGATCCAGGGGCGCTACCGCAGCACCTTTTTTCGCGAGAGTTCCAATGAGCCCGGTCTGCGCTACAGCGGCGATGGCATGCGCCTGATCCTGATGGGCGATGAGCTCACCCTGGAGCGTCTGCCCCAGAGGATCCAGTGTGTACGCACCGATCAGGTCTGAACGTGCCGATGCCATGAATCAACTCCCCGATCGAACCGTGGTGATCGGCCTGCTAGCCACCCTCGGCGTGGTGTTCGCCCTGGTGTTCTGGTTCGTGCGCCTGGCCCCGCCGACGGAACCGCCGATGCTCTGGCGTCAGGCGCCTGGCGAGCGAGCGCCGGCAGCGCGGCCAGGCCTGAACGCGCCACGCCAGGGAGCAGCCGAAGGGTCACTGATCTGATCCAGCGCCAGCCACGCTGCAGGATCAGTGGATTGCGGGACAATGCCGTCAGCGGTGTCCGCCACCGCCGTCGCGCTGCCACCAGGCCTTGGATCCGAAGCCACAACGCCAACTTCATCCCCTGCCACGGGGCCTAGTGGAGCTGTACGGCCTGCTTGCCGTGCTGGTCGTGCTGGTGCCGGAATGGATGGCCGGGGGAGCCCTTGCGGGCTTCCAGCAGGGACGCGAAGGCAGCACCCTGCCGGTCACGGCGGGAGCCTGGCGACGGGTGCCGGAGCTGCGGCTGGCGGCGATGACCCTGCGTGAGCTGCGGCAGCTGGCACGGGAGCTCCGTCTCGGTGGCTATGCGGGCCGCAACCGCGAGCAGCTGAACGCGCTACTCCTGTGCCGGATCCGGGCCAGGGCCCCAAAGACGCTGTGATAACTTCATTCCTGCCGGGGCGTAGCGCAGCTTGGTAGCGCACCACTTTGGGGTAGTGGGGGTCGTGGGTTCAAATCCCGCCGCTCCGATTCAGGACAACCGGCACTGTCCACATCACCAGCCGCTTCTCCCCGCGAGGCGGCTTTTTTATTGTCCAGCCGATCCGACCCAGCTTGGCCGAGGCAGTCACCGTCTTCTCCGAACACTGCTCGGTGCCCCACGGTCTCCCTCAAAGCCGCACTGAGGAGCTGCCTCAGCATCCGCAGGACCGACCGCTATGCATGAGATCCTCCCCATGACGGGATCTCCTTCAAACGCTGCGCCATCAAGAGCCAAATCGAATAGCAGCGATTGAGGCCAGCCCACGGTTCGACACAGGTTCGGTCCGGCTTGGAGAAGCTGCGTGGGTAAGTGGACGGGTCCTCAGCGCTTGTTGGAGTGGAACGCCATTGGCTCAGGACAGCGATCAATATGGAGTAGTGAAGTTGGAGTCTCTCCGCGATCCTGAACTGGCTTATTAGGCAAGAGCTCCGTCAAGGCTTGCTCCAGCAGGTAAGCAGCAAGATTTGAAAGTGAACGACCCTGCTGATCCGAACGGTCAAGCAAGCTTTGGTAAACGGATGCGCTCACTGTGATACTGAGTCGTAGCGGCTGGCGTAGCAGGGCTTGCTTCGTCGGGCCGAATGGTACCAGAGGAACCGCGTAAGATTAGCGCTATCGGCAGCGGATCATCTCCACCTATGAACTCATTATGAACGCCTATGTACATATTGCATTGAGACGGTAATTCATGCAGTTTTTGCATACTTGCTGGGGGGCATGTTTCGGCTGCGTGCACACACCCCGCAGCGAACGCTGACGTGCTCGGGCGCAGCAATCAGTCGAGACGGGTGCAGACGCCATAGC
Organism: uncultured Synechococcaceae cyanobacterium; assembly: GCA_903934375.1. Classification (GTDB taxonomy): domain Bacteria; phylum Cyanobacteriota; class Cyanobacteriia; order PCC-6307; family Cyanobiaceae; genus Vulcanococcus. Next base: position 20,047 of record CAIZNP010000236.1, read on the forward strand.
AGGCCAGCCAGCGGTTCACCCTCGGCCGCAGCCTTGGCGGCACCTCCTCCAGCAGCTGCGAGAGCTCGAGGGCACCCAGACGGCGCAGGTCGCGCACATCCACATGCCAGAGAGCTTCGGCTTCGCGGATCAGGCGCGCCCAGGTGCGGGTGTCCTGCCAGCGCTGCACCTGGGCCTGCAGGCAGGTCCTGTAGGGCATGGCCGAGACCACTGGGAACACCATCACAGTGGCGACTCCGCGGGGACTGGGGCGAAACCGCCGGATCCGCTTCCTGTTGCTGAAGCAAATCAGGCCGTGCGTCGTTGCAGACCCTGATCCTCCACCGGCACCACCGGAAAGCTGAGCAGAGCCGCTTCCTGCTCCGATAGCCGTCGACTCCAGGCACCGCTGATCGGCTCGTTCCAGCGGAAGCCGGCCTCTCGGGCCTTATGGCGTTCCTCGTAGGACAGGCGCGCGCGGTAGAGGCGGCGCGGTTCCAGGCCGGCCTGAAGCAGGCGTTCCAGCTCAGGGCAACGCTCGAACACCTGGGCCAGATAGATGCAATCGGTGAGGGCGCGGTGAGCAGCCCAGACCGGGACGCCGTAGGCCAGGGCCAGATCACGCACGGACGGGGTCGCCCGCAACTGCCGCTCAGCTGGCCAGCGCAGGTCCTCCATGCTGCACAGCCAGGGCTTGTCGATCGCCGGCAGCGGTCCCTGGCCGAACCACTGGCGATCAAACGCAGCGTTGTGAGCCAGCACCACATCGGCGGCAGCCAGCATCGCCTCGAAGCACTCCAGCGCCTGGGGCCAGGGCTGGGGCAGACGGCTCACCTCGGGATCAATGCCATTCACGCTCCGGGCCGGATTCTGGTCACAGGGCAGCAGGAAGGAGATCTGGCTGAGCACGGCGCGGCGCGGCACGTCGAAGAGCACGGCACCCACCTCGATGCACTGGTGCTGGCGTGGATCGAGGCCGGTGGTCTCGGTGTCGAGAATGAGCAGGCGCTGCGCACTTGAACGGGGCAACTCCGGCGGCCCATCAGCCGGTGCTGTGGCCACTGTCGGGATGCGGACGGGCTCTGGAAATTGCACAACCGGGCCGGGCTCGACAACCGGATCTGGCTCAACTACTCCAGAGGGAGCCTGCTCGCTCGCCAGCGGCGGCGCGGCCTCCAGGAACGTTTCCGGCAGGGACACAGACGGGGCTGCAAGGGGTGTGCCGGCAAAGCTCAATAGATCCACCTGCTCCCAGGCAGCCCCCTCGCCGGACTCGATCTCCGATCCCATGCACGCGCTGCGAATCCGGCCATGATCCCAGCCGAGGCAAGGGGTTGCCTAGGGTTTGGAACTTCGCTTTCATGCCCCGTGGCCAAGGCCCTAGCCAGCGGCGATCCGGCACCGCTGATCGCTCTGCTTGATCAGGACGGCGTTGAGCGCCGCAGCGATCAGCTCGGTGGCAGGTCCCTGGTGCTGTTTTTCTATCCGAAGGACGACACCCCGGGCTGCACGATGGAGGCCTGCGCCTTCCGCGACAGCCATGCCGATCTGCAGAGCCTCGGCGCCGAGGTGTGGGGAGTGAGCGGCGATGACGCCGGCAGCCACCAGCGCTTCATCGCCCGCCACCAGTTGCCATACCCCCTGCTGGTCGACTCCGGCAATCAGCTGCGCCAGTCCTTCGGGGTGCCGTCGGTGCTCGGGTTGCTGCCCGGACGGGTCACTTACGTCATCGATGGTCAGGGGGTGATCCAGCACGTGTTCAACAACCTGCTGGATGGAGCGGCCCATCGCCGTGAGGCTCTTGAGGCGCTGCGGCGTCTGCAGGCGAGCTGAGGCCTCGCACGGTGAAGCTCCGCTGGCAGCAGCAGAACGACCTCTGGATTCTCGAACCGGCTGGCCCGAGCCATGGACTGATCGAGTTCATCGGTGGGAGTTATCTCGCCGCCACACCGCAGCTCAGCTACCGCCGCCTGCTGGAGGCTGTGGCAGCCCGCGGCCTCCGGGTGCACGCCTGGAGCTATGTGCCGGGCTTCGATCACCAGAGCCAGGCCAACGACGCCTGGCGGAGCTTCCGCCGGGCCCGCGCCGAGATGGCGGATCGCGAGCATGGCTCGCGGCCACTGCGCCTGGGCCACAGCCTGGGCTGCAAATTGCACCTGCTGGCACCGGACGGCGGCCGAGGCAGCCGCGCATTGGTGGCCTTGAGCTTCAACAACTTCTCGGCGGAGCGCTCGGTGCCGCTGCTGGCGGAGCTGGGCCAGCAGTTCAAGTTCCGCAGCGAGTTCAGCCCCTCCCCCAGGGAAACCCTTGATCAGGTGGGGCGCACCTATGGGCAGACCCGCAACCTGCTGGTGCGATTCCGCCGGGATAAGATCGATCAGAGCGCAGGCCTGCTGGCGGTGCTGCAGGAGCGCAACGGCGATCAGTCCGAGTTGCGGGAGCTGCCGGGCGATCACCTCACCCCCAGCAGCGCAGGCCTGCGCCGCCAGATGCTCGGAGAGTGGGCCGACGACCCCGCACGCCAGCGCGGCATCGACCAACTGGCCGAGCTGATCAGCGCCTGGGCCTGACGGTTCAGACCTAACCCTGGCACCATGGGGGAAGACGGTCATCTCCAATCCGAAGATGAGGCCTCCAAACGGCAATGGATGAACCGCAGAGCTGGGTCCGTGTGGGCTCATCCACCCTGGACGATGCCGACCGTGCCCTCGAAGAGGCCCTGGACCAGCTTCGGCTCGAACACACCCCACGGCTGCTGATCGTGCTGGCAGCCCCGCGCTACCCGCTGGAAGGCCTGGCCGATGGAGTCCAGCAGCGGCTTCCCGGTTGCGACGTGATCGGCTGCTCCACCTCCGGCGAGATCGCCCCCGCAGGCGCCCTCACCCAGGCGCTGGTGCTCTGGGCTCTGGGGGGAACGGAGGTGCGGGTGAGCACCGGCTGGGGGGAGAGCCAGGAGCAGGGCCTGCGCCAGGCCGCCACAGAGGCGGCCAGTTGCGTGGAGCGACTGGAGCGCCGTAAGCACACGGTGATGCTGCTGCTCTCCGACGGACTGGGCGGCGACCAAATGGAGGTGGTGCGCGGTGCCTATGACGCATCAGGGATCGACGTACCCCTGGTGGGCGGCTGCGCCGGCGATTATCTGGCCATGCGCCAGACCCGCCAGCTGCACCGCCAAAGGGTGATGAGCGGCGCCGTTGTGGCCGCGGCAATCAGCTCCGATCGTCCGCTGGGGGTGGGCGTGAGCCACGGCTGGACGCCAGTGAGTGATCCGATGCTGGTGACCGACAGCCGCGAGACACTGCTGCGCACGCTCGACGACCGACCGGCACTTGAGGTCTACCTCGACTTCTTCCAGCCGCCGCAGGAGGTGCGTGACAACCCCCAGGCCTTCGCCGACTTCGCCGCTACCCACCCGATCGGCATCCGACGCCGGGACCGCATTGAGATGCGCCACATCACCGGCTGTGATGCCGAGAGCGGCTCCCTGCTGATGGTGGCGGAAGTTCCCCAGGGCGGCCTGGCCTTCCTAACCGAAGGTAACTTCGACTCCGTGCTGGGGGCGGCAGCACAGTCCACCGAAGCGGCCGTGGCCGCCCTGGAGGGCATACCACCGGTGGGGCTGCTGCTGTTCGACTGCGTCTCGCGGCGTTCGGTGTTCAGCGAGGAGCGTGTGCAGGAGGAAACGGATCTGATTGCCCAGTGCAGCGGCGGCATCCCCATGGCCGGCTTCTACACCTATGGCGAGATTGCCCGCACCCGCGGCTCCGGCGGCTTCCACAACCAGACGCTGGTGACGCTGGCCATCGGCTGATGCTGATGCAACCCTCCTGGTCACTCCACCTGCTGTCGGAAATCCTCGCGGCCTTTTCAACCGAAGACCCCGAAAACCTGCGCAATGTGGTGAACCGGGTGGCGGAATCGGTGGAGGCGGAAGTGGCAGCCATCCTCAGCGACGGCACGATCCGTTTCTGCATCGGCATGACGGGGGACGAGCGCCAGCAGCTGGAGAGCCTGGCAAGCAGCCGGCCACCGGAGATGAGCATCGGCGCCGGCCGCCTGAACACCTACTGGGCCCCGCTCGGCGAGGGAAATCTGCTTGTGGTGGGTCGCCTCGGGGACGCCTTCGACATCGAAGAACGCTCTCTACTACGCGCCATGGCCCGCAGCATCGAACTCAGCCTGCGGATGCTCGAAGCCATCTCCGCTGAGCGGCAGGCCCGGCTCGATGCCTCCTACCAGGCCTGCCATGACGCGCTCACCGATCTGCCGAACCGGCTGCTGGTGCTGGAACGCCTCTGCCGCTGGACCCAGCAGCCACCGGACGATGGCGCTTGCGGCACCGCCGTTCTGTTCATCGACATCGACCGCTTCAAATGGGTGAACGATGCGCACGGCCATGCAGCCGGCGATGAGCTGCTGATGCATGTGGGCCGAATCCTGCGGCGCTCGGTGCGGCGGGACGATCTGGTGGGACGACTCTCTGGCGACGAGTTCATCGTGATCACCCGCACCCGCAAACCGGAAGCGGCGGCGGAGCTGGCGCAGCGGATCATCACGGCGATCCGGCGGCCGATTCGTGTGGCCGGAACCGAACTGAGCCACTCCGCCTCCGTGGGCATCTGCCTAGCCCAACCGGGAGATACGGCCTCTTTGCTGATCGAGAACGCCGACATGGCCATGTACCGAGCCAAGGCCCTTGGGCGGGGTCGCTACGCCTTGTTCCAGCCGAGCATGCGCGATGAGGCCCGCGACCGGCTGGCGTTGGAGGAGGCCCTGCGCCATGCCGTCGGCAACGGCGAGATCGTCTGCCACCTGCAGCCGATCATCCGACTGGCTGATCGTCAGCTGGTGGGATTCGAGGCCCTAGCCCGCTGGAAGCATCCGCAGCAGGGGCTGCTGCCACCCTCGGCCTTCATTGCCGCCGCCGAGGACAGCGGCCTGATCGAAGGCATCGATCTCTGGATGATGGCATCGGCCTCTCGAGCCCTGGGGCGCTGGCAGCAGCTGCCCGGCTTGGAGCATCTGCGGCTTTCAGTGAACGTGTCCGCCCGTACCCTCAGCGCCGGCGATCTGGTGCAACGGATCCAGCCAATCCTGACCAGCAGCGGCATCGCGCCATCGCGGCTCTTCCTGGAGATCACCGAAACCTCGCTGGTGGAGGATATCCAGTCGACGGCAAGCACCATTCAGGGCCTTCGCCATCTCGGCCTGAAGCTGGCGATCGACGATTTCGGCACCGGCTACTCGTCGCTGCTCTATCTCAAGCGCTTCCCGGTGGGTCTGCTCAAGATCGACCAGTCGTTCGTGGCCGATCTAGGCAGCGATCCGGAGGATGAAGCCATCGCCCAGGCGATCATCTCCCTGGCCGGAGCCCTCGGCGTCAGCGTGGTGGCAGAGGGGGTGGAAACAGAAACCAAGGAAGCGCGACTGCTGGAGCTTGGCTGCGACTACGCCCAGGGCTTCCTCTACGGCCCCGGGCTGGACATCGAAGCAACAGAACGGCTGCTGATCGAACCGGTGCTGTCACGCAGCGAGCCCGGCCAGGCATTCAGGGGAGCGATCGACCGCTCCTGACCAGTGAAGGATCAAATCCGTAGAACTCCAGGGTGGCCGCCGGTCGGCCGCCACGCCGGACCACCACCTGGCCCAGGGGACGAAGGGGGCCGAATTGCCAGCGCTGATCCGGAGACGGAACTGCCAGGCTGCTGATCGGTGCGTAGTCGCCAACGACGGCGAACAGAACCCCACGGCTGGCACGGGGGTTGAGGTGCTGACGCCAATGATCGAAGCCGCGATTGTCGCCGGAATAGGTGGTGAATTGCGCCCGGGTCCGACCCTGCAGCGCCAGAGCCAGGAACCCCGGCAGCTCATAGCGGTTGGAGCCGATCACCTCGGCGTCCAGCAACGCCTTCCAGATGGCTGGATGCCGGCTCAGCTGGGAGCGCAGGGCATCCGGCTGCAGCAGTTGGCCGGAGGTATCGGCGGCGGGTGGCACCAGCGCCGAAGCGAACCCCCAGCGCACATGGGCCGCTGCAGCCAGGCTCAGGACAGGGGAGGCCAGAGCCGTTACGACCACCAGCAGCCGAAGCCACAGCCGTGACCAAAGGCCCGGCCTGGCCAGCAGGGCTGCTGCCGGGGGAAGCAGCAACCACCAAGCCGGCACCAGCCAACTCGCCAGCACCTGCATCCGTCCCGACAGGAGCAGGAACAGCAGGAGCTGGGGCCAGGCCAGCGCCTGCAGCAGACGCCCCGGGCCGCGCAGCAAGGCAAGCAGCAGCAGCACACCGATGCTGGGAAACAGCAAAGCGAGCTGACTGAGCAGGAACAGAGGAGGCCCCTGCCAGTGGAACACGGTCGATGCCGAACGGCCGGAGTGGAAGGTGAACGACACCCAGTCGTTCTGTGCATTCCAGATCCACAGGGGCGCGCTGGTCGCCACAAAGCCCAGCAACACCAGAGCCGTGTCGCGCCAGCGCAGCTGCCGTTGCCGCAGGGAATCGAACAGGCGCAGCAGCGCCAGGGTCAGCACCAGCAGCAGACCCTGATATTTAGCCAGACAGAGTGCCCCAAGGATCAGGCCGAACAGCAGGGATTCCCAGGCGCGGCGTGGGGCATGCAGCGGATGCCTCGACAGCCACCACAGCAGCACGCTCATCATCAGGAGAAGCGGACTGTCGGGCAGAAGCAGCAGACCGCCACAGGCCAGCAGCAGCGGCGAGAGGCTGCCGAGGGCAGCCGCGATCCAGGCGGCTCTGGCGCCGAACCAGCGACCGGTCGCCGAGGCCAGCAGCGCCAGGGAGGCGGTGTAGCTAAACAGGCCCGGCAGCCGCAGGGCCAGCACCGGTTCAAGTCGAAGGAGGGATGGCAGAACCTGCCCCAGACCGGACCAGAGCGCGACGGCCGGGGGATGGTCGAAGTAACTCAGAGCAGGATGCTGCCCGTAGAAGAGGTAATAGCTCTCGTCGTATCCCGGCGGCAGGATGAGCGCCAACAGCCCACGCAGCACGAAGCCCGCAAGCAGAATCAGCGCCGTTGCACGGTTCACACACGCAAGGTATCGAGGACAGAACGATCCTCGAGAGTGGAGGTGTCGCCGCTTACTTCCTGGCCGGCGGCCAGGGCGCGCAGGATGCGGCGCATGATCTTGCCGCTGCGGGTCTTGGGCAGAGCATCGGTGAACCTGATCACATCTGGACGGGCGATTGGGCCGATCTCCTTGCCCACATGAGCCCGCAGCTCTGAGTTCAGTGCGTCGTCGCCGCAGCGACCGGCCTCCAACGTCACGAAGGCAACGATGCCCTCACCCTTGAGGTCGTCAGGACGGCCCACCACTGCAGCCTCGGCCACAGCGGGATGACTGACCAGAGCACTCTCGATCTCCATGGTGCCGAGACGGTGTCCGCTGACGTTGATCACGTCATCGACCCGGCCCATCACCCAGAAGTAGCCGTCAGCATCGCGGCGGGCACCGTCACCGGCGAAGTAGAGATACGAGCCATCGGCCGGGCGGATCTCCTCCCAGTAGCTCCTGCGGAAACGTTCCGGATCGCCATGCACCGTGCGCATCATCCCAGGCCAGGGCCTGCGAATGGCGAGGTATCCACCCTGATCAGCGGCCTGTGAGTTGCCATCCTTGTCGACGATGTCGGCCACGATGCCGGGCAGAGGCAACGTGGCCGATCCTGGCTTGGTGGGGGTCGCTCCCGGCAGCGGGCTGATCATCACCCCGCCGGTCTCGGTCTGCCACCAGGTATCGACCACAGGACAGCGATTGCCGCCGATCACATCGCGGTACCACATCCACGCCTCCGGGTTGATCGGCTCCCCCACCGTGCCGAGGATGCGCAGGGAGCTCATGTCGTACTGGTCGGGAACCTCACGGCCGCTCTTCATGAAGGCGCGGATCGCCGTGGGAGCGGTGTAGAAGATCGTGCAGCGGTGTTTCTGGATCACCTCCCAGAAGGCGCCCGGCTTGGACGGACGCGGCGCCCCCTCGTACATCACCGTGGTGGCGCCATTGGAGAGCGGGCCGTAGACGATATAGCTGTGGCCGGTGATCCAGCCCACATCGGCGGTGCACCAGTGGATGTCGTTCTCCTTGATGTCGAAAATCCACTGGAAGGTGAGATGGGCCCAGAGGTTGTAGCCGGCGGTGGTGTGCACCACCCCCTTGGGCTTGCCGGTGGAACCGGAGGTGTAGAGCACGAAGAGGCGGTCTTCGCTGGCCATCGGCTCGGCCGGGCAGTCGCTGCTCTGGCTCTGCACCAATTCGTGCCACCAGAGGTCCCGGCCGGCCTGCATCACACAGGAGTCGCCGGCGCCTTCCGCTGCACCGATGCGCCGCACCACCAGCACATGCGCAACGCTGGCGGCGCCGCCGTTGGCCGCCAGTGCCTCATCCACCGCCGGCTTGAGCGGCACCGGCTTGTCCTTGCGGAAGCCGCCATCGGCCGTGATCACCAGCCGGGCCTCACCATCGATCAAGCGATCACGCAGCGCATCCGCAGAAAATCCTCCGAACACCACCGAATGGGGGGCACCGATGCGGGCGCAGGCCAGCATGGCGATGGCCGCTTCCGGCACCATCGGCATGTAGAGCGCCACCAGGTCGCCTTTGCCGATGCCGAGGGCCTTGAGGGCATTGGCCGCCCTGCACACCTCGGCATGCAGCTCTCGATAAGTGAAGGTGCGGCTGTCACCGGGTTCACCCTCCCAGATCAGGGCTGTCTTGTCGGCACGGGGGCCACTGAGGTGACGATCGAGGCAGTTGGTCGAGAGGTTGGTGGTGCCCCCCTCGAACCAACGGGCGAAGGGGGGATGGCTCCAATCGAGCACCGTGTGGAACGGCTCGAACCAATGCAGCTGGCTGCGGGCCTGCTCCCCCCAGAAGCCGTCGGGGTCAGCCGCGGCGCGTTCGCAGAGCGCGCGGTAGGCGTCCATCGAACCGATGGCGGCCCGGGCGGCAAGATCAGCCGGCGGCGGGAACAGTCTCTGTTCCTGCAGCACCGATTCGATCGTGGCGGACACGGGAACGGGAGCTGGCGTGGCGGGCGCAGAGGTGGACGGCTCGGTCATCGCCAGCGCGAGAGGAAGGGTGCAGAGCGGCATTCAAGCCGCCATCCCGGGCTGATACCAGCACAACGGCGCGATCCGTGAAGGTCTGCAGCGAAGCCGAAAGGATCGCTCGCAATCCGCTGGTGTGAACCCGTGGGCTCGGGGGATCCCGCCGGTGCCCTTCAGGCTGGGTAATAGAAAAAAGCGGTGGCCAGGATGGCGTAGGTGGCCAGCAGCAGCACCCCCTCGAGCCAGTTGGAGCGGGCATCGATGCTCACCAGATTGACAATCAACACCCCCAGCCCCAGAGCGATCACCTCGAATCCGGTGAAATCCAGGTCCATCGGCTGACCGATGGCGGAGGCGGTCAGCACCAGGGCCGGCGCCATCAGCAACGCCACCAAAAGGCTGGAGCCCATCGCCAGCTGCAGCGGCAGATCCATCTGATTGCGCAGAGCACCGCGCACCGCCGGCACGTATTCCGAGAAGCCACCCACGATCGGGATCACGATCACACCGGTGAACAGCGGCGAGAGGCCCAGCGCAGCGGTGGCGGGCTGGAGGCTGGTCACGAACACCTCCGACTGCAGCGCCAGACCGGCAGTGCTGAACAGCAGCAGGGCGATCCAGGGGAGCAGGCCCGAACCTGGCTGGCCATGGGCCTCCGCGTCGCCCTCCTCCAGCAGCAGATGGGGCGGCTCGAACAGGTGATTGTGGGTGACCAGCGAGAAGACCAGCGTGAGCAGGTAGATCAGGATCAGGATCGCGGCCACTGTGAGCGAGAGGCCGTGGATCGCCACCACGTCATCGATGCCGGAGGTCGAGATCAGGGCGGCCGGCAGGGCCAGGGCGATCACCGCCAGGGTCATGGCGGCGCCGTTGGTGCGCACCACCGCCGGCTGGAAGTACTGCTCGGGATAGCGCAGGCCACCGCACAGCATCGCCATGCCCGTGACCAGAAGCACATCCGAAAGGATCGCGCCGGTGATGCTGGCCTTCACCACATCGATCAGCCCCTGGCGCAGGGCGGTGATGGCAATGATCAGCTCGGCGAAGTTACCGAACACGGCGGTGCACAGGGCGCCCACGGTGGGGCCGCTGCGCTCGGCGATGGCCTCGGTGGCCTGGCTGAGCAGCAGAGCAAAGGGGATGATCCCCGCACCGGCCAGCACGAACACCAGCAGATCGGAGGCGCCTCGCTGCTCGGCGAGCAGCGACAGGGGCAGCAGCGCCAGCAGAGGGAAAAGGAGCTTGCGCGTCACGCCCTGGGGCCCATCAGCATCCAGTCAAACGTGTCGAACGAGCGGCCGTTGCAGGATGGTGCGATGGGTCTGCCGGCTGCCTGCCTCTTCGATCTCGACGGGCTGCTGCTCGACACCGAGCCTCTGCACGCCGCGGCCTGGCAGCAGGCCGCCAGCCGGTTCGGACGATCGCTCACGCCGCAGGAACTGCTGGCCCTGCGCGGCCGGCGCCGGCTGGACTGCGCGGAGCAGGTCCTGCAGTGGATCGACGCCAGCGGACTCGCCACCCCCGGCCGGGATGAGCTGCTTGCGGTGCGCCAGCCGATTGCCGAAGCGCTGCTGATCCACGCCAAGCCGATGCCCGGCGCGGCGGAGCTGGTGAGCCGCCTCCAGGCGCGGGGCATTCCGATGGCCCTGGCCACCAGCAGTTCCCAGGCGGCGGTTGCTCTCAAAACGGGGCCACATCCCTGGCTGGCGCTGATCGAGGCGCGGGTGCATGGTGATGATCCAGACCTGCTGGCAGGCAAACCGGCACCGGACGTGTTCCTTCTGGCCGCTCAGCGGCTTGGGGTGAACAGCAGCGACTGCTGGGCCTTTGAGGATTCACCGGCGGGCGCACAGGCAGCGCTGGCAGCGGGATGCCGGGTGTATGTGCTGCCGCCGCAGCTTCTCAACATTGACGACGCACAGGCAGAGGCCGCAGAGCTTGGCGTCCTTTACCCCGGCATCGACCGGTTTCTGAACAGCCTCGAAGCCGTGCTCACGGAGCTTGGCTGAGATGGACCTGCGCTGACAGAAGGTCGCGTCAGTACAGCCGGCTCAGCACATACTCGGGCAGCGCCAGCAGAGCACTACGCGAATCGGATGGTGGCAGCCAGGTGAGGGCATCACGGGCCTCGTTGGCGAAGCTTTCAGCCAAGGTGCGGGATCGCTGAATGGCACTGCTGCCGCGCACGAGATCGAGGGCCTGAACAAGGTCGCCGGCTTCGCTGAACTCCCGGTCGATCAATCCGGCAAGCGATGGGCGCTCCTCGAGGGCATAGAGCGCCGGGGCTGTGAGGTAGCCACTGGCCAGATCGCTGGCTGCAGGCTTGCCCAGCTGTTGATCGCTGCCCGTGAAGTCGAGGATGTCGTCCACAACCTGGAAGGCCAGCCCGAGCTGGCGGCCGAAGCGGTAGAGCGCATCCAGCTGGGAGGACGGCAGACTGCTGAGCACCCCGGCAGCACGGGCACTGTTGGCGATCAAGGAAGCGGTTTTGCAGTAGCTCTTCTCGAGGTACGTCTCGAAGCTCTGCCCGGTGTCGTAGCGGAACAGGCCTTGGCGCACCTCGCCATCAGCCAGATCCATGATCACGCGGCTGAGCAGTTTCACCACCTCCAGATCGTCGAGGTTGGCGAGGTGCCAGCTGGCCTGGGCGAACAGGAAATCGCCCGCCAGAACGGCAACACGATGATTGAAGCGGCTGTGGACGGTGTCCACACCACGGCGGGTGGAGGCCTCGTCCACCACGTCGTCGTGCACCAGCGAGGCGGTGTGGATCATTTCAGTGATCTCCGCCAGACGCCGGTGCCGGCTGCTCAGCTCGCCGTCAGGCGAGAGCGCCCGGGAGATCAGGAGAACGATGCCGGGGCGCAGGCGCTTGCCGCCGGCGCTGAACAGGTGTTCGGCAGCAGCCTGGAGAATCGGGTGACCAGCGCCGATCAGGCTGCGCAGATCGCTCAGCAGAGCCTCGAGGTCGGCCTCGACGGGCTGTAACAGCTCTGCAACGGTGGCCATGTCCCCCTGCGGTGCGGCGATCCTAGAAGGCTCGGACCATGGGCCGCAGGCTCAGAGACCCAACAGCTGGGGGCAGGCTTCGGCGGACTCCAGCCAGCGCAGGGAGGAACTGCGGCAATGGGCACCCACCAGACGGGCAACAGCCCGGTCGAAGGCCTGCTCATCGCCTGTGGTGAAGAAGCGATGGCTGCCGGCATCGCCATCCGGTGGCAGAGCCAGGCCGCGCTGCCGCAGCACCTCCCCCAGGTGACGGGCCACCGCCGGAGCAGGGTCCAGCACCGCCAGGCTCGGACCCACCAGGCGCCGAATGGCCTCGATCACGAAGGGATAGTGGGTGCAACCCAGCACGATCGTGTCGGCACCGGCCGCCAGCATCGGCTCCAGGAAACAGCGCAGGGTGTGATCACAGTCATCCCCCTCCAGCTCCCCCTGCTCCACCAGGTCCGCCAGGCCGATGCAGACCTGCTCCACCACACGAACATCGCTGGCATGGCGGCCGACGGTGGCGCGGTACAGCTGCCCTTGAAAGGTGGCCGGCGTGGCCATGACACCCACGACGCCCGAACGGGTGAGCGCCACAGCGGGCTTCACAGCCGGCTCAAGACCGAGGATCGGCAGATCGGGATAACGCCGCCGCAGGGGTTGCAGGGCAACGGCGGAGGCAGTGTTGCAGGCCACCACGAGCGCCTTGCAGCCCTGGCCCACAAGCTGATCGGCCACCGCCAGGCAGAAGTGCTGGATCTCAGCGGCGGAACGATTGCCGTAGGGCACATGCGCCTGATCGGCGAGGTATAGAACCGACTCACAGGGCAGATGGTGCACGACCTGGCGCCAGACACTCAGACCACCCACCCCCGAATCAAAAATGCCGATCGGGGCTGCGCGCTGGAGAATCCGGTCGCCATCGCTCATGGATTGGCCACCAGATAGCGCAGCAGCCCGTTGGCCAGCGCCACGGCAAGACGGCGCCGGAAGGCGGGATCAGCCAGGCGCGGGGAATCGAGGGAGCCGGTCACGAACCCCATCTCCACCAGGGCGGAGGGCATCACGGTGCGACGGATCACGAAAAAGCGCCCAGCGCGCGCTCCCCGGTCGGGACTGCCGGGGGAGATGGCCAGAACCTGCTCCTGGACCGCCTGGGCCAGGGCCCGCGAGCGGCTGTTCTCGAAATAGAAGGTCTCGATCCCGTTAACATCCGGTCGCGCCATGCTCAGGGCATTGGCGTGGATGCTGAGGAACAGATCGGCCCGGCTGTTATTGGCGAGCGCCACCCGCGGCGGCAGGTCAACGTCCACCTCGGAGGTGCGGGTGAGCAGCACGTTGATGCCCTTCGCCTGGAGCAGCTGGGCCAGCTGCAGGCTGACGTCCAGCACCACATCGGTCTCGCGCAGGCCGTTGATGCCCACCGCACCGGGATCCGGACCGCCGTGACCGGGGTCGATCACGATCGTGTAGCGGCCGCGGGGCACGTCCGGAAGGCCGCTCGCCGCTAGCGGCGATCCCTGGGGCAAACGTGGCTGCCACGGCACCTGGGCACGCCAACTGGGAACCGGGGTGGCGGCCTCGAGATCACCCTCACCGATCGCGTCCGCGGCGGCCGCCGCCGCGCCCAGCTCCATCCGCCAGCGGTCTGCGCTGGTCCCCACCAGTCGCAGCCGGCTGGGATCCAGGGGCGTACCGGGCTGGAACTCAAACACCAGCCGGGTGGTGTCCTCTCCGGGACGGCCCACCCGCACCTGGCGCACGGCGCCGGTGCCGGGGATGGTGCGGGTGCGCTGGGGGGCCCCGGGAAGATCGATCCACACCCGCGGCCCAACGCCGGCACGCCCTTCCTCGTAGAAGGCCTGCAGCACAGCAGCGGGGGCGGTGCGCAGCTCCAGAACGCCGTCACCGCTGAAGCGCCAGGCGGAGAGAGCACTGGCAGCCCAGGCCGGCAGGCTGGCCAGGACCGACAGGGGCAGGGCAGCGGCAAGCAGCAGCAGGCCCGGCGGCCGGGCCTGCTGCCGGAAGCGGCGCTGTGGTGAAGGCGGCATCACCGGCTCAGAACAGGGCAGGGCGGCGATGCTGCAGGCTCGGCATCTGGGCCTGGATGCGCTGGCGATGGCCCACATCCACCGAAGCCACAGCCAGTCCCGGCACCACGCCGGCGTCCGCCAGCACGGTGCCCCAGGGATCGATCACCAAGGCGTGGCCATGGGTCTGGCGTCGGTTGCCGTGGTTGCCGGTCTGGGCCGGGGCCACCACGTAAGTGGTGTTCTCGATGGCCCTGGCCTGCAGCAGCACCTGCCAGTGGTCCTTGCCGGTGAAAGCGGTGAACGCCGCCGGAATGAACAGCACATCGGCACCGGCGCCGGCCAGATGGCGGTAAAGCTCAGGGAAGCGGACGTCGTAACAGATCGACAGGCCGACGCTGCAGAGCCCGGGCACATCCACCACAGGGGGCAGCTCCCGACCGGGCATCACCGTGGCCGACTCGCGGTAGGTGTTGCCGTCAGGCAGATCCACATCGAAGAGGTGAATCTTGTCGTAGGTGGCGAGGATCTGACCGTCCTTGCCCACCAGCTCAGCGCGATTGCTGGTGAGCCGCTCGCCGGCTGGCACCGGATAGCCGCCACCCAACAGCGTCACCTGGTAGCGGCGAGCCATGGTGACAAGGAAGCGCTGCGCCCGCTCCGCCAGGCTGGGGGCCAGCTCCAGGCGGCGCTCGTCGTCGCCCATGAAGGCGAAATTCTCAGGCAGACCCACCAGCTCAGCGCCGCGCCGGGCGGCCAGTTCGATCTGCTCCTCGGCGCCAGCGAAATTGAGTTCGGGATCCGACGTGCTGGTGAGCTGAATCGCTGCCGCCAGAAAGCTTGTCACCGCAACCGTCTTGCCGTCGCAGGCACTGTAAAGGGCCCGGCAATGGGCCCAATGCCAGCGGCGAGACCGCCGTCTCAGCTCGCCTGCAGCACACCGGGGCTGGTCTGCAGCGGCACGAGCGTCAGGCTGTCGACGGCCGCACAGCAGGCGAAATCCGCATCGTGGTTGCCGATGCCGATCAGGCGCTGGCCATGGCTGGCCGCCCGCAGACAGGTTTCGGTGTCGTGATGCCACTGCTGCCAGAGGGCGAGCGCGGCCAGCATCTCGTCGTTACCGAAGCGCACACCCACGTGGGGCGCCACGGCCAGTTCGGTGGCCGCCGAGGCCACCGCGCCCGCTGCCAGGCTGTCCTCAAGGGAGTAGTCGCCCTCCCAGCCACTGCCGACAATCCACACACGCTCGGCACCGGCCTCCACCAACCGGCGTGCCACCGCCGTGCGATTGGGCAGGCAGGCTGTCAGCAGCAACGGCACCGGACGCACCGCCTGCAGCGAACGGGTGCCGTTGGTGGTGCTGATGAAGATGCGCTTGCCCGTGACCAGCTCCGGGGTCACCGCCAGGGGCGAGTTGCCCAGGTCGTAGCCCTCCACCCGCTTGCCGCCCCGCTCCCCGGCCCGCAGGCAGCGGTCGGCGGGCCAGGCGGCGGCAGCGGCCTCCAATTCGCCCAGATCGGCAAAGGCCTGGATCGCCTCGGCGCCGTTCTGGAGCGACCAGGCGATGGTGGTGGTGGCGCGGAGCACATCAATCACCACTGCGGCGTCTGGACCGCCCTCGGCAACGGGCAGCACCGGCGGCACCGCTTCGGAGGTGTGGAAATAAGAGATCTGCACGGCTGCGAAGCGCACTGGCAGCGAACCCTAGGCAGGCGGCACCGGGGGGTTTGCCGGAGTCTTGAGGGGTCCGAGCGGTAGCAGCGGCCCCAACGGCTCGCAGTGCCGATGGGACATGGGGATGATGGCAACACGTGCTGGCGCAGGACCCCGACGATGCCGAGCCCCTCCGCAGCCCTGGGCCCGCGCAGCCGCCGAGACCTGCGCGGTTTTCTCGACCTTCTCGAGCAGCGCGGCCAGCTGCGCCGGATCAAGGCGCCGGTGGATCCGGATCTGGAGCTGGCGGCGATCGCTGATCGGGTGCTCAGCTGCGGCGGGCCGGCGCTGCTGTTCGAGAACGTGATCGGCTCCGCCATGCCGGTGGCGATCAACCTGCTTGGGACCCAGGAACGGGTGCTCTGGAGCATGGGTATGGAGCGGCCCGAGGAGCTCGAGGCCCTTGGCGAGCGGCTGGCGCTGCTGCAGCAACCACGCCCGCCGAAGGGGGCACGGGAAGCGGTGCGCTTTGGTTCGGTGCTGCTGGATGTGCTCAAGGCGCGGCCGGATCTGGACCTCACGCCCCCCTGCCACCAGCAGGTGTTCAAGGGGCAGCAGGTGAATCTCGATGCCCTGCCTCTGCTGCGCCCCTGGCCGGGCGATGCCGGCCGGATCATCACGCTCGGCCTGGTGATCACCAAGGACCCGGAAACCGGCACCCCCAACGTGGGCGTGTACCGGCTGCAGCAGCAGTCGATCAACACCATGACCGTGCACTGGTTGAGCGTGCGCGGCGGCGCCCGCCACCTGCGCAAGGCGGCGGCCATGGGCAAGAAGCTGGAGATCGCGATCGCGATCGGCGTGCATCCGCTGCTGGTGATGGCGGCGGCCACCCCGATCCCGGTGCAGCTGAGCGAATGGCTGTTCGCCGGCCTCTATGCCGGAGAGGGCGTGCGGCTGGCCAAGTGCAAAACCGTGAACCTGGAGGTGCCCAGCCATAGCGAGGTGGTGCTGGAGGGCACGATCACCCCCGGCGAGGAGCTGGCCGATGGCCCCTTCGGCGACCACATGGGCTTCTACGGAGGCATGGAGCCTTCACCGCTGGTGCGGTTCCAGTGCGTGACCCAGCGGCGCAATCCGCTCTACTTCACCACCTTCAGCGGACGCCCGCCGAAGGAGGACGCGATGCTCGCCATCGCACTGAACCGGATCTACACACCGATCCTGCGCCAGCAGATCCCGGAGATCGTCGACTTCTTCCTGCCGATGGAGGGGCTCAGCTACAAGCTGGCCGTGATCGCCATCGACAAGGCCTATCCCGGCCAGGCGAAACGGGCAGCGATGGCCTTCTGGAGCGCCCTGCCCCAGTTCACCTACACGAAGTTCGTGGTGGTGGTGGACAGCAGCATCAACATCCGCGACCCGCGCCAGGTGATCTGGGCGATCAGCGCCCTGGTGGACCCGCAGCGGGATCTGTTCGTGCTGGAGAACACCCCGTTCGACACGCTCGATTTCGCCAGCGAGCAGCTGGGCCTGGGGGGCCGCCTGGCGATCGACGCCACCACCAAGATGGGCCCCGAGCGGAACCATCCCTGGGGCGAACCGCTGCGGAGGCCCAGCGAGCTGGAAGCCCGCCTCGATGCCCGCTGGGCGGAATTGGGATTGGCGGATGTGGGGCTGGTGGATCCCGACCCGGCCCTGTTCGGGTACGCCCTGGAGCAGGTGCTGCAGCGTCTGGCCAGCGGTGGTGGTACGGCGGCCACCGGCAGGCACTGACATGCTGCGCCGCGCCGGGCTGCAGGCCCTGCGGGCCCTGCTGGAGCTGGCCCAGGAGCCGAGCCGCTGGCGATCCGTGCAGGCGATCGCCGCAGCCCAGCAGCTCCCGGCCCCGATGCTCGAGCAACTGCTGATCCAGCTGCGCCGCGCCGGCGTGCTGGAGGCACGGCGCGGACGGATGGGGGGCTACCGGCTCGCCCGACCCGCGGCAACGATCGCCGTGGCCCAGGTGCTGCAGGCGGTGGGTGCCCGGCTTGATCTGACGACTGGGCTCGAGCCGGCAGGCAGTGGCTCGGAGACCCCGGACGCTGAACTGCGCGTGCTGCAGAGCATGGGGAGGCGCCTGCAGGGAGCTCTGGATCGGGAGTTGGCGCTGCTCACGCTGGAGGAGCTTCTGTTCGACCTCCGCAGCTGGCAGGAAAGCCTCGAGAACGAGGGCGGCGTGATGCTCGGCTGAGCTTTACAGCAGCGACTCGCGCCGCAGGTAGACGCGGATCAACTTCTCATCCATCAGGCCGAAGCGGGCGATCGGAGCTTCGTTGCAGCGCTCGAACAACTCCAGCAGGGTCGCCGACGCGACCGTGCTGCCGTGCTGCGCCGCGATGGCGCTCACCTCGTCGGCCGTGCACACCTCATTGAGCTGGGCACGCAGATCCGGATCACTCTGAATCCGTGCCAGGAAATCGAACAGGGCCTGAAGATGCTCAGCCACGGTGGGGGCGGCAGACTGTTGTTGTGTTAGCCGGGATCGAGGCCGTCGGCCAGTGCCGCGGCAGGGACACTGCCAACCACTGCCTACGCTCGCCCCAGCCGATCGCCCCCCATGCCGTTCACCCTGGGAACCACCGCCGGCCGCAGCCTGCGGGGAACGGTGCGCGTGCCGGGCGACAAATCGATTTCCCACCGCGCCCTGCTGTTCGGCGCCATCGCCGAGGGCACGACCCGCATCGAGGGATTGCTCCCCGCGGAAGACCCG
>CAIZNP010000237.1 GCA_903934375.1 uncultured Synechococcaceae cyanobacterium
CGATGCCGGTGCCTGCAACATCAGGTAGGTAGCTAATATAGGCCTGATCGAATGCGACGATGCCGCCGCCGGTGCGGGAGTTGCCCTGCACCTGCAGGCTCATCCTGGCGCTGACCGGTGAAAAGGTGAGACCAACCCCGAGCAGATCCTTGACGATCAGATCGCCGAAGGCGAAGTAATCAGAGATCTGGAAATTAAGCGTGAACGTGACATTGCCGCCTGGTAGGACTGTGCTGGTGCTGGCATATTTCTGAATTGCCAGTGCTTTGGCGGTCACCGTGTCGCTGCTGGCGACATCAAGGTTGACGCTGCCGCTTGAGCCGTTGTCCCAGGTGCCTTTGGCTGAGGCCGTGTTGCTGTAGGGGATGGCCCCACCGGTATTGGGATCGAGGGTGTCGGGAATATAGAAATTGATTCGTGCCGCCACCTCTTCAACACTGGTGGTGCCGGTGCTGGGCCCGCCGTAGTTGATCACCACCTGGTTGTTGGTCGGTGCGGTGGTGGGATTGCTCGTCGGCGCTTTGCTGAGGCTGCCGTTGATCCCTGCGGGCACCACCAGGTTGGGATTGATGGCGGCCTCGCTGCCGTTGGGCACGAGGTAGAGGTCGGCGGGCAGCGTGTCGTTGAAGATCAGGTTGCTGATCTTTGCTCCCGCGGCGATGTTGGCCGACAAACGCCAGGAGCTGATGAAGTTGGGCCCGGTGGCCGTTTCCGCTTCCGGATCGTTGTTGGACTTGCTGAAGGTGAGGGGGCTGGGGATCACCTGTCCCGGACGGTTTGGGGCGCTGATCGGTGGATCGACCAAGGGGTTGTTGAGCGGGTCGCTGCCCAGCGCGTAGCCACCACCGGCGCGCAGGCTGACTGCGCCGAGGGTGGGTGTGCCCGGGTTGACCGTCACGGGGATATCGACCACCACCGCGGGGGCCGCAGCTGTGTAGCTGCCGATGGGCAGCTCCCAGATCAGCAGTTTGTCGGGGGTGGTGCTGCTGAGGGTGGCGCCGGTGAGCGGATGCACCAGCGTGTAGGGGCCGCTGCTTCCGCTGCGGCTGAAGGTGTAGCTCTGGCTGGTGAGAGGCAGGCCGGCCCAGCTGGCAGCCCCGAAGTTGAGGTGGTCGCTGGGGGCGGTGACCTGGAGTTCGAGCCAGGGTTTGAAGCCCGTGCCGGCCGTTTCAGCGAAGCTCAGCTTGAGGCTGCCTGTGTCTCCGTAAAGCAGGGTGAGCGCCTCAGGGCCAAGTCCGACGACGGGGGAGGGGGACACCACGGATCGAGCAGGAACACCAATGCCCATCAAGGTAACAATGACTTTGGGGCTGGTTCCCTTGATTTCGGCAAGATTTCAGCCTGGTCTCGTTACTACTTGCGACGAAATTCCACCCATTTGGGTAGGTGCGTCGCTGCCGGATCCTCCGTTCAGGAGCATCACATACGTTGGCGTGTTGGGGCAGCAGAGCTGGCGCTGTCTGCTGATTCTCAGGCGATCGCTTTCCCCGTGCCACTCGGTCACGTGGCAGTCCAATGGTTGGATTCGCTGACTGGCTTCCCGCCGGAACCGTTGACAGCAGCAGCGCTCTTGCGCAGGATCCAGCGAACCTCCCATCTCTGCATCCGCCCATGCCCGGCACGGTGACATCCCGATCCCTCCCCATTCGGCTGGGGATTGCCGCCTCACCGTTGCTGGCACTGACGCTGCCCCTGGCGCCGGCCCGTGCGGCCATCTGTCCGGATGGAACCGAAGCCGAGTTCTGCTTCCCGCCGCCGGCTCCCGTGGCCCCGCCGCTGTCGGCCAACGTCTATCGCCCCGATGCCCGCCTGCAACCCTTCGGCATCGGCCAGAGCTGGCAGGTGTTCGGGCGCGACCTGCTGGAGATCCTGCCGCAGAAGGTGCCGTTCGATCCGGCTCTGGAGCCCGGCAGTGAGGCCAACCGCTATGTAGCTCCTGGGCCGGAAACGAGTTCTGATCCGACGTTCCGCTTCAGCACCACACCCGGTGCGTACTACGCGGAGCGCACCGGCTGGCGGCTGCGGGTGTTCGGTGATGGCTTCGGCGGGCCAGTGATCCGCTCCAGCGCTTCCGTTGGCTCATCCTCGTTTAACGGGGCGCAGCTGGGCCTTCGCCTCGACTACGCCTTCAGCAGGGATTTCGTTGCCGGCGTGTTCGGCCGCTACGGGCGTGGCTGGGCCAATGGCGGCTCCCAGTTCACTAATGGCACCAGTTTCGGCGGCACCTCCTCAACCTTGAACTGGGGTGGCGGCGGGATCTTCGCCCAGTGGTCCAGGCCCGGCTGGTTCATCAGCGGCGCCATCGGCGGTGACGGCATCAGCAGCCAGCAACCGTTTGCCATCAGCAGCAGCAATGTCGCCGGTATCCGCTCCAGTTCCCCCAGCATTGGCGGTGGTGCCTTCAACACGGCGCTCAATCTCGGCGGGCGCTTCAAGCTCTCGGAAACCCAGCTCCTCGAGCCGAGTGCTCTGCTGGGCACCTCCACCGTCTCCCTCGGCCAGGCCAGCATCACCGACGGACCCACCAATCAGCGTTGGCTGGTGCCCTCCAGCAGCAGCACCGTGGGCACGGCCGACATCGGCGTGACCTGGCGTGCCCCGATGCGGGACGGCAAGAACCTGTTCACCCCCTCCCTGCGGGTCAGCTGGCTGGGTGCCGGCTTCCTCGGCGGTCAGCCCGCCACCGTGATCAGCAACAGCAGTGGCACCGAAGCCACCCTCCCTACGGGATCGCTGGCGGCCACCAGTGGTCTGGGCCTGCAGGGCCAGCTGGCCTACACCCTGAGCGACAACACCACCTTCTACGTGCGCGGTGGTGCCGGCCTCTATTCCGGTGGCACCAGTTGGGACGTGGGCGGTGGCGTGAAGGTTCGCTGGGGTGGAGCTGCCAAGCAGGTGGCGGCAGCTCCAGAGCCTGCTCCTCAGCCCGTGCCACAGCCGGCACCTGCCCCCGTGGTGCAGCCGGTGGCACCGGCGCCTCAGCCGATCCGCGGCCTGTGGTGAGTCTCTGCGCGCACTGAACCATGAAAAGCCCCCGGGATCACCGGGGGCTCGGATCATCCGAAGCGTGTTCGCTTCAGACCACTGAGGCGGCGGCTCAGGCGACAGCTCAGGCGGCGGTCAGGTTGGCAGCCACGAAGTCCCAGTTCACCAGCTTGTCGAGGTAGGTGCTGATGTAGTCGGGGCGGCGATTCTGGTAGTCGAGGTAGTAGGCGTGCTCCCACACATCCATGGTGAGCAGGGCCTTCTGGCCATGGGCCAGGGGCAGATCAGCGTTGCCGGTCTTGGTCACCTTGAGGGTGCCGCCATCGAGCACGAGCCAGGCCCAGCCGCTGCCGAACTGGGTGGCGCCGGCGGCCTTGAACGCTTCCACGAACTTCTCAAAGCTGCCGAAGTCGGCGTTGATTTTGTCGAGCAGGGCGCCGCTGGGGCTGCCGCCGCCGTTCGGCTTGATGCACTGCCAGTAGAAGCTGTGGTTCCACACCTGGGCGGCGTTGTTGAACACACCGGCCTTGCTGGCATCACCGGCCACGGCGGTGATGGTGTCCTCCAGGCTCTTGCCCTCCAGCTCGGTGCCGGCCACCAGATTGTTCAGGTTGGTGACGTAGGCGTTGTGGTGTTTGCCGTGGTGGAACTCGAGGGTCTGGCGGGAGATGTGGGGCTCCAGCGCGTCGAGGTCGTAGGGCAGCGCGGGCAGCGTGTGAGCCATGGGAGGAGGTGACGTGCGTTCGGTGCCCGGCCGGTTGCCGGACGCCGGCGAATCCTAACGATCGCTACAGGTTTGGACAGTCCGGAGAACCGCCCCCCGGCCCGGCCTCAGCGGCCGATCTTCAGCAGCTCCACCTCGAAGATCAGCGTGGCGTTGGGGGGGATCACGCCACCGGCACCGCGCTCGCCATAGGCCAGATCCGGGGGGATCACCAGCTTGCGCTTGCCGCCCACCTGCATGCCGGCCACGCCTTCATCCCAGCCCTTGATCACTCGGCCGGCGCCGAGCGGGAAGGAGAAGGGGCCACGGCCGTAGCTGCTGTCGAACTCCTTGCCGTTCTCGAGGGTGCCGCGGTAGTTCACGCTCACGGTTTCGCCGGCGGTGGCCTCGGGGCCGTTGCCGATCACCAGGTCGGTGATGCGCAGGCCGCTGGGGGTGAGCCGCTCCTTGGCGACCACCAGATCACCACCCAGGGCGCTGGCGCCACCTGCGGCGATCTGATCGGGAGACACGTCGCTGGCCATGGTGAACAGGGTGGGATTGGGATCTTCAGGGTCGAGCTCGAAGGCGCCGGTGGTTCTGGCCGGGGTGGCCGCCGGTCGCACGATCGCCGCTTCGGCGCCGCCGCTTGTAGCGGCCTGAACCGTGGAGGGAGCCACCAGCTGGCTCACCAGGGCCAGCAGCAGGCAGGCAACACAGACCGCTGAGCTGATCAGGATGTCGCGCATGGGGCTGGATGGAGCGGACCGTGGCCGGATTCTGCCCCAGCCGGCGCCATGCTGAGGCCCGTCAGTCCGGCAGCTCGCCGTAGGACTCGGGACCGGCGCCGCTGCCTGAGCTTCCACTGGAGCCGCCGACCGAGCCGTTGCGCAGCTGCCGCTCCAGCCGGTCGATGCGGCCGCGCAGTTCATCAAGCTCCCGCTGGCGGGCCAGGCCGAGGTCCTGCAGCAGCTGGTCGAGGTTGCGCTCCATCTTGCGCTCGGCCTGCTTCTCCAGCTCCGGGTTCTCACCGCGCAGGCTGGCCAGAACCTCCTCCACCAGCGTGGAGGCCTGGGCGGGATCGAGGCGGCCGCTGCTCACCCAGGCCTGGGTGACGCCCCGCAGCCGCTCCGCCACCAGGGTCGTGGTGCCCAGGCCGCGCACCAGCAGTTGTTGCAGCGGGTTTGTCGTGTCCATGGCGACTGTGGGAGGAACGCGCGCCGGCGTCCGGTTGACCTGCTCGAACCATGGCGCTTCTTATGGTCTGTTGCCATGGCAGACAACCGGCCGATCTGGCGGATCGCCGCCCCCCTGGCCGCTCCTCTCGGTGGCCTGCTGGCGGGACTGGCACTGCCGCCTCTGGGCTGGCCCCCACTCCTCTGGCTGGCGCTGTTGCCCCTCTGGGCCCTGGGGCCCCGGGCGGCACTGGTCTGGGGCGGCGCCGCCGTGCTGATCAGCCACCGCTGGCTGCTCTGGCTGCACCCGCTCGATTGGGTGGGGGTGCCGCTGCCTCTCAGCCTGCCTCTGTGCGTGGCATTGCTGCTGGCCATTGCCCTGCTGGGGGCTTTGCTGGTGGGCAGCTGGCGTTGGCTGGTCCAGCGGCTCGTGCCCGAGCGCTTGGGCACGGCCCTGCTGGCCTCGGCCCTGTGGGGGCTCGCGGAGGTTCTGCTGGCCAAGGGGCCGCTGTTCTGGATCGGGCTGGGCTCCGCCGCCCTGCCTGGCGACCGTGCCCTGGCGGGTCTCGCCCAGCTGGTGGGGGCCGGTGGTCTGGCCGCGCTGCAGCTGCTGCTGGCCTGGGGGCTCTGGCGGCTGCTGGTGGCGCTGCGCTGCCGGCGCCGGCCCTGGCGGCAGGCTCTGTTGTGGCTGTCTCTGGTGCTGCTGCTGCATGGCCTCGGTTGGCAGCGTCTTGCGGCGGCGGCGCGGCCCGAACCGCAGGCGCGCTCGCTGCCCCTGCTGGTGCTGCAACCGGCGATCCCCACCCGCCGCAAGTTCGACGGCGACCAGCAGCTGCTGTTGCTGCAGCGACTGGTGCGGGCGCTTGATCAGGCCGAGCGGCTCGGCCGTTCGCTGCTGCTGCTGCCAGAGGGAGCGTTGTCGCTTGGGCAGAGCCTGCCGCGTCCGGCGGCGGTGGAGGTGCTGAGTGGTGGCTTCAGGCTCGAGAACGAGCAGCTGCGCAGCGCCCTGCTCGCCTTCCCCCCGGGCGCCCTGGAGCCGGAATCCGCCCTCGATAAGCACCGTCTGGTGCCTCTGGGTGAGTGGATCCCCGGGGCTGATCTGTTCCGCTGGGCTGGTCTCTCTGCGGTGGGCGGGGTGAGCCCCGGCGCGGCCTCGCGGCTGTTCCAGCGGCCTGATGATCCCGTTGCGGTAGCGATCTGCTACGAGCTGGCCGATGGTCAGGCCCTGGCGGCCGCCAGCCGCGCGGGGGCCGGCTGGCTGCTGGCCAGCGCCAACCTCGACCCCTATCCGGTGCAGCTGCAACGGCAGTTTGCTGCCCTGGCCCAGCTGCGGGCGATCGAATCGGGCCGCTGGCTGGTGAGCAGCGCCAACACGGGGCCGAGCCTGGTGGTGGACGCCGCCGGCGCCGTGCGTGCGGCCCTGCCGCCGGGCCGTGCTGGCACGCTCGAGGCCGTGCTGCAACGCAGATACGCGGTGACGGCCTATGCCCGCTGGGGTGAGCTGCCGTTGGCGCTGCTGGCCGCGAGCGGCATTGCGGTTTCGCTTCGCTCTTGGCTGCGACAAGCCTGAGGCTTGTCTCTCTGATTCCCTGGTGTGGCCACAAAAAAAGCGCCCCAGAGGGGCGCCGATGATCAGGGCCGAACGCGAATCAGATGATCGCGGTGCGGCTGTTGCTGACGCTGGCGAGCTGGGCCTGATGCAGGCGCTGGGCCTTCAGGATCCGCTCGCGGATCAGGACGAGGTGGTTCACAACGTGCCTCCACAACGGCAGCCCCGTTCCCTGCTGCCCAGGCATGCGTCCCACGTGCGGGGATGAACGTATCCAAACGGTAGCAACGGCTACGGGCTTCAAGGCGTTCGTTGTGTAGGTCTGCGCCGGATTGATGTTGCGCCCGGATCACGGCCCTGTCGTTCTCGTCACGCCAACGGGTAGGCGTGGCTGCGTGCGACCGCCGCGTAGCGCTGGTAGCCAATAAAAAACCCGGGACAAGCCCGGGAAACTAGCGATGGAGCCAAGCGGATTCGAACCGCTGACCCCCTGCATGCCATGCAGGTGCTCTACCAGCTGAGCTATGGCCCCTTGGGATCGAACTGGCTGGCTCGGCGCTGGTCACCAAGACAGGCCCGCGGGCCTTGCCGTTTCGATGAAGACAGCTTACACCGCAGGCGGTCCGCCCCCTGGCTGGGGCCGACACCGGCTGTCACACCTGGCGCCAGACGGCCACGAGCTTGCCCTGGATGCTCACCTGATCGGCATCCACCAGGATGGGCTCGTACGCCGGGTTGGCGGCCTCGAGGCGCACTCGGCGGCCATCACGGTGGAAGTGCTTCAGGGTGGTGCCGCTGCCCGGCACCAGGGCGCTCACGATCGTGCCCTCGCGCAGGCGGCTCGGCTCCGGCACTGGCTCCATCAGCACCACGTCGCCGTCGGCGATGTGGGCATCCACCATCGAGTCGCCGTTCACGGTGAGGGCAAACAGGCCGCGGGTTTCCAGCAGCGGTGCCAGGTCGAGTCGGTCCTGCACGTCGTCGAAGGTTTCCACCAGGCCACCGGCTGCCACGGCCCCCAGCACCGGGATGCCGTCGTTCGGCCCCCCCAGCAGCTGCAGGGTGCGGGCCTGGCCCTCCTGCCAGGTGATCCAGCCCTTCTGCTGCAGGTGGCGCAGGCGGCTCTGCACCGGTGCCGGCGAGCGCAGTCCCATCGCCTCCATCATCTGGCGGATCGAGGGGCTGTGGCGGTGCTGACCGATGAAGTAGGCCAGCCACTCGTACAGCTCCTGCTGGGCCGAGGTGAGGGGCTGCTGCGACGGGGAACCGGGCACCGGCAATACAGATGAACCACTGCCCTGTTCTGCCAGAGCGTGGGGCGTTTGTCCAGCTGTTGTGTGGGGTGCGCGCGCCTCAGCCCAAGCCGCCGAGCAGCGCCGCCAGCAGGGCCTGCTGGGCGTGCAGGCGGTTCTCGGCTTGATCGAAGATGCGGCTGGCGCTGCCCTCCATGGCGCCGGCGCTGATCTCCAGGCCGCGGTAAGCCGGCAGGCAGTGCAGCACGATCGCGCGCGGATCCGCCTCGGCCACCAGCTCCTCGTTCAGGCACCAGCCAGCGAAGGCCTGCTCACGCTCAGCCTTCTCCTCCTCCTGGCCCATCGAGGCCCAGACATCGGTGTAGAGCGCATGGGCACCGCGCACGGTGGCCACTGGATCGTTCACCACCGTGATCGCGCAGCGATCTCCGGCCAGTTGCTGCGCCTGCTCCAGCACCGCCGCACTGGGCTCGAAGCCGGTCGGGCCGCCGATGCGCACGTTCACCCCCAGCAGGGCGCCGCAGAGCATCAGCGAATGGGCCACGTTGTTGCCGTCGCCCACGTAGGCCAGGGTCAGCCCTGCGACGGCGCCGAACGCCTCCTGCAGGGTGAGGTAGTCAGCCAGGGCCTGGCAGGGGTGCTCGAGGTCCGTCAGGGCATTGATCACCGGGATCGAAGCCCAGTGGGCATACTCCGCCAGTTCCTCCTGGGCGAAGGTGCGGATGGCGAGGGCATCGACGTAGCGGCTCAGCACCCGAGCGGTGTCTGCCACCGGTTCGCCCCGGCCCACCTGGGTCACCTGGGGGTTGAGGTCGAGTGTCTGGCCGCCCAGGCGGGCCATCGCCACCGTGAAGCTGACGCGGGTGCGGGTGGAGGCCTTGGAGAAGATCAGGCCAAGCACCTTGCCGCCCAGATCGATGCAGCGTCGGCCGGCTTTGAGGTCGGCGGCGAGCTGCAGCAGCGCACAGGTCTGCTGGGCCGTGACGTCGGCGGAGGAGAGGAAGTCGTGCCCGTTCAGATCCGCCAAGGCGGAAGCACCGCTGCCGGCAGCCATCGGCCCATCTCAAAGAACCCTTATCCGCGATTGGGGGGGGCAGCGTCAAGGGGGGGCTCCCCGACGAGCTCCTGGATGGCTAGCCCAAAGGGCTCTGAGATGGGTCCGACGAGGCCCTCCGGAATTGACTCGCCATGGCTAGCCATGTCCGGAGAAGCGCAAGAGATCAAGGCACCCGCCCAGGACAGAGGGGCGCGAGAGGGATCAGGCGATCGCCAAGGCCTCCTGGGGCATCACGCTGCTGGCCAGAAGGTTCTTGAGGTCGTCGCCCTCGATCACTTCCTTCTCGAGGATCTGCTGGGAGATGCTGTCGAGCAGCTCGCGGTTGTGGTGCAGGATCGCCAGGGCCCGATCGTGGGCGCGATCCACCAGGGTGCGCACCTCCTTGTCGATCGCCTGGGCGGTGGCGTCGCTCACCACGCGGCGGGGGTTGTTGCCGCCGCCGAGGAAGCGGCTGCCGCCTTGCTTGTCGTAGGCAAGCGGACCAAGAATGTCGCTCATCCCGTAGGTGCCCACCATCTGCTCGGCGATGTCGGTGGCGCGCTGCAGATCGTTGGCCGCGCCGGTTGTCACCTCACCGAAGACGATCTCCTCGGCGCTGCGGCCGCCCAGCAGGGTGGCGATCTGCCCCTCGAGATCCTCCTTGGAATTGAGGAAGCGCTCCTCGGTTGGCAGCTGCAGGGTGTAGCCCAGGGCTGCCATGCCACGAGGCACGATCGAGATCTTCGCCACCTTGCTGCCGCCCGGCATCAGGTGGCCCACGATCGCGTGGCCCACCTCGTGGAACGCCACCACCTTCTTCTCATCGGGCTGGAGAACACGGCTCTTTTTCTCGAGGCCGGCCACCACGCGCT
Organism: uncultured Synechococcaceae cyanobacterium; assembly: GCA_903934375.1. GTDB lineage: Bacteria > Cyanobacteriota > Cyanobacteriia > PCC-6307 > Cyanobiaceae > Vulcanococcus. The sequence continues at coordinate 9,574 of CAIZNP010000237.1, forward strand.
CAATCGCTTCATTGAGATCGGCCTGCTCAACGGTGGTGCGCTTGGCGCGGGCGGCCAGCAGAGCGCCCTCGTTCACGAGGTTGGCCAGGTCGGCACCGGCGAAGCCACTGGTGGCCTGGGCGATCTTGTCGAGATCGACGCCGGGAGAAAGCTTCACCTTGCGGGCGTAGATGTCGAGGATCGTTTTGCGGCCGGAGAGGTCGGGGCGATCAACCAGCACCTGGCGGTCGAAGCGGCCGGGGCGGAGCAGGGCGGCATCGAGCACTTCGGGCTGGTTGGTGGCCGCCAGCACGATCACCGGCTTGTCCTTGGAGGCGAAGCCATCCATTTCGGTGAGCAGCTGGTTGAGGGTCTGCTCCCGTTCATCGTTGCCGCCAACCACGCCCATCGAGCCGGCACGGCTCTTGCCGATGGCATCGAGTTCGTCAATGAAAATGATACAGGGGGCTTTCTTCTTGGCTTCTTCGAACAGATCGCGCACGCGGGCGGCGCCAGCACCCACGAACAGCTCAACGAATTCCGAGCCGCTGATGATGAAGAAGGGCACGCCCGCCTCGCCGGCCACGGCTTTGGAGAGCAGCGTCTTGCCCGTGCCAGGAGGGCCCACCAGCAACACCCCTTTGGGGATGCGGGCGCCGATGGCGGCGTAGCGCTCGGGGGTCTTGAGGAAATCGACGATCTCGGTGAGCTCGGTCTTGGCCTCATCCACGCCAGCCACATCGGCGAAGGTGACCCGCGATTCCTCATCGGGCACGTACACCTTGGCCTTGCTCTTGGTGAAGCTCAGGGCGCCCTGGGCGCCGCCCATGCCGCTGCGGCGGGCGAAGAACTGCAGCACCAGGATGAAGATCAGCGGTGGCACGATCCAGCTGAGGGCCGTGGTGATGAAGCTCGGCTTCTGAGGCGGTGCGGCGGCGAACTCCACCCCGTGCGACTCGAGCCTCTGGGGAAGCTCCATGTCGAAGATCGGGGTGGTGGCCAGCACGGTGGGGGCGCCATCCGCCGGCGCTTCCTTGAGCTCGTAGCGGATCTGCTCCTGGGTGATGTAGGCGCGGCGCACGTTGCCGTCGTCCACCTGGCTGATGAACAGCGAATAGGGCACCCGCGGCACCTGCTGCATGCCCTGGTTGGGCAGGAAGCTGCTGAACAGCAGCAGCACGCCGAAACCGATCAGCACCAGGTTGATGATGCCGAAGCGCCGATTCGGGGGCGTGTCGTCCTGGCGGATGGGCATGCGGCTTTGACTCGTTGGGCCCAAACTAGGCGTGCTGCCTTGCCGCGCGGGGGTGAGAACCGACCATGTGCGGCCGCTATGCGCTCACCACCCGCCTTGATCAGCTGCTGCCGCGGCTCGGCGGTGCGCTGCCGGCTGGCCTGGCGGATCACTATGTGGCCCAGGGCTTCATCCGGCCTGGTGATCCGGTGCTGGCTCTGCGTCAGGAGCACGGCCGCAATGCCAGCGCCCTGCTGCTCTGGGGGCTGCTGCCGGAATGGAGCAAGAATCCACTCCAGGGCCCCCGACCGTTCAATGCCCGCAGCGAGAGCGTGGCGGAGAAGGCCAGCTTCCGTGGCCCCTGGCGCCACCGCCGCTGCCTGCTGCCGGCCGATGGATTCTGGGAGAAGGGTCGGTTGATCCGCCGCCGTGATCGCGCGCCGTTCTGGCTGGCTGGGCTGTGGGATCGCTGGATCGGGCCCGACGGCAGCGAGGTGGAGAGCTGCTGCGTGCTCACCACGGCGCCCAATGCCCTGGTGCGGCCGCTGCACGACCGGATGCCGGTGATCCTTCCCGATGGGCTTGAGGAGCCCTGGCTCGCCCCCGCCGATGGGCCTGGGTTGCGGACCCTGGAGCCATTGATGGCCGGCTGGGATCCGGCGGGCTGGGAGGTGGTGGAGCCGCAGGCTCCAGCCGGGCCGCGGCAGCTGTCGCTCCTGGGCTGAATCGCCAGGGCGACCCAGAATCGGGCCGACCCCGCAATGGCAGGCCTTGTCGGAATCGGTGGCCATGCGTCGGCGCCATGCCTGTTATTGGCGCCTGCTGTCCCTGTGCATCGGGCTGATGATCAGCTTTGCCCTGCCCAGTGGCTGGAACAGGCTTTCGGCCATTGGCTACAACCTGCTGCCGCTGGTGATGATCCGCGGCATGGGCCGGCCCCTGGGGGCGATCCCCTTCGGCCCGTGGATCCGGCGCCTCTATCGGGGGCTGGGGATGGCGGCGCTGGCCTCGAGTCTTGGCTGGTACCTCACACCCTCATCCGCGCGCGGAACAGGTGTGGCGATGCTGGTGCTCTGGACCCTGTTCGTGGGCTGGAGCACGGTGCGGCTGGTGCGTGGCCTGGGCTACGAACAGCGCATCACCGGCCGGGTGCTGATGGGGGCCTGTGCCGGCTACCTGCTGATCGGCCTCACGGCCGGCCTGCTGTTCAGTGCCTTGGAGACGATCCACAGCGACAGCTTCAGCAGCGTGCACGGCCCCTCCATCCGGGTGCCGATCACGGATCAGTTCGAGAACGCGTCCAACGTGCTGGTGTGGCAGTACAACTTCGTGCGGTTGAACTACTTCGCCTTTGTGAGCCTCACCACGGTGGGGTTCGGCGACATCACGCCGCTCACGGCCCAGGCCCAGATGGCCAGTGTGGCCGTGTCTGTGATCGGCACGTTCTATCTGGCGGTGGTGATGGGCCTGCTGATCAGCCGCGCCACGGTGCAGGTGGAGCAGGACGCGGAGGCTCCAGGTACCAGAGCAGGTCCTCCCCCAGACGAGTGAGCCGTTCGCCGTTCCATGGCGTTGCTTGCGCGACATCCACCAGCCCCAGATCCCCCAGGGGGGTGCGGGCGTTCTCTCCGCCCAGAAGCTTTGGCGCCAACACGGCGGCAATGCGCTGCACGCAGCCCTGGCGCAGGGCGGCGGCTGCCAGCTCCGGGCCGCATTCCCACAGCACCTGATTGCAGCCGCGGCCTGCCAGGGCCTGCAGCAGCAGCTCCGGCTCGCAGCAGGCCAGTTCGAGGCGTTCCACGCCCAGGGAATCCAGGCGGGCCCGGGCTTCGGCCGGGGCCTCCGGCCCATGGGCCACCAGGGTGGCGGCGTCGCTGCACTGCCAGAGGCGGGCCTCAGGTGGCAGCTCCAGGTGGCGGCTGAGCACCACCCGCAGGGGCTCGGGTGTGCGGATCCCGCGGCTGGTGAGCAGCGGGTCGTCGGCCCGCACGGTGCCGCCGCCCACGATCACCGCATCGCAGGCCGCCCGCAGCCGGTGCACCCAGGCCCGGGCCGGCTGACCGCTGATCCACTGGCTGGAGCCGTTCGGCAGGGCCGTGCGTCCGTCGGCGCTCATGGCCCATTTGAGGATCCCCAGGGGGCGACCGCTGGCCAGCCGATGCACAAAGGCCTGGTTCAGGGCCTGCGCCTCGGCCTCGTCGATGCCGCTGATCACCTCAACACCCGCGGCTCGCAGCCGGGCGATGCCCTGGCCGGCCACGCGCGGGTCAGGGTCGGCCATGGCCACCACCACCCGGGTCACCCCCGCCGCCAGCAGGGCATCACAGCAGGGGGGCGTGCGTCCGTGGTGGCAGCAGGGTTCCAGTGTCACCACCGCCGTGCCGCCGCGCGCCCGCTCACCCGCCTGGCGCAGCGCATGCACCTCGGCGTGGGGGGTGCCGGCCCTGGCGTGGAAGCCCTCCCCCACCAGCTGGCCGTCGCCATCGAGCACGACGCAGCCCACCAGGGGGTTGGGGCTGGTGCGGCCGGCCCCCAGCGCCGCCAGCTGCAGGGCCCGCTGCATCCAGGGGCGCCAGGTGCTGCGCAACGCTTCGGTCACCGCTTGGGTAAGCGCTCGGCGCTGGCTTCGGTCCAGCTGGGCAGGCTGCGCCATTCGGCCACCACATAGGGGGGCACCGGCAGCTCCACGAACACCCCCGGCAGTTCCAGCCGCAGCGGCCTGTTCTGGTGCAGATCGCTCAGCAGCGGGTTCAGGGCGAATTCGGCAGCGGCGTCACGGCCGTCCACCGCCAGCTTCGGATTGGCGGTGGTGATGTCGTCGAGCTGCCAGGTGTTGCGGCCGGAGTGCACCACCAGGGCTGTGGGGTGATCGAGCCGCACCCGCCCGGGATAGCCAACGATCCGCAGGGTCACCGGCCCGCCGGTGGGGCCGGTGCGGTAGGCCACCGCCTGCCAGCTCTGGTAGTCGAGGTCGTGCAGGCTCTCGAGGCTGCGCACCACGGCCGTGCCGTTCTCATCGGGGTGGGCATGCACCTGGGCTAGAGCCGGGGCCGGTATGGCCAGCAGGCCCAGCAGCAGACCGAGTAGCAGGCCTGCCGCCAGCCAGCTCGTCAGCAGCCATCTCGGTAGCCGCTGCAGCCGCTGCCAGCGGAACGCGTGCCTGCTCATGCCGCCAGCGCCTCCCGCTCGGCACCCGGCAACGTCTGCCAGTCGGTGTGGGTGGCCCAGAGGGCCCAGATCGCCATCGCCCGCAGGTAGTGGCAGGCGCGGAAGGTGTTCACGCCGGTGATCGCCTCGGGGGTGCGGAACTGCAGGCCGCCGCTGTACACCTGCTCCACCACGGCGCCGGTGATGGCGAAGGCGGTGCCGCTCTCGCCCATCAGGCGGTAGTAGGCCGCCAGGCCGAAGTTGATGCCGGTCCACACCTCAAGCGGGTGGGTGCCGTTGGGATCGAGCGGGGTGCCATCACGGCGCAGACCGTTGGCCACGCCGAGCCGGCCGCCCTGGAAGCCCTCGAAGCAGGCCTCCTTCACCGCCTGAAGGGCGCTGCGGGCGCGCTCGTCGCTCACCACGGCAGGCAGACCCAGCAGGCGGGCGTAGAAGTCGCCGCAGAGCTGGTCGGCCATCACCACCGGTGTGCCGCTCTCGGCATCGATGTTGTAGTACTCGCCGTTCCAGAGCAGTGGATCGAAATTGGCGCGCGACTGCTCCAGCCAGCCGCTGAATTCCCGCTGCTCGCTCGACGTATCCAGCCCCATGGCGAGCTGCAGTTGCTGTGCCATCGCCAAGGCCGCCTCCAGGGCGGCGATCCAGAGGGCACCGCAATAGGCGCTCACGCCCTTGAGGGGCCAGTCGTCGAAGGTCTGGTCCGGCGCTCCGCCGTTGTCGGGCAGGCCGTCGTTGTTGGCGTCGAAGGTTTTCAGGTAGCGGAGGGCCTGCACGGCGGCGGGCCAGCAGTCCGCCAGGAAGCGCAGGTCTTCGCCGGTGGGGGCCAGCCGGAAGGTGCGCCACACCTGCAGCACGAAGTCGCTGGCCAGGTCCTTCCAGAGGTTGCAGTCCTGGTAGGCCGTGTAGTTGGTGGCGTCCCAGGGGCGCTCATTCGGGGCGCCAAGGTCGTGCGGGGTGGCGCCGGCCACTTTGCGAGCGGCCTCGACGCGGCCCTTGCCCTGGGTGAAATACCAGCCGATAGGCCGCGGCGTGGCATCGGCGGCGGGGATGGCCCGGGCGAAGCTGCGCAGCACGCTCTTGTCGAGCTCGGGCCAGAGCTGCAGCAGGGCGAAGGATCCGTAGAGCCGCACATCCAGGCTCTCGTACCAGGCGTAGTCGAGGCACTCGAGCACGCCGAAGCGGCCCACCGGATCGAGCGGCGAGGCGGCGGTCCAGAGGCTGCCGCCGGAGGCGAGGTCGTAGAGCTCGTTGAATAAGGCCATGCGCAGCGGCGCGGGCAGATCGCTGCGCTGCAGCACCGGCTGCTGCCAGGCCTCGATCTGGGTGCGCCAGTCGCGCCAGTCCCGCAGGGCCTCGGCGGCGATGGCGGCGGCGCTGTTGCCCTCGGATCCAAAGAAATCGCTGTAGCGGCGCAGGGCGCGGGTGCCGCTGGCGAAGGCCGTCACCGGCAGATCCCAGCTGATCACCACGGGGATCTCGAGTGTGGCGCCGGGCTCCAGCCGGCAGCGCACCGCCAGGGCGGCGCTGGCGGGGTCGTGGTCGCCGCTGTGGCGGTCGTTGTTGCTGTCGGGGATGGAGCCATCGGCGCTGAACGGCTGCCACAGCTCGCTGCCGTCGCCGGCAGGATTCCAGCGGCTGCAGCGCTGGATCTGCAGGCCGCTCACACCGGCCGCCTGCAGGGAAGCCTCATCGGCCGCGGCGATGCACCACTGGCCCTGGCCCTCGCTGATCGGGGTGCTGCGCTCGCCCTCCAGCATCACACCCTTGAGGCCTGCCTGCTCCACCCAGCGGTTGGTCTGGCCGCGGGTGCTGCCGATGGCGGGCACGTAGTTGTGCTCGGGGCTGCCGTCGTCACGGAAGTGCACGGCGGCGGAGGGATCGGTGTTGGTGAACCAGCCGGTGCTGTTGCGCCAGCTCAGCAGCAGCGAGAGGTCGAGCGGCTGGCTGGTGGGGTTGCGCAGCGTCCACACGAACACCGCCAGCGGGTAGCTGCTGCGTTGGTAGTCGCCGGGCAGGATCGGGCTGAAGGCCTCGCAGCGCACCTCGGCGTCGAACACGCCCTCGTAGCTGGTCCAGCTCAGCGGATAGCGGGCGGCGTAGGTGCCGGTGCTGCGCAGATTGCCGTTGCTGTCTGTGCTGCTGGCGGGGTACCAGCTCCAGCTGCTCAGGGGTTCACCGGCCTCGGGGCGGGAGGCATCGGCCTCGGGTTTCACCGCCAGGGCGTGGGCGCGGCTGCTGCGGCCGTTGTTCTCGAACAGGGCGAACTGGCAGTCGGGCAAGGTGCCGAACCAGTGCTCGCCGCCATCGAGGTGCCAGAGGTTGAAGGAGCCGTCGGTGCCGCGGCCGATGCAGCCGGCGCCGAAGCCCCCCAGGGGCATGCCGTGGTTGGGGCCGTCGTCGAGGTTGCTGGCGTAGCGCACGGTGTAGGGCGACTCCCAGCCCAGCCCGAATGGGCGGCTCCAGCTGGCCTGCGGCGGTTGCCAGGCCCCTCGCGTGGCGGCCCTTGGGCCGGAGCGGCTGAGGCCGGCGCGGCGCAGCAGGGATTTCAGGGCGGAGAGGCCGAGGCGCGCCATGGGGCCGGATGAGGTGCGCCCAGCTTGTCAGAGCTGGCTGGCGCTGGGGTTCAGCAGCCTCAGGCGTGCTGCTGCAGCGTTGCTGGCGGATCCGTCTTCAGTCGAAGTCTTGCTGTTTGGCTCCCTGGCCAGGGGCGACTGGGATGCCCGCTTCGATGTGGCTCTGCTGGCTGTGGCCGCTGACCAAGCCGCTGCCGAACGCCTGGCCGAGGCCCTGCGGGGTGCGGCTCTGGCAGACGATGTGATCGCCCTGTCTTATCCGCTCTGGCAGCAGCGCCAGAGCGGCAAGGACCCCTTGTGGCGTGGAATCTGCCGCGATGCCATCCGTCTGGCGGGAGGATCGCTCCCATGACGCCTCGCTTGCAGGCCTGGTTGCGGCAGGCCGAGAACGACCTGGCCATCAGGATTGCCGCAGCCCCAGGGCTGAGCAGAGCCGTTCAGTGCGCCTGGTTCGCTGGCGCCGCTGGCGCCTGGAAGCCGCCGTTCACCTCCTGGTCCACCAGGGCATCGAGGGTGACGGCGGAGCGCACCAGGGCCTGGTAGCGCTGCACCACGCGCCGGTTGCGCTCGATCCAGTTGCCGGCATCGCCGCCGGGCAGGCCGCTGCCATCGCCGGCCAGCAGTTCCAGGTCGTGCTGCTGGGCCAGCAGGGCGAGCACCAGCTCGTGGATGCGCTGGCGGCGGTCGCTCATCGGGCCGGCGGAGCAGACGGCTGAGCATCATGGCGCCAGAGGAGGCGCGAGCCATGGGCCGGATCGAGGTGATCGGCAGCGATGCCGGTGCTCCGGCCAGCTTGTCTTCACCGGCGCAGGCGTTGCTGCGGGCTGCCCAGCTGCTGGTGGCACCCCAGCGCCTGCTGCCGCAGCTGGAGCCCTGGTGGCTGGCGGAGCAGGCGGCCGGGCGGATTCCGCTCACGATCCCATGCCCGGAGCTGCTGGCCAGCGACCGGCCTGAGCAGATCCTCAGCCCCCTGGAGGCGGCCCTGGAGGCCGATGTCCCGGTGGTGGTGCTAGCCAGCGGTGATCCGCTGTGGTTCGGCATCGGCCGGTTGCTGCTGCAGCAGTTCGGCCCGCAACGGCTGCGCTTCCATCCGGCCCCCAGCTCGCTGCAGCTGGCCTTCGCCCGTATCGGGCGCCCCTGGCAGGACGCCAGCTGGATCAGCCTGCATGGCCGTGATCCGGACCCCCTGGCGGCGGCCTTGCAGAAGCGGCCGGCGGCCCTGGCGGTGCTCACCGATCCCGGCCGCGGCGGCGCCGAGGAGGTGCGCCGGATCCTGCGGGCTTCCGGCCTGGAGGCCGCCTATGCCGTTTGGCTGTGCGAGCGGCTCGGCCATTCGGCCGAGCGGGTGCAGCGCCTGGCGCCCGAGGCACCCC
>CAIZNP010000238.1 GCA_903934375.1 uncultured Synechococcaceae cyanobacterium
GTGGGCAGTCGCGAGGCGATCGCCACCGCCAAGTGTGAGATCACCAGCCAGCTGAACCCCGCCGGGGGGGTGGTGATTCCCGCGTGTGATCCGCTGCTGGAGAGCGCCTTGGCGCAGGTCTGGAGCGGCTCCGTGGTGCGGGTGGCCCTGCAGGACGATCCCGGTGCGGCCTCAGCCGATCTGCTGGGGGACTGGGATGATCAGCTGCCCTCTCTGCAGGTGAACGGCCGCCCCCTGCAGCTGCCGCTGGAGGGACGCCACAACGCCCGCAACCTGCTGCTGGCGGTCGCGGTGGCACGCCATCTGGGGATTGCGCTCAGCGAGCTGGAGACGTTGACCGTTGCCGTGCCGGGTGGCCGCAACCGCCGGCTGCAGCAGGGGGGCCTCACCGTGCTTGATGAGACCTACAACGCCTCCCCCGAGGCGGTGCTGGCGGCCCTCGATCTGCTGGCCGCTCAGCCTGGCCGGCGCTTTGCCGTGCTGGGGAGCATGCTCGAGCTGGGCGAGTCCAGCGTGGACCTGCACCGTCGCGTGGCGGAACGGGCGGTGGAACGGGGCCTCGATGGGCTTGTGCTGGTGAGTGGCGGCGCTGAAGCCCAGGCCATGGCGGAGGCCGCCGCAGCACTGCCCCGCCTGGCGGTGGTGGACACGCCGGAGCAGGCCGCCGACCCCTTGACCAGCTGGCTGCGCAGCGGCGATGTGGTGCTGCTCAAGGCGAGCCGCGGCGTTGCCCTCGAGCGGTTGCTGCCGTTGTTGCCGCAGTTGTCGTAGTCCGTACGTCTGGGCAGTTCGCGGCATTCGTTGTCGCACGCCACTGAGGTGGCCAGCCGGCGGCAGCCCGAACAAGCTGGTGGCAGTCGCCTGCCGCCCCGTTCATGCTGTTCAATCTCGATGCCCGTCTGCAGTCGTTGCGGATGGTGGCCGGGCTGGCGGAGTTCCTCAAGCATCCCGACTCGCTCGAGAGCGTGTTCAAGGTGGCGGGGAGTCTGCGCAACAGTCCACTCTCAGCCCAGATGCTTCGCCATCTGCTGGCCAATCCCCGCATGGCGGAGCTGGTGGAGCAGAACTGGCGCCCTGCCCCGATCGATCTGGACGCCCTCGAGCAGCTGCCTGAGGGCAGCCTCGGGCATGTCTATGCCCAACAGCTGCGCAGCCAGGGGCTCACCCCCGACAGCCTGATCGACCCCAGTCCGGTTCAATCACCGCAGGAGTTCATTGTTCATCGCCTGCGCGAAACCCACGACATCGTGCATGTGCTCACCGGCTTCGGGACCGATCCGACGGGTGAGCTGGGCCTGCAGGCCTTCAACCTGGCCCAGAACCGCTCGCCGCTAGCGGTGATGCTGATCTTCGGCGCCATGCTCAGCAGTCTTCAGAATGACGAGCCGCTCGAGCCGTTGCTGACCGCCCTGGCACGCGGCTTCGGTCTGGGGCTCCAGGCCCCCTGTGTGATCGCCTATCGACTGGAAGATGGCTGGGATCGCCCCCTGGCCGATTGGCAGCGGGAGTTGGGCCTGCCGGTGGCGGAGAGCTGATCCCTCTATCGCGGCGCCTGCCAGTTTTCCTTCACCAGCTGCTTGGCCCGGCCGAGGGCCAGTGCTCCGGTGGGAACGTCCTTGGTGAGTGTGGAGCCGGCGCCGACGGTCACGTCGGCACCCAGCTGGATCGGGGCCACCAGCACGCTGTTGGCCCCGGTCTTGCTGCCGGCACCGATCACGGTGCGGTGCTTGTTGACTCCGTCGTAATTGGCGGTGATGGTGCCAGCGCCGATGTTGACGTTGCTGCCCAGTTCGGCATCGCCGATGTAGCTGAGGTGGTTCACCTTGCTACCGGCGCCGATGCGGCTGTTCTTGATCTCCACGAAGTTGCCGATGCGGCAGTCCGCCTCCAGCAGTGTTCCCGGGCGCAGCTGCGCGTAAGGGCCGATGGCGCAGTCTGAAGCCATGCTGGCCTCTCGCACCACCGAGTAGAGCACCTGCACGCGTTCGCCGAGCTGGGCATTGTCGAGCAGGCTGCCGGGTCCGATGTGGCAGCCATCGCCGATCACGCTGCTGCCGCGGAAGTGGCACTGCGGCTCCACCACCACATCGCGGCCGAAGCGGGTGCCGTCGCTGAGCGTGCAGCTGCCGGGATCGACGAAGGTCACCCCTTCACGCATCCAGTGGCAGCGAAGGCGCTCCTGAATCACCGCTTCGCACTGGGCCAGCTGCAGACGGTCGTTGATGCCATTGATCTCGTCGGCGTCGGCCACCTCCACGTGCATGGCGGGGCTGAGCATGGCAACCGTGTCCGTCAGGTAAAGCTCTCCCTGATCATTGTCGGTGCGCAGCTGAGGCAGCACCTCCGCCAGCCGGGGCCAGCTGAAGCAGTAGATGCCGGCGTTGATCAGGTTGTTGCGGCGCTGGGCCTCGCTGCAGTCGCGGTGTTCCACGATTGCCGAGACGTTCCCCTCGCCATCGGCGACGACACGGCCGTAGCCCGTGGGGTCCTCGAGCCGTGCCGTCAGCAGCGTGACGGCGGCGCCGCTGCTGCGGTGGCGCTCCAGCAGATCGGCAATCGTCTGCTCCCGCAGCAGCGGAACATCACCGTTGAGCACCAGCAGATCGCCTTCGAACCCCGTCAGGGGTGCCAGCAGCTGCTGCACGGCATGGCCAGTGCCGTTCTGGGGTTGTTGCAGCACGAACTCAAGACCGCTCCAGTCGGCCAGCGACTGTTCCACCCGCTCGGCCTGATGGCCGACAATCAGCAGCTGCCGTTCGGGGTGGAGGCTGCGGCAGCTGGCCAGCACCCGCTCCACCAGGGTGGCGCCAGCCAGAGGCTGCAACACCTTCGGCAGATCACTCTTCATGCGGGTGCCCTTCCCGGCGGCCAGAACGGCAACGGCGAGCATTGAAGGCGTCGGTCAACTGGGCGGGAATCTACGTGGCCCGCCCTGGCCTACCCCCGGCTCCCCACTCTCCAGCGGCGACGCCAGGCACTGGTGCTCTCGCCGGGATGGTGCTGCTGGCGCTCGACCCGGGCGGCCTGGATGGCTGCGGCCGTGGCGTTTCCATCGGGATCCCTGTACGGCTCCGCTGCCCTGGTGAGCAGGTGCTCCCGTTCCATCGCCGTGAGCGGTTGCAACACGACCGGGTCAGAGGCTGCCGGGAGTCCGATGGTGTCTGGGCCGCCGCATGGCGGCATCGGGCTGGCGACGGTGCCCAGGCTCCAGTTGCCTGTGCCCGCATCAGGCCCTGCCTGCCCGGCGGCCCGGATGCTGGCCAGCTGCAGCCCCGTCAGCTCTAGGGCGTGGCGCACCGCCGCGGCACTGCAATAGGTAAGCAGGCGCCCGTCCGGCTGCAGCAGCCGGGCCAGTGCCCTCAGGACTTCCAGGCTCCAGAGCTCTGGGCAGTGGCCTGGCGAGAAGGCGTCGTGCAGCACCAGATCACAGCGGCCGATCCACTCCGCCGGCAGCAACGGCAGCTGCCGGCGGGCATCCCCCAGCCGCCAGCTGCCGCTGCTGCCCCGGCAGCTGCGCCACGCACCCCGCTGATCCAGCTGCTCCAGGATCTGCCGCGTTTCGTCGTGCCACTGAGCGCGGAAGGCCGCATCGCCCAGGGCCATTTGCAGGGGGCGTGGATCTAGCTCCAGGCCCAGCCACTCCAGCTGCAGACCCCGCGCCTCGGCGGCCTCCAGCAGGGCTGCGGTGTTGTACCCCAGGCCCACACACAGCTCGAGAACCCGCAGTCGCCGGCCCGGAGCAAACCGATCCAGATCGGCCGGGGCCACGAATTTCTGGGCGGTTTCGGCGCGGGCACCGGCAGCGCTGTGGAAACACTCGCCGAAACGCTCACTCCAGAGGGTGAGGCTGCCGTCGGCGGTGCGGCGCGGCTCGAGGCGGCCGCTGGCTTCAGGCCTGCAGCCGCTCGAGGTCATCCCAGAAGCCGGGGTACGACACCGCCGCTGCCTCATGCCGATGCACATGCGTGAGTCCCGAGGCGATCTGGGCGGCCACCGCCAGGCTCATCGCCACACGGTGGTCGGTTTCGCTGTCCACCTCGGCGCCGTGCAGGCTGACGCCGCCCTGGATGCTCATGCCGTCGGCAACCTCCTCGATGCGGGCACCCATCGCCCCGAGCTGGCGGGCCATCACGGCCAGCCGGTCGGTCTCTTTAACACGCAGCTCCTCCGCTCCACTCACCCGGCTGACGCCATCAGCGCGGCAGGCGGCCACAGCCAGCACGGGGATCTCATCCACCAGCCGCGGGATCAGCTCCGAACTGATCGTGAACGCCTGCAACGGCCCGTGGGTCACGCGTAAATCGCCCACCGGTTCACCGGCCACGTTGCGGGGGTTGAGCACCTCGACCCTGGCGCCCATCTGCGCCAGTACATCGAGCACGCCGGTGCGGCTCGGGTTCAGCCCAACGTTCTCGATGGTGAGGTCGGCGCCGGGGGTGATGGCACCGGCCACCAACCAGAAGGCGGCGGAGCTGATGTCACCCGGCACTACCACATCCTGCCCCCGCAGGCTGGCCCCGGGGGTCACGCTCACCTCGGTGGCGCCTGGGCCGCCCACGCTGAGCTGGGCGCCGAAGGCCCGCAGCATCCGCTCGCTGTGGTCGCGGCTCTGCACCGGTTCGATCACGGTGGTGGGACCGTCGGCCGTGAGGGCTGCCAGCAGGATCGCGCTCTTCACCTGGGCTGAGGCCACCGGAGTGCGGATCGTGGCGCCGCGCAGGCACCGGCCCGCAATCGCTAGGGGCGCCAGGTTGCCGCCGGCGCGGCCGGCAATGGTGGCGCCCATCTCCGCCAGTGGCCCACCAACCCGCTTCATCGGCCGCCGCCGCAGTGAAGCGTCGCCGTTGAGGATGAAATGACGGCCGTCCCGCCCGGCCAGCAGGCCGAGCATCAACCGCATGGTGGTGCCGGAGTTGCCGCAATCGAGCACATCCTCCGGTTCTTGGAAGCCATCAAGGCCGACGCCTTGCACCAGAACCGGCTGCCCCGCCTCGATCGCTGACACCTCCACACCCATCGCCCGCAGACAGGCGGCGGTGCTCAGCGGGTCTTCCGCGGGGAGCAATCCCTCGATGCGGGTCGTGCCCTCGGCGATGGCGCCGAACAGCAGGGCGCGGTGGGAAATCGATTTGTCGCCCGGCACCCGCACCGTTCCCCGCAGGCTGCGGCCGGCGGTGGTTCCCAGGGTGAACGGCATGGGGGGCGATCGGCTGGGGCGAGCGTAGGCAGTGGTTGGCAGTGGGCCTGCCGCGGCACTGGCCGACCGCCTCGATCCCGGCTAACACAACAACAGTCTCCCGCCTCCACCGTGGCTGAGCATCTTCAGGCCGTGTTCGATTTCCTGGCACGGATTCAGAGCGATCCGGATCTGCGTGCCCAGCTCAATGAGGTGTGCACGGCCGACGAGGTGAGCGCCATCGCGGCGCAGCACGGCAGCA
>CAIZNP010000239.1 GCA_903934375.1 uncultured Synechococcaceae cyanobacterium
CCTTACCAAGGGAGTGCTCTACCGCTGAGCTACAAGGGCATGTGGAAGGTGGGCCGGGTTGGATTTGAACCAACGTAGGCAGAGCCAGCGGATTTACAGTCCGCCCCCATTAACCACTCGGGCACCGACCCGAACCACACCCCAAGAACTTACCAGTAGGCCGGTCCGTTCCCTTGGCTGAGCGACTGGCCTGGCAGCCTCTGACTACGATCTGTCCAGTGGTTCCCGGAGTGCCGGCGCCCTCCATGCGCGTGCTGCTGCTCAACGGACCAAACCTCAACCTGCTGGGCCGGCGCGAGCCCGGGCTCTACGGGGCACAGACCCTCGAGGCGATCGAGGCGGATCTGGGTCGCCAGGCCGTGGCCCTCGGGGTGGACCTGGAGTGCTTTCAGAGCAACCACGAAGGGGCCCTGGTGGACAGGATCCACGCCGCCAGCGGCCAGGCCGACGGCATCCTGATCAACGCCGGCGCCTACACCCACACCTCGATCGCCCTGCGCGATGCCCTGCTGGGGGTGGCGATCCCCTTCGTGGAGCTGCACCTGAGCAACGTGCACGCGCGTGAGCCTTTTCGCCACCACTCCCACCTGGCCGATCGGGCCGTGGGGGTGATCTGCGGCTTCGGATCCGCCAGCTACGGGCTGGCACTGCAGGGCCTGGTGCAGCATCTGCGCCCGGGTGCCGAGGCATGACGGCCATTCTCGAGAACCCCACCGCCCGGGTGAAGTGGCTGGCTGCTCCCAGCAGTGCCACCTGGCTGGATGCGGCGATCGAGCGGCCTGATCTGGTGCTGATCGATCACGCCCACTGCGAGCGCAAGGCGGCCGGTACGGCGCTGCAGCTGATGTTCCGCTACCCCTCTGATGAGGTTCTGGGGGCGGCGCTGAGTGCGCTGGCGCGTGAGGAGCTGGAGCATTTCGAGCAGGTGCTGCGGCTGCTTCAGGCCCGCGGCATCACCCTGCGGCCCCTGCCCGCCCCCGCCTACGGCGCCACCCTCACGGCGGCGGTGCGCCGGGGCGCGCCGGAGCGGATGCTGGACGCCTTCCTAGTGGCGGGGCTGATCGAGGCGCGCAGCCATGAGCGCATGGCCCTGTTGGCGGTCCACAGCCCCGACCCTGAGCTGCAGGATCTGTATGGCGCGTTACTGACCAGCGAGGCGCGCCATTTCGGCCTCTACTGGCTGCTGGCCGAGGAGCGCTTTGGCCGCGGGCCCACGGTGGCGCGGCTGGAGGAGCTGGCGGCCGTGGAGGTGCAGGCGCTCACGGGCGACCTGGCCAATCCTGAGCATGTGCGCATGCATTCAGTGGGAGTGATTCCCGAAGGCTGAATGTGATCGACGGGCCTGCAAGAACAGCAGGCCGTCGTGCCGCTGTTGTGGCGTGATGGTGACGCTCTCAACCCGCTTGTTCGTTAGGGTCGCGCCGCACGTTCGATCCCCCACGAGCTTTTTCCCATGCGGCAGCTGCGTTGATCCGACCCGTCTCGCTGTCCTCCCGGTCGATCGTGCCGGCCCCCTGTCCTGATCTGCCGGCTACGCCGGACAACCTTTCACCCCAGCGGATCCCCTACCCCAGCAAGGCCGAGCTGCTGGCCTGCCTGCCGCCGGAGCTGTTCAGAATCAATGGGCTTCAGGCCTGGGGCAGCCTGATGCTGTCGCTTGGTCTGTCCCTGCTGGCGTACGGCCTCGGCAGCTTGATTCCCCTGCGGCTCTGGGCTGCCCCCCTCTGGCTCCTCTACGCCCTGATCACAGGCACCGTGGCAACCGGCTGTTGGGTGATCGCCCACGAGTGCGGTCACGGGGCCTTCCATCCGAACCGGCGCGTTGAGGCTGCTGTTGGCTTTGTGCTGCACAGCCTGCTGCTGGTGCCGTACTTCACGTGGCAGCGCAGCCATGCGGTGCATCACGCCAATTGCAACCACCTTGAGGGTGGCGAAACCCATGTGCCGCCGCGGGCGGAGTCTTGGATGGGTCGCGTCGTGGCGGGCACACGCAGGCGCCTCGGGCCCTGGCCCTTCGGGATCGTCTCTCTCTTCACCCATCTGGTGCTGGGGTGGCCCCTCTACCTGCTCCTGGGTGTGGCCGGTGGGGAAGACTATGGCGCGCCCACGTCGCACTTCTGGAACGGGCCACCGTTTCGCAACGGTGAGCGCGCGCTGTTCCCGGCTTCGTTCCGGCGTCAGATGCTGCACTCCAATCTCGGTGTGCTGCTGATGCTGCTGGCCCTGGGATTGGCCGCGGTTCACTTCTCCCTGGCGCGGGTGCTCTTCGTCTACGGCTTGCCCTGGCTTGTCATCAATGCCTGGCTGGTTGGTTACACCTGGCTCCAGCACACCGATACCGATATCCCTCACTTCTCATCGCCGGAGTGGACCTGGGCCAAGGGCGCGCTTCAGACAGTGGATCGTCCCTACGGCCCGCTGCTGAACCTGCTGCATCACGGCATCGGTTCCACCCACGTGTGCCACCACATCAATCCCTGCATTCCCCACTACAACGCCTGGCAGGCGACCGCCCTGCTGCGGCAGCGTTTCCCCGATCTGGTGCGGCACGATCCCACCCCCATCCACCGCGCCCTTTGGCGGGTCGCCACCCGCTGTTCGGTGGTGCGTCAGCTGGCTCCGGGGGGCGGTTTCTTCTATCAGGAGCCGCTCGCCCCGTAGCTGCCACGATCAATCCAGCAGGGGGTAGTGCTCGGCGATCGGGTCGCCGCTGAACTGAGCCACCCAGCCTGCCGGGTTGTCGAAGAAGCGGATGGCGCAGAAGAGGGGAGCACTGCCCATGTCGAACCAGTGCTTCGTGCCCGCGGGCACCCGCAGAAAGTCATCCGCTTCGCAGAGCACCTGCAGCACCTCGTCGCCGATGTGGAGGCAGAACAGGCCACGGCCCTCCACGAAGAAGCGCACCTCGTCTTCGCTGTGGGTGTGCTCCGCCAGGAATTTCTGGCGCAGGGCCTGGCGATCGGGATGATCCGGGGTGAGCCGGAGGGCATCCACCGTGGGGTAGGTGCCGCTCGCCTGCACGCGTGCAATCTCCGGCGCATAGGCCGCCAGGATCTGCTCCGGAGCGGCACCGGCCGGCAGCTCTGCCCGCGCCGGCCAGCGCTCGTAACCGATGCCCCGTTCGGCCAGCTCGGCGGCGATCAGGGCGGCATCGGTGCAGGCCAGCACCGGAAGGGGCTGGCGGCCGCTGGCGGCCGCGAAGATCTCAAGTCGACTCACCGACGTTCAGCGCCATGGTGGCCTCAGCCTAGAAAGGGTGCTGCAGCGCCACCAGTGGGGGGCAGCCGTGCCTGAGGCCGATCGATTGCTGGTGCTGGCGCCTGCCGCGACCTTGCTTGCCGTGACCATGCCTGCCGTGACCTTGGTGGGCGTCGGTCCCGGCGACCCCGATCTGCTCACCGTGGCAGCCGTGCGCGCCATCGCCGCGGCGGCGGTGGTGGCCTATCCGGTGGCTCAGCCGGAGGCGGAGGGCATGGCTGCCCGCATCGCTGCTCCCTGGATCGCCCCTGGTCAGCGGCGTCTGCCGCTGCTGTTCCCGATGGTGGAGGAGCCCGAACCGCGCATCGCTGCCTGGCATGCCGCTGCCGATGCCCTGGCCGCCGAAGTGGCGGCCGGACGGTCTGTGGTGCTGCTGTGTGAGGGGGATGCCTCGCTCTACGCCAGCTGCTCCTATGCCCTGCTGGCCCTGCGCCGACGGCACCCCGGCTGTGCTCTCACGGTGGTGCCCGGCATCACGGCGGTGGCGGCAGCGGCTGCTGCCGCCTCGTCGCTGGCGCTGCCCTGGCCCCTGGCCCTGCAGCAGGAGAGCCTGCTGATTCGCCCCACGCCCGAGGCCCCGGCGGAGCTGGAGGCGTTGCTGGAGCGCTCGGCTGCCGAGGGCACGGTGCTGGCGCTGCTCAAGCTGGGTCGCCGCTGGGCCTGGCTGCGGCCGCTGCTGGAGCGGCGCGGGCTGCTGGGGCAATGCCTGTTCGCCCGGCGGGTGGGCTGGCCCGATCAGTTGCTGGCGCCGGCGGATCAGGTGCCGGCCGAGGAGCAGCCCTACTTTTCGCTGCTGTTGATCCGCCAGGCCTGGCCGGCGGTGCTGCCTTGAGCCAAGGTCGGGGCCGGTTGCCTTTCTGTTGATGACCCCCATCGACTGGTTCGCTCTGCTCCATCCGGTGCTGGTGATCCTGTTTGTGTACCCGGTGGTGGGGGCCACGATCCGGCTGGGGATCCTGGTGCGGGAGCGGCGCCTCGGTATCACCAAGCAGCTGCCCGCCGTGTCGCGGGAGCACAGCGACCATGGCCTCTGGGTCACCGCCGGGGTGGTGGTTGCGGTGCTGATCGCCCTGGCTTACTCGTTTCTGAGCAAGGCGTTCGACCCAGCTGCGGCGTTTCCAGGCGGCATGGCGCGGCTGGCGCTGCTGCTCCTGGTGGCCTTCGGCACCCTGGTGGCCCTGCTGGCGCTGCTGCGGGTGAAGCGGGCGTCCCTGCGAGCCAGCTTCGCCCTGCTCACCTGGGCGGGACTGCTGGGGCTCGGCAGCCAGCCGGAGATCTGGCGGCTGTCCGACAACCCCTTCACCCCAGCGTTCTGGAGCTCCCACTACTGGAGCGGCGTCCTCCTCACCGGCCTGCTGCTGTTCACCCTGGCGATCCGGCCGGAGATCAGCCGCCAGCTGCGCTGGCGTCGTCTGCACGTGGCGGCCAACATCCTGGTGATGGTGCTGCTGGCGGTGCAGGCGATCACCGGCAGCCGCGATCTGCTGGAGATCCCGCTCAGCTGGCAGAAGCCGGCGATCTATCGCTGTGATTTCCAGGCCCGCACCTGCCCGGAGCCAGCTGCTGCGGCACCAGGCTCAGACGGTCCGGCTGCAGCGCCGGCCCAGGCCTGACCAGGCCGGCCAGAAGCGCAATCAGGGCCCGCCACTCGGGAGGGGCCTGGCGCAGGGGCCAGGCATCGGGGCGTCCGTAGAGCCAGCGCTGCAGGGCCTGCAGCGCCGTGGACTCTCCGCTGCCCCAGCGCACGCGGGTGGCGCCGGTGGCGGAGGCGCTCAGGGGCAGCGGCGGCAGGCAGGCGCCGGTGTGGGCCTCACTGAGCTGCAGGGCCTGTAGCCGGCTGCCGGCCGGCAGGGCAGCCAGCCCGGTCAAAGCGGCGCCGCTCTCGCTGAGGGCCGTGATCTGAACCGGCAGGCTGATCGGCTGACCCGCGGGGCCGCTGGCCTGCAGCGTTGCCGGCAGGGCGATGCCCAGCCAGGGAGTGGGATCGTCGCGGGGCGGATCCCAGCAGGCCCGCAGCGCCACCAGCAGCCCCAGCAGGGTCAGGCTGCCCCAGACCAAACCCAGCCAGATCGTTGGCGTTCCCGCTCCTCTGATCAGCGCCCGGACGATCAGCAGCAGATTCAGTCCGTTCAGCAGCAGCAGCACCAGCAGCGGGGCGGCCAGCACCGGCGCGATGCCGCCCCTGCTCTGCGGGCGGTGCTTGGGGGTGATCCGAAACGGCTGCACCCGGCCCCACAGGCTGGCCAGCACCGTGGAGGCCAGTGGCACCGTCAGGGCCCAGCCGGGGAGATCGGCCAGCAGGGCATGGCGGCTGCCGCGGTTGAGCCAGCCCATGCTCAGCAGCAGAGCCAGCCACAGCGGCAGCAGCAGTTCAACGATGCCGGCGTAGGTGAACTGGATCGGCGTCACCCCCAGCAGTCCGATGACCAGGGGCATCAGCAGCAGCAGCAGGCGGGGCATCGTGCTGAACCAGTGCAGCGCCCCTTCGCAGTAAGCCAGCCGCTGGCTTCCGCTCAGCCCCCGCAGCCGCAGGGGCCCCTGGCGCAGCCGCAGGGCCTGCAGGGTGCCGCCGGCCCAGCGCTGACGCTGGCGTACGAAATCGAGCATGGTTTCGGCGGCGAGGCCGGCGCTGAGCTTCTCGCCCAGGTAGCGCAGCTGCCAGCCGCCCGCCGCCAGGGCCATGCCGGTCACCATGTCTTCGGAGATGGCCTCCTCCACAAAGCCGCCGATCTGATCGAGCGCCGCCCGGCGCGCCACGAAGCTGGTGCCGGCGCACACCACGGCCTTCCAGGCGCTGTGCACCGGTTCGATCCAGCGATAGAAGCTCTCTTCATCCGGCAGCAGCCAGGCCTCCATGCCCAGGTTGCGCATCACCGGATCGGCGTTGAGGAAGTGCTGAGGCGTTTGCACCAGAGCCACCTGCGGGTCGAGCAGCAGGCCGATGGTGCGCTCCAGAAAGTGCTGCTGCGGCACGAAATCGGCATCGAACACGGCCACCAGTTCGCCATCGCCCAGGACCAGGCCGGCGTTGAGGTTGCCGGCCTTGGCATGGCGGCGCTCCGGCCGGTGGTGATAGCGGCAGCCATGGCGGGCGGCCAGGGCGGCCACCTCCGGGCGACCGGCATCGTCGAGCAGCCAGAGGGTGCGCCGGGAGTAGTGGAGGCTGGTGCAGCCCAGCAGGCAGCGCTCCAGCACCGGCAGGGGTTCGCCGCAGGTGGGGATCAGCACATCCACCCAGGGGCGCCAGGTGCTGGCCCGCCAGCGGGCCTCGGCGGCATCGGCCTCGGGCCGCCCATCGCTGAAGCGTCGCCAGGCGAGCAGCAGCGGCAGCAGCCCGCTCAGCAGCAGCCAGCCATCGGCCAGCAGCAGCAGCAGGCTGAGGATCGCGGCCAGGGGGGTGCTGAGGTTCAGGCTGCTGGTCGCCCGCCAGTGCAGGTAGCGCAGGCTGAGCAGCGCCAGCAGCAGGAGCAGGCTGCGGCGCATCCACAGCGGTCGGCTCGCTTCCGGCCGTCGGCTCAGCCACAGGGGCCAGAGCAGCGCCAGCCAGGGGAGCAGCAGCTCCGGGTTCATGCCAGCTGGGCCGCGGCGTGGTCCAGTAAAGCCACGGCCTCGGCCGGGGTGGGGGCGCGCATCAGGGCATGGCGGAGCTGGGGGGCGCCCGCGAAGCCGGTGCAGGTCCAGCTGAGATGTTTGCGGGCGATCAGCAAGCCGTGGTCGCCCCTGGCGGCCACCAGGGCCTGCAACTGTTCGCGCGCCAGTTGGATCCG
>CAIZNP010000240.1 GCA_903934375.1 uncultured Synechococcaceae cyanobacterium
GCGTCGCCGAACAGCACGCAGGTGGTGCGGTCGTCCCAGTCGACCCAGCGGCTGAGCTGATCGGCGCCGATCACCAGGGCGCGGCGCATGGCACCGCTGCGCAGGTACTGACCAGCGGTGATCAGGGCGAACAGGAAGCCACTGCAGGCGGCGGTGAGATCAAAGGCCACCGCATTGCGGGCGCCGAGAGCGCCCTGCACCCGCGGCGCCGTGCCGAACAGGTCGTCCGGGCTGGAGGTGGCCATCAGGATCAGATCGAGATCCTCCGGCTCCCAGCCGGCATGGGCCAGGGCGGCCTCGGCGGCGCGGGTGGCGAGAAGCGTGAGCGGTTCATCAGCGGCGCAGATGCGCCGGGCACCGATGCCGGTGCGCGTGCGGATCCATTCATCGCTGGTGTCGACCCGCTCGCTGAGCTGCTGGTTGCTGACGCTGATGGCGGGAACGGCGCTGCCACTGCCCACGAGGGCCATGCCGAGAGTGCCCATCTGGCCCAGCGCCACGGGTTCAGCCCACAGGTGGGCTCAGTCAACCACAGGCAACGGTGGAGTCCGTGCCTTCACTGAGCCGGTGCAGGTCGTCCATCACACCATGGCTGGCGGCGGAGTGGGCCAGACGCAGGGCGCTCACCACCGAGAGGGCCTTGCTGCTGCCGTGGCCGATCACGCACACCCCATCCACCCCCAGCAGCAGCGCTCCGCCGTGCTCGGCATGGTCGAGCCGCTTCTTGATGCGGCGCAGGTTGCTGATCAGGAAGGCGGAGCCCACCTTGCCGCGGCGGCCGCGGGGCAGCTCGGCCTTGAGCACATCCAGCAGCACCCCCCCCACCGCTTCCAGGAACTTGAGCAGAACGTTGCCGGTGAAACCGTCGCAGACCACCACGTCGAAGTCGCCAGAGAGCACATCGCGGCCCTCGCAGTTGCCGGCGAAGTGGAAGCGGGTTTCCTCGGCCATCAGCGGATAGGTGCGCAGGGCCAGCTCGTTGCCTTTGCACTCCTCTTCGCCGATGTTCAGCAGGCCGATGCGCGGCTCCCGCACCTGCAGCACATCACGGCTGTAGATGTTGCCCAGCAGCGCCCACTGGTGCAGATAGGCGGGCTTGCTGTCCATGTTGGCGCCCACGTCCAGCACCAGCACCTGCTGCTCGGGGTTCTTGGTGGGGAACAGGGCGCCGATGGCTGGGCGGTCGATGCCCTTGAGCCGCCCGAGGCGGAAGATCGCCGAGGCCATCACGGCGCCGGAGTTGCCGGCGGAGTACACCGCCGTGGCCTCGCCGGCCTTCACCAGATCCATGGCCATGTTGATGCTGGCGTCGCGTTTGCGGCGCACCACCGTGGCCTCCTCATCCATGCCCACCGAAGGGCCGCTGGGCACCAGCTGCAGCAGGCCCGCCTGCTGGGCTTCGGCCAGCTCGTCCGCCAGGCCCAGCTCGGCGACGGCCGCCTCCACCACGGCCGCTTCGGCCACGAATCTCACCCGTACCGGCAGCAGCCGCACGGCCCGTAGACAGCCCTCGAGGATCGGCCCGGGCGCGTAGTCGCCGCCCATGCCGTCCACCGCCACCCAGAGGCGGTCGGCATCGTTGATCGGTTCCCCCTCGCTGCCGCCCACGCCCTGCTGCAGGCGCCGCAGCGGATCGAACACC
>CAIZNP010000241.1 GCA_903934375.1 uncultured Synechococcaceae cyanobacterium
CATGGCCAGCACGCGGTCGACACCGCTTTTGGCCAGCAGGTTGGCCACCAGCTTGGCGGTGATCGATTCGCGCCCAGCCGTCTTGCGGTCGGCGCGGGCGTAGCCGTAGTAGGGGATCACAGCCGTGATCTGGCGGGCGGAGGCCCGTTTGCAGGCGTCCACCATGATCAGCAGCTCCATCAGGTGATCGTTCACCGGAGCGCAGGTGGGCTGAATCAGGAAGACATCGCAGCCGCGGATCGATTCCTGGATCTGGATGTACAGCTCGCCGTCGGCGAAGCGCTTGATCACCCGCGGCCCGTCTGGAACGCCCAAGTAGGCGCCGATTTCCCGCGCCAGCGCTGGGTTGGCCGTGCCGCTGAACAGGCGCAGCCGCCTGGTGTCATGGCCCACACTCGCCTGCTCGACCCGTTCTGCGGTCATGAAACTGGTCACGGCGGCCGGGGCGTGATCGGTTGAGACCCGATCGTAGAAGCCGCACGGATATCAGGCAGCCCTCCATGCCCAGCCCACTGTCCATGCCCAGCCCACTGTCCATGCCCACGGGAGGCCTCGTTCTCGTTGCCCCGGGCGGCGTGGCCCTGGCGCCAGCGGATCGCCTGGCGGCCCTGCTTGGCCTGCGGTCCCTGGCGCGGCCGATCGCTCCGGCTGAGGATCCAGCCGCTGTGCTGCGCGCGCTCGGGCTGGAGACTCCTGGCTGGCTGTTGCCCCTCTCCCTCGACCCCGGGCAGCAGCTGGCTGTGGCGGGCTGTTGGGCCGATGCTCTTGGAGCCTGGCGTCAGCCGGTTCTGCTGCTGACCCCAGCCGTTGCCACCGCTGCTGCTCCGGCCGGTGCGGCCCGGGCCTATCACGCCCTGCTTCAGCTCGCTGGCGTGCCCCTGCTGGGGCTGGTCCAATCCGGCGGAGACTGGGCCCCCGAGCAACGTCGCTGTGATGGCCTGCCCTGGCTGGGCTGGCTGCCGGCCTCTCCTGCGTCGGAGGCCGAGCTGGCTCTGGCGGCCACGACGGCAGCCCGATGGCGGGCTGTCAGCGTGGCCAGGCCTGATTTACTGCCGTTGCGTCCACCTGGCGCAACCGATCGCCAGGTTTGAGGGGTGGCTTGAGGGCGAGGCTGCGGAAGCGGATCGGTGTGCTCTGCTGCAGGGCGGCCGCCAGCAGGCTGAGGGCTTCGCTCTGGGTGAGGTTGGTGTCCACCTCGTTCTGCAGCTGACGCAGCAGGTCGGGCAGCTGCTGCAGCTGGCGGTGCTGGCCCATCTGGCGCATTGCGCTCTCGATCACCTGGTGCTGGCGTCCCCGTCGCCCCTCCTCGCCGGACTCGTTGTCGCGGAAGCGCAGCAGCTGCTCCACCTGGCTGCCATTGAGCTGCTGCAGTCCGCCCTCCAGGCTGATCGTGTACTTCTGAGCCTTGTCCCGATAGCGCATGGTGCGATCGGGGGAGAGCTCCAGTCGTCCCAGGTCGTCCACCAGCTGGCGCAGGGCTGCGCGGGGGAGCACCAGGTAGCGGTCGGGCTGCCCGGCGGGGAGAGCCAGCAGCTCGGCGCTGGCTCCCGCCACCAGGGCGGGGCCGCCGCGGCGGTAGAGGCTGCCGAGGGCGACGGGCCGCTTGTCGCCCGGCAGCAGGACCGCGGCATCCACCGGCAGGCTCAGCACCTGCAGGGGCCCCTTCGGCTCCACACGCACCAGCACCAGGGCATCGCTGTTGGCCGGGCCCGCAGGTGCCGCTCCGTTGCGCACGGCCCCGCGCCGGTCGGCATCCGAGCCGATCAGCAGCACCGTGATCGCCCGGCTGGGCACATCTGCCAGGGCCTCTGCCGTCGGCAGCTCCTCGGGCTTTACAGCCCTGTCACCCTCGGGCCACATCAGCCCCAGCAGCCCCAGGCCTGCGGCAATTCCCACTCCCGCGGCCAGGAGGCGCGCGGCCCAGAGACGTCCCTGGCCGCGCGCCGGCGGGTTTGCACTTTTCCGTCTGGGCGCCATGGCCAGCCTGGCGGAACACGTTCGGCCCACTCTGACGCAAGCTCTCCGGTTTGCCGGCCCCGCGGCGGTCGGGGCCGAATAGGTTGTTGCTTCAGGCTGGCCCTGTTTCACGTGTCCGCCGACAGGCCTCCCACCGTTGACGTTTCGTTGAGTCCCCGTTGACTTCCGCGCCCCACCCCTCCACGACGCCAGCGTCCTCGCGCCCCGCGTCCGCATCGCTGCCGCATGAGCGCGCCCGGCCTTTGGGCAAGGGCAGCGTCTATCCCGCCAAGGACCTCTGCAGCCAGTGCGGCCTGTGCGACAGCCGCTGGGTGGCCTATGTGAAGGACAGCTGCGCCTTCCTCAACCAGCGCTTCGAGGCGATGGAGACGGGCGCCCATGGCCGCAGCCGTGACCTCGACAACGAGGACGAGCTCTATTTCGGGGTGCAGCAGCGCATGCTCACCGCCCGGCTTCGCCGGCCGATCGAGGGCGCGCAGTGGACGGGAATCGTCAGCCGCCTTGGCGTGCGCGCCCTGGAAACCGGCCTGGTGGACGCGGTCCTCTGCGTTGGTCAGAGCGACGACGATCGCTTCACGCCGGTGCCGCGCCTGGCCAGGACCCCCGAGGAGGTGCTCAGTGCCCGGGTCAACAAGCCGACCCTCTCCCCCAACCTCGAGGTTCTGGAGCAGCTTCCCGGCAGTGGCATCCGGCGACTGCTGGCCATCGGTGTGGGCTGCCAGATCCAGGCCCTGCGCGCCGTCCAGCCGACCCTGCCACTCGATGAGCTCTACGTGCTGGGGCTGCCCTGCGTCGATAACGTCTCGCGTCAGGGTCTGCAGACCTTCCTCGACAGCACCGTCAGCTCACCCGAGACCGTGGTGCACTACGAGTTCATGCAGGACTTTCGCATCCACTTCCGCCACAGCGATGGCCGCGAGGAGACGGTTCCCTTCTTCGGCCTCGACACTCCGAAGCTCAAGGATGTGTTCGCTCCGAGCTGTCTGAGCTGCTTCGACTACACCAACGCCGGCGCCGATCTGGTGGTCGGCTACATGGGGGCGACGTTCGGGCGCCAATGGCTCACCGTGCGCAATCCGAAGGGGCAGCAGCTGCTCGATCTCGTGGAGGACGACTTGGACGTGACCCCAGTCACCAGCCGCGGCCAGCGCCAGGCCGCCGTGCAGCAGGGCATCGAGGCCTACGACAAGGCCGTGAAGCTGCCGATGTGGCTGGCGGATCTGATCGGCTTCTTCGTGCAGCGCTTCGGCCCGCAGGGGCTGGAATACGGCCGCTTCTCGATCGACTCCCATTTCACGCGAAACGCCCTCTGGTTGCGCCGCAACCACCCCGGCAAGGTGGAGGCCCACATCCCCGCTTTCGCCCAGCGCATCATCAGCCGTTACCGGTTGCCGACGCGATGAGGCGGGCCGGCGTTCTGCTCCATCCCACGGCCCTGCCGGGCACGCCGGCCTGCGGCAGCCTCGGCTGCGTGGCCCATGCCTGGATCGATGCCCTGGCTGATCAAGGCATCCGCTGCTGGCAGCTGCTGCCGCTGGCCCCCACCGATGGCACCGGCTCGCCTTACAGCTCCCCCAGCGGCTTCGCCCTCAATCCCTGGCTGCTCGACGGTGAGCAGCTGGTGCTCGATGGCCTGATCGCGGCCTCCGATCTGGAGGCGTTGCCCGGCGGCGGTGATCCTCAGCATCTCGACATCGCCCTGGCGGATCAGCGTGCGGACCTGCTGGCCAAGGCGCTGCTGCGTCGCTCCCCCGACTGGCCCGATCATCAGCACCGGGCATTGGCGCACTGGCGCTCCCTTCAGTCGTTCTGGCTGCAGGACCACTGCCGCTACATGGTGCTGCGCCGCGAGTATCAGCAGAGGCCCTGGTGGCAGTGGCCGGCACCGCTGGCCCGTCGCCGCCGCTCCGCACTCCAGGCGTTCGAACGTCAGAACGCCGAGGCCCTCGAGCGGGAAGCCCTGCTGCAGTGGCAGCTGCAGAGGCAGTGGCAGCGGCTGCTGGAGCACGCCCGCAGTCGCAACGTCGAGGTTGTGGGTGATCTGCCCTTCTACGTCGCCCACGACAGCGCCGATGTCTGGAGCCGTCGCCGCCTGTTCTCCGTGCGTGCCGACGGCCGGCTCACCACCCAGAGCGGCGTGCCACCCGATTACTTCTCGGCCACCGGTCAGCTCTGGGGCACTCCCGTCTACGCCTGGCCGCTGCATCGCCTCACCCGCTTCCGCTGGTGGATGCAGCGGCTGGAGCGGCAGCTTGAGCTGCTTGATCTGCTCCGCTTGGATCACTTCCGTGCGCTTGAGGCTGCCTGGTGCGTGCCCGGCGCCGACACCACAGCCGAACACGGGGTCTGGCGCCGCTCTCCCGGCCCTGCCCTGCTGCGTCGCTTGCAGGCGGTGCAGGGCGGCGGTCCGCTGCCGCTGATCGCTGAAGACCTCGGCGTGATCACCCCGGAGGTGGATGCCCTGCGCGATCACTACCGTCTGCCGGGGATGAAGATCCTGCAGTTCGCCTTCGATGGCAACCAGGACAACCCCTACCTGCCGGAGAACTTCAACGGCAGCGACTGGGTCGTCTACACCGGCACCCATGACAATGCCACCTGCATTGGCTGGTGGCATGCGCTCGGGGATGAGGAGCGCCGCAGGGTGGAGAGCTGCCTTGGCACGTCAGTGCATGCACCGGGCTGGCAGCTGCTGGAGTTGGCGCTGCGCTCCAGCGCCGAGCTGGCGGTGGTGCCCCTGCAGGATCTGCTCGGGCTCGGGGATGAGGCGCGCTTCAACAGTCCCGGCACCACCTCCGGCAATTGGAGCTGGCGTCTGGCCACCGGGCTCGATGCCATCGCCGGTCCGCTGCGGGGCCTCGGCGAGATGGCCAGCCGTTACGGCCGCTGAGCCTGAGCCTGAGCCCGGGCTTGTGGCTGAGCCGGAGCCTGCGGCAGGCGGTAGCGGCCTGGCTGACCGCTCAGCGGCCTGAGGGGATTGCCGTTCCAGAGCACCTCGCCGGTGGCCGGTGGCGGTGTGATGCTCAGCTGCAGGGGCGTCTGCAGCGTCAGCACCAGCTGGCCCTGAGCCCCCTGCAGGTTGGTCCGCTGGCCGCTGTCGTTGCGGAACGCAACCGTGCTGGGCTGGCTGAGGTTCAGCTGCAGCACTCCCGGTTCGGATGGATCGATGCTGCTGGGCGGTGTCTGCAGGGCCGTCAGTGCCATGCCGTTGCCAGCGCGCTGTAGAGGTCGCAGGTCTGGGTAGAGCCTGAGCAGGGCGGCGCCTGCATCGACGGGACTGGCCTGATCCCGTTCCGTCAGCGGTGCGATCGGCCGCAGCGTCAGCAGGTTGGCGGCGGCGAGCTGCTGCTGCTGCAGGTTGATCACATAGATCAGCCCCAGGGTGAGGCCTCCGTAGAGCAGCGTGCCCTGCCAGGTGCTGAACACCTCGATCGAGCCGGGGGTGAAGCGCTGCAGCAGGCCGGCCCGGCCCTGTTCAACACCCGCCCGGCCAGTGCTGCGGGCTGGCAGCGCCACCTCGAGG
Source organism: uncultured Synechococcaceae cyanobacterium (assembly GCA_903934375.1). Lineage (GTDB taxonomy): Bacteria > Cyanobacteriota > Cyanobacteriia > PCC-6307 > Cyanobiaceae > Vulcanococcus. Next base: position 5,501 of record CAIZNP010000241.1, read on the forward strand.
CTGCCGCCCGGCAGGTCCAGCCGCTGCTCGATCAGGGGCAGCATCGTGCGCAGGTAGGCCGCCTCTGGTAGCCGGTCCCGCCAGCCGCGCTCGAGGGCCTCCAGCACCGGCGTGCTGATACGGGTCTCAAGCGCGAGCTGGCGCAGGCTCAGACCCCGCTGCTCCCGCTCCTGGCGCAGGCGACGGCCGGCCTCCAGCAGGGGATCCTCCTGTGGACCATGGCCGTTCTCGCCGCCGCCGCTGCGGCGGTGCCACGGAAGCCAGCGGGCCAGGCCTGGAAGTTTCGGGGCGAGCCGTGGCATCAAGGCCGTGGATCCTGGTTGGAGCATTCTTGGTGATCGACCCGTCGCCAGCGACCTTCCGGCAGGTCGTCCAGATGGATCGGCCCGATGGCGATGCGCTGCAGGTCGCGCACCGGATGGCCCAGCAGTTCCGCTGTGCGACGGATCTGTCGGTTGCGCCCCTCTGTCATCACCAGTTCCAGCAGGGTGCCGCTGCCCCGCCCAGGTAGCCGCCGCAGCTGCACCGGCTGACTGGGGTGACCGTCCATTGGCACGCCGCGGGCCCAGCGTTCCAGCGTGTGCGCATCGGGTTCCCCCTCTACCCGCACCCGGTAGGTCTTGCGGTGCTGGTAGCGGGGGTGGGTCAGTTGGAGGGTGAGGGCACCGTTGTTGCTGAGCAGCAGGGCGCCTCGGCTGGCGGCATCCAGGCGTCCCACCGGATGAAGGCCGCGGCCGCGGGCCAGCTCCGGCGGTAGCAGGTCGAGCACGACCGGACGACCCTCGGGGTCATGGCAGCTGCTCAACACTCCCGCTGGTTTGTTCAGCAGCAGCAGCAGCGGCGCCGCGGCGGGCTGCAGCAAGCGGCCGTCGATCTGGATGGAATCCCGTTCGGGATCGGCACGGTCCCCGAGTTGCGCCACTCGGCCGTTGCACAGGACGCGGCCGGCCCGGAGCAGGTCCTCAGCGCGGCGGCGGGAGCAGAGCCCGGCGGCGGCCATCAGCTTCTGAAGGCGCTCGGCAGCCACGGACGGTCTGGTGGTGACTGGTTGGATTCTGCCGATCGGCCCGGCCGAGGGAAACCTGAAAAAAGGTGGTAGATTTACGAAACAAAGTGGTTTCGTAACTGCCAGGCGCCATGCCCTCGCTGCCCGTGATCCGCTCCGACCGCGACGCCGCGGCACTCATGGGTGGTGCTGACCTGGTGCGCTCCTACCTGCGCGACATCGGCCGTGTGCCGTTGCTCAGTCATGAGCAGGAGATCACGCTCGGTCGCCAGGTCCAGGAGCTGATGGGCCTTGAGGAGCTGCGTGAGGAGATCACGCTGCGTGCCGGCGGTGATCCACCCACGGAGTCCCAGTTGGCCGAGGCCGCTGGTCTGGAGCCGCAGCTGTTGCGGCGGCGTCTACGTGCGGGTCAGCGGGCCAAGGAGCGGATGGTGTCCGCCAACCTGCGGTTGGTGGTGAGCGTGGCGAAGAAGTACACCAAGCGGAACATGGAGCTGCTGGACCTGATCCAGGAGGGCACGATCGGCCTGGTGCGCGGAGTGGAGAAGTTCGACCCCACCCGCGGCTACAAGTTCAGCACCTATGCGTACTGGTGGATCCGACAGGGGATCACGCGGGCGATCGCCGAGAAGAGCCGGACGATCCGACTGCCGATCCCCATCACCGAGACGCTGAACAAGCTGAAGAAGGGTCAGCGTGAGCTGAGCCAGGAGCTGGGTCGGACACCGACGGTGACGGAGCTGGCGGAGTACGTGGAGCTGCCGGAGGAGGAGGTGA
>CAIZNP010000242.1 GCA_903934375.1 uncultured Synechococcaceae cyanobacterium
CCCATGCCCAGCAGGGGCATGGGCTCAGCGGCCGGGGGGCCGGCAGTGGCGGCGGCGGCCGCGGCGGTCATCAGGGCCAGACCAGCAGGCCGTGACCCAGCTGGATTTCAACCGCGAGCAACGCGATGAAGCCGAGCATGGCCGCGCGGCCGTTGAGCCGCTCGGTGTGGGTGTGGAAGCCGTAGCGGGGCAGGCGCCGCTGCGGCACGAGCTTCGGCTGGATCATCGGGGCAGGCCGGCGTGGAGATGGAGGAGCAACGGGACGCTCAGCGCCGCCTCAGGGGCGACGCCGGCTCCGGTTGCACTGATGCTGGCGCAGGGGCTCACTCGTCGGTGAGCAGGCCCTCTTCCTGCAGACCCTCGAGGGCGGCGGGATCGGCGATCAGCTCCTCCTCCAGGCCGTCTTCCACCACCGGGCGGGTGAAGGCGGCCATGGTGCTGGCGCTGGCCTCGATGCCATGGCGGCTGCGGGTGGCCTCGAGGTCCTCATCGGAGGGGTCATCGAGCACCGCACCGGCCTCACTGGCGGCGGGAGGCGCCGGCATCTCCACGGTGTAATCCGGGCGCAGGTTCTGCATGCGGCGATAGCCGGCCGGATCCTCATCGAGGATGTCGGGGTGGGGACCCGCCTCGGCACGCAGCTCCTCCTCGAAGCCGCTGAAGCCCGTGCCGGCCGGAATCAGGCGGCCGATGATCACGTTCTCCTTGAGACCGCGGAGCCAGTCGCTCTTGCCCTCGATCGCTGCTTCGGTGAGCACGCGCGTGGTCTCCTGGAAGGAGGCCGCCGAGATGAAGCTGTCGGTGTTGAGCGAGGCCTTGGTGATGCCCAGCAGCACGGGCGTGAACTCGGCGGGGGCACCGCCGGTGATCGCCATGGCGCTGTTCACCTGCTCCACCTGACGCAGCTCGATCAGCTCGCCGGGCAGCAGGGTGGTGTCGCCGGCATCCTCGATGCGCACCTTGCTGGTCATCTGGCGCACGATCACCTCGATGTGCTTGTCATCGATGGTGACGCCCTGCGACTTGTAGACGTTCTGCACTTCCTGCACCAGGCGGAACTGCAGCTTGGAGATGGCCTCCATCGCCGCTTCCAGGGTGGGCTTGCGGCTGCGCAGATCCTCGAAGTAGCACTCGAGCAGCTCGTGCGGGTTGATCGGACCGTCGGTGAGCAGTTCACCGGCGGTGACCTGCTGGCCGTCGGACACCATCACGTTGCGGCCCAGCAGGATCGGGTACTCGCTGATGGCGTCGTCGCCTTCGATCACGGTGACGGTGATCGAGTCGTCGTCCTCGCCCTGCTTGATCTCGACGATGCCGGGCTTGCGGCAGAGCACCGACGATTCACGCGGGCGACGGGCCTCGAGCAGCTCCTCGATGCGGGGCAGACCCTGCACGATGTCACCGGTCTTCTGGCGCTCGAACACCAGCAGCGCCAGCGAATCACCACGCTGCACCAGTTCGCCGTCGCGCACGTGCAGCACCGAATCGGGCGACACCATGTAGGGCCGGCCGAGGCGAATGGTCACGGTGGTGCCGCTCACGTCTTCCACCTGACCGCAACAGGGGGCCGCAACGCCGCTGGCCAGCAGGTCGCCATCGACGAGACGCTGACCCACGGCCACATCGGGCTTGGTGGAGCCCAGATCGATGCTGCGGGTGTCGCTGGCGCGCTCCACGATCAGGCGGCGGATCGGCTCGCCGTCGACGAGGTCGGGCAGCTGCACCAAGCCATCCTCCTTGCAGAGGATCTGGGTGGTGGCCACCACATCACCGGCCTTGACGCTGTCGCCGTCATTGACGGCGAGCTCGGTGTGGGTGGAGCCATGGCTGGCGTCGGAGAGGGTGTCGCGGCGCACCAGCAGGCTCTCGAGGATCACCAGCTGCAGGCGGTCGATCGTCTTGGCGCGCTTGTCGGGCACGGTCTCCACATCCACCGTCATCTGGGGCGTGGTGTCGTGGGTTTCCAGGATCAGCTGCGTCTTGAGCAGCTCCACGCCCTCAACGCTCTTGATCAGTTCGCCGTCCTTGAAGGCCAAGCGCTGGGTGGCCTTGAGCCCCAGGCTGGGGCCGTTGTTCTGCTTCACGCCACCCAGTTCGGGCAGGTGGGCCTCATCGGGAATGCGGTATTCCTCCACGGGGCGCAGCAGCAGCGCGCCGCCATCGGGGGTGTCGACCGCCTCAACGAACACCATCGCCTCGGCCTTCAGACCCTTGGCGATCTCCTCGCCGGGGTTAACCATCTTGCCGTCGCTGTAGCGGCTCACCACCTTCGCGTCGGCAACGTGATGCAGCTGGCCTGAGCGCACGATGATCTCGCGCAGAATGTCGTTCTTCTGCGTGACCGTGACAATGCCGGCGGTCTGGCTGAAGATGTCCTTCACCACCTCGGTGCCGGCCTCGATCCACTGGCCGTCCTCGATCATCAACAGGGAGATGTCCTTGTTGATCTCGTGGGTTTCCTGGGGAACCCAGAGCAGGGTGCCGCCCTTGCTCACCTCGTAGCCGTTCTTGGCGCTGCGCGCCTTCTTGATCGACAGGCCGGGGGCGTACTTGACGATGCCGCCGGTCTGGGTGCGGAAGCGGTCGTCCGCCAGCTCGGCGATCACCTCACCGGAGCTGATCTTGCTGCCAGGTGCGGTGTTGAGGCGATAGCGGATGTTGTCCTTGCCCTCCAGATGCCAGAGCTCACCGGCGTGGGTGGATTCACCCACGAGCTTGCAGTCCTTGAGGGTGAGGCTGGTGGTGACGATCTGCACCTCGCGGGAATCGCCGGCGCTCTCGCGCAGACGCACGGCGCCGCCGTACTCGCTCACCAGACGGCTCTCGGCCAGCACCTCACCGGTGGTGACACCCTTGCCACCCTTGACCACCGGCTGGGCGTTGGGCGGCAGGTTGTAGACGTCGCCACTGAACACCCACATCCGACCCAGACGCTGGGCCTTGAGGGTGATGTTGCCCTGACGGTCGGTGACCTCGCGGGGCTGGATCGCGTCCTCGTAGCGCACCTGGCCGGCCAGGTCGCAGATCACGTCCTTGGTGGCCTTTTCGACGCTCTTCTTGACCGCGGCGCCGGAGGAGATCTGGGCCAGCATCGTGTCGGCCGGCACGTCGCCGCCATCGGCCACGAACAGCAGCGAACCGGTGGTGATCTCCAGCTTCTGGGCCTTGCCCTTGCCGGAGGGCTTCACCGTCAGGGTGAAGTCGGTCTCGGCGATCAGTGCCTCGACGCCGTGGGGGGTGCGGAAGGCGCGCACGCGGGCCTTGCTGTCGAACTCGGCCGTGCCCTCGGTGGAGGAGCGCACCACGCCGGTCTCGGCGGTGGACACACCGCCGGTGTGGAACGTCCGCATGGTGAGCTGGGTACCGGGCTCACCAATCGACTGGGCGGCGACGATGCCGACGGCTTCGCCCAGGTCGACGAGTTCGTTGTGGGCCAGAGCCCAGCCGTAGCACTTGCGGCAGACCGAACGGGAGGCCTCGCAGGTGAGCGGCGAGCGCACCACAACCGTGCGCACGCCAGCCGCCTCGATGCGGCGGGAGAGGGGAGGATCGATCTCGCCGTCGCGCTCGACGAGCACACTGCCATCGGCATCGAGCACGGGCTCGGCGGCCAGACGGCCCACCAGCTTGGCGGCGTACTTGCCCTTGTCGTCCGCGTCGATCGGAATGCCGCGGGTGGTGCCGCAGTCGTCCTCACGCACGATCACGTCCTGCGCCACATCCACCAGACGGCGGGTGAGGTAGCCGGAGTCGGCGGTGCGCAGGGCGGTGTCCACCAGACCCTTGCGGGCGCCGTAGGAGGAGATCACGTATTCAGTGACCGTCAGCCCCTCGCGGAAGTTGGTGCGGATCGGAAGGTCAATGATCTCGCCTTGGGGGTTGGCCATCAGGCCACGCATACCCACCAGCTGACGCACCTGGGACATGTTCCCCCGGGCGCCGGAGTTGGCCATCATCCAGACCGAGTTGAGCGGGTCGTTGTCGTTGAAGTTCTTCTTGACTTCCTCAACCAGACGCTCGTTGGTTTCCGTCCAGGTATCGATCACCTTGGTGTGGCGCTCCACCTCGGTGATCTCGCCGAGGCGATAGCGCTCCTCGGTGTCGGTGATCTGCTGCTCGGCCTCCTCCAGCAGGCGAGCCTTCTCGCCGGGGATGCGCAGGTCGTCGACGGAGATCGACACGGCGGCCTGGGTGGCGTAATGGAAGCCCAGATCCTTCAGCTCATCCGCCATCGAGGCGGTGGCGGCGGTGCCGTGGTTCTTGTAAGCCCACGCCATCAGGTTCCGCAGCTGTTTCTTGTCGATCGTGCGGTTGCGGAACGGCGGCGCCGCCTTGCTCAGCGGTGCCGAGGCGTTCGTCTGCGCCGCAGCGGCGGCGGCAGCGGCGGCGGCTTCAGCGGCCTTGGTGCTCTTCTTGCTGGTTTTCTTGCTGGGGGTGGCGGTCATGGCTGCGCGCGTCGAGAAGAAAGAAGGGGAGAGAGGTTCTGGAATCTCAGGCGGCTGCCACCGCATCGATGATGGTGCTGTTCATCACCACACGACCCACGGTGGTGAGCAGATAGCGGCTGATCAGTGCACCGTCCTCGTCGAGGCGGTCGCGGCGGTAGTTCCACTGCTCGATGCGGGTGCCATCGCTGAGGGTCTCGCTGTGAACGGGCTCCTTGCCTTCGTCCTCGCTGTCCACCTCGCCGCTGAAGCGCACCCACACCCAGTCGTGCATGGTGAGGTGCTTCTCATCGAAGGCGCTGAGCACATCACGCAGGCCGGCGAAGGTGCGGCTGCGGTCGCCGAAGTCGGGCTTGGTGCTGCCGGGCTGCACGGCGGTGAGGTAGTAGGCACCGAGCACCATGTCCTGCGACGGCGTGATGATCGGCTCGCCAGTGGCTGGCGAGAGGATGTTGTTGCTGGCGAGCATCAACATGCGCGCCTCGGTCTGGGCCTCGATCGCCAGGGGCACGTGCACGGCCATCTGGTCACCGTCGAAGTCGGCGTTGAAGGCGGGGCACACCAGCGGGTGCAGCTGGATGGCGCGGCCGTCGACGAGCTTGGGCTCGAAGGCCTGGATGCCAAGGCGGTGCAGCGTCGGGGCGCGGTTCAGCAGGATCGGGTGCCCTTCGATCACTTCCTGCAACACCTGCATCACCTCATCGTCGGCACGCTGAATCAGCTTCTTGGCGGCCTTGATGTTGTTGACGATGTTCTGACGGATCAGGCGGTGGATCACGAACGGCTGAAACAGCTCGATCGCCATCTCCTTGGGCAGACCGCACTGGTGCATCTTGAGCTTCGGACCCACCACGATCACGGAACGACCGGAGTAGTCGACTCGCTTGCCGAGCAGGTTCTGACGGAAGCGACCCTGCTTGCCCTCGATGATGTCGCTGAGCGACTTAAGCGGACGGTTGTTGGCACCCACAACGGTGCGACCACGGCGACCGTTATCGATCAGGGCATCGACGGCCTCCTGCAGCATCCGCTTCTCGTTTCGGACGATGATCTCGGGGGCCAGGATCTCCTGCAGCCGCGCCAGGCGGTTGTTGCGGTTGATCACCCGGCGGTAGAGATCGTTGAGATCGCTGGTGGCGAAGCGGCCGCCATCGAGCTGCACCATCGGGCGCAGATCGGGTGGGATCACCGGGATCACATCCAGCACCATCCATTCAGGACGGGCGCTGGTGGCGATGAAGTTGTCGATCACGCGCAGGCGCTTGATCAGCTTGGCGCGCTTCTGACCCTTGGAGCCGGCGATCTCCTCGCGCAGCTGCTCGGCCACCACCGGCAGATCGAGGTCTTCAAGCAGCTGCTTGAGCGCTTCGGCGCCGATGCCCACCTGGGGCTCGTTCTCGATCTCCGAATCCTCGGCGTAGATCTCATCCTCGATCTCAAGCCACTCGTCCTCGGTGAGCAGCTGCTTGTAGGTGAGGTCCTTGTGGTCGCCCGCATCGAGCACCACGTAGCAGTTGAAGTAGACGATCTGCTCGACGTCGCGCAGGGGCATGTCGAGAAGAATCGCCACGTAGCTGGGGATCCCCTTCAGGTACCAGACGTGCGATACAGGAGCCGCCAGCTTGATGAAGCCCATGCGGTGACGCCGCACCCGGCTCTCGGTGACCTCCACGCCGCAGCGCTCGCAGACGATGCCGCGGTGGCGCACCCGCTTGTACTTGCCGCAGTGGCACTCCCAATCCTTCGAGGGGCCGAAGATCTTCTCGCAGAACAAGCCGTCCATCTCCGGCTTGAGCGTGCGGTAGTTGATGGTTTCGGGCTTGGTCACCTCGCCCACCACCTGACCATTGGGCAGCGTGCGCTGGCCCCACTGCATCACCCTCTCGGGTGAGGCGAGCGTGATCTTGACGTAGTCGAAGTGGTTCTCGGTGCGGAGGTTGCTGTTGGTCATGGCCGGGACGCGCGCGGAGGTCGGAAGGAACGGAACGGATCAGCCGGCACCCGCTGGGGGTGGTGCTGAATCGATCGATCAGTCGTCGTCGTAATCCGCGACGCCGAGGGATTCGTAGGTGGGCCGGTTGGGGGTGCTGCGGCGGGGGTTCACGTCCTGCATCAGGTCGACTTCCTCGCCGGCATCGGTATACACCGCGATATCGAGACCGAGGGACTGAAGCTCGCGCATCAGCACCTTGAACGACTCGGGGGTGCCGGGACGGGGGATCGGCTTGCCCTTGACGATGGCGTTGAGCGCCTCGTTGCGGCCCTGCATGTCGTCGGACTTGACGGTGAGCAGTTCCTGCAGGGTGTAGGCGGCGCCGTAGGCCTCGAGGGCCCACACCTCCATCTCACCCAGACGCTGGCCGCCCTGCTGAGCTTTGCCGCCCAGGGGCTGCTGGGTCACCAGCGAGTAGGGGCCGGTGGAGCGGGCGTGGATCTTGTCGTCGACAAGGTGCACCAGCTTGAGGATGTGGGCATAACCCACGGTGACCGGCTGGTCGAACGGTTCGCCGCTGCGGCCATCGATCAGCTGGATCTTGCCGGGGTTCTCGGGGTCGTAGACCCAGTCCTTGCCCGGGAGTGCCTTGGCCGCCTCGAGGTAGGCCTGCACGGTGTTCTTCGAGGTTTCGGGGCCGTGCATCTCATCGAACGGCACCACCTTCACCCGGCAATCCAGGTGGGAGGCGGCCCAGCCCATGAGGCACTCGAACACCTGGCCGACGTTCATCCGGCTCGGCACACCCAGGGGGTTGAGCACGATGTCGATCGGGGTGCCGTCGGGCAGGTAGGGCATGTCTTCCAGGGGAAGAATGCGGCTGATGATGCCTTTGTTGCCGTGGCGGCCGGCCATCTTGTCGCCCACCTGGATCTTGCGGCGCTGCGCCACATAGACCCGCACCACCATGTTCGCGCCCGGCGGCAGTTCATCGCCCTGCTCGCGGGTGTAGATGCGCACGTCGACGACGCGGCCGCGCTCGGTGCTGGGCACCCGCAGGGAGTTGTCACGGACGTCGCGGGCCTTCTCACCGAAGATGGCGCGCAGCAGTTTCTCCTCGGGGGGCTGGTCGGATTCGCCCTTGGGCGTCACCTTGCCGACGAGGATGTCGCCGCTCTCCACATAGGCGCCGACGCGAATGATGCCCATCTCGTCGAGGTTGCCCAGGCTCTCCTCGGCAACGTTCGGGATCTCGCGGGTGATCTCCTCGGGACCGAGCTTGGTCTGGCGGGCTTCGATCTCATACTTCTCGATGTGCACCGAGGTGTAGAGGTCGTCGCGCACCAGGCGCTCGCTCACCAGGATCGCGTCCTCGTAGTTGTAGCCCTCCCAGGGCATGTAGGCGATCAGCACGTTCTGGCCGAGGGCGATCTCGCCGCCCTCGCAGGCCGAGCCATTGGCCAGCACCTGGCCGGCGATCACCGGATCGCCCAGCTTGACGATCGGGCGATGGTTCAGGCAGGTGTCCTGGTTGGAGCGCTGGTACTTCTGCAGGTAGTGGGTGTGATCGATGCCCTGCTCATCGCGGATGACGATGGCTGTGGCATCAACGAAGCTCACCGTGCCGTTGACGGTGGTGATCGGCACCATGCCGGAGTCGCGCGCCACCTGGGTTTCCAGGCCGGTGCCCACCAGCGGACGCTCGGGGCGCAGCAGCGGCACCGCCTGGCGCTGCATGTTCGAGCCCATCAGAGCGCGGTTGGCGTCGTCGTGCTCGAGGAAGGGGATCAGCGAGGTGGCCACGGAGATCACCTGCACCGGTGAGAGCTGCACGTAGTCGACCTGCTCGGGCGGCACGGTCTCGAAGTCCTGGCGGTAACGCACGGGCACGAGATCGGCCTTGATGCGGCCGTCGGCGTCGGTGGCCACGTCACCGGGGGCGACGCGGCACTCGTCCTCAAGGTCGGCCGAGAGATAGATCGGATCGCCCTGCTTGAGCACGATGCCGTTCTCCACCCTCCAGAACGGCGTTTCGATGAAGCCGTACTCATTCACCCGGGCGTGGGTGGCCAACGAACCGATCAGACCGGCATTCGGGCCTTCCGGCGTTTCGATCGGGCAGATGCGGCCGTAGTGGGAGGGGTGGATGTCGCGCACGGCGAAGCCGGCGCGCTCGCGGGTGAGACCGCCTGGGCCCAGGGCGCTGATCCGGCGCTTGTGGGTGAGCTCCGCCAGCGGGTTGGTCTGATCCATGAACTGGCTCAGCTGGCTGGAGCCGAAGAACTCCTTGATCGCCGCCACCAGGGGCTTGGGGTTCACCAGCTGGGCAGGGGTGAGGCTGTCGGTCTCGCCGACGGTCATCCGCTCCTTGATGATCCGCTCGAGGCGGTTCAGGCCGACGCGCACCTGGTTCTGCAGCAGTTCGCCAACGGAGCGCACGCGGCGGTTGCCGAGGTGGTCGATGTCATCGAGCGTGGCGCCGCCCACATCGAGCTCGAGGTTGATCAGGTAATCGATCGTGCTCAGCACGTCCTCTGGCGTGAGGGTGCGGGTGGCGTCGGGGATGGTGAGACGCAGCTTCTTGTTGATCTTGTAACGACCGACCCGGCCGAGGTCGTAGCGCTTGGGATCGAAGAAACGGCTGTGCAGCAGGGTCTGACCGCCACTCACTGAGGGGGGTTCACCCGGGCGCAACTTCTTGTAAAGCTCCAGCAGGGCCTGATCTTCCGAAGCGATGCCCTCGTCGTTCGCCGCTTCGATCGACTTTTGGTAGTACTCGGGGTGGCGCAGCTTGTCGAGCACGTCGTTATCAGACAGGCCGATGGCCCTCATCAGCACGTGCGCGTTGATCTTGCGTGTCTTGTCGACACGGACATGCAGCAGATCGTTCTTGTCAGTCTCGAACTTCAGCCAGGCGCCACGGTTGGGGATCAGGCTGGCGTTGAAGGTCTTGCGGCCGTTCTTGTCCTGCTCGTCCTTGAAGTAAACGCCTGGCGAGCGCACGATCTGGTTCACGATCACCCGCTCGGCGCCGTTGATGATGAACGTGCCGCGCTCGGTCATCAGCGGCAGTTCGCCGATGAAGACCTCCTGCTCCTTGATCTCGCCGGTCTCCTTGTTGACCAGGCGGCAGGTGACGTACATCTGCGAGGCGAAGGTCGCATCGCGACGCTTGGCCTCTTCCACATCGTGGCGGGGACGCTTCAGGCGGTACTCGCTACCGATGAAGTGCAGCTCCAGCTTGCCGGTGTAGTCGGTGATCGGCGAGAAGCTCTCCAGCTCCTCGATCAGGCCCTTCTCCAGAAACCATTTGAAGCTCGCGCGCTGTACCTCGACCAGATCGGGCAGGTAAGTGGCGGTCTTGGCGACCTGGATCGCGCTGCTCATGCGGTGAACCTGCAGGAACGGGTTGGACGGGACAAAGGGGCCTGGCGGCGTAGGCGCAGGTCTGGGGGAGGGGCTGAAGGCGCCGGCAGGGCGCCAGCTGCACCGGCCGACAGCAACAGCCGCCCCCCGGGAAGGGAGCGGCTGGCTGGCCGGTGCACCTATTCAGCTCGCCTCAACCCCACAGACAACGACGACTCGCACCGGATAGACACAGCACCAGAAAGGGCAGGCCCGCCAGGATGCCGGCGGGCGCTTTCGGGCTGCAGCGAGCACAGGAGAACCAGAACCCGCTGCCAGGCCAATAAACCATCATACACTGTGAAGCGCAGGCCCAAACAGCGCGCAGGCGTTGGCGGTGCTCTGCAGGGCCACCTCGGTCAGGTTCTGCTCACGCAGCTGCGCCACACGCTCGGCCACGGCGGCCACATAAGCAGGCTCGTTGCGCTTGCCGCGCCGGGGCACCGGTGCCAGGAAGGGGCAGTCGGTCTCCACGAGAAAGCGATCGGCCGGCACCTGGCGGGCGCAATCGTGGGTGTCGGCCGCTTTGGGGTAGGTGACGTTGCCGCTGAAGGAGATGTAGAGGCCCAGGTCGAGGAAGCGGGCCATCTCGGCGGGCGTGCCGCTCCAGCAGTGCATCACGCCACGCGGGCAGGCGCCGCGGCCGGCCCGCTCGTGCAGCTCCGCCAGCATCGGCTCGGCCGCATCGCGGCAGTGGATGATCACCGGCAGATCCAGCTCCACCGCCAGATCCAGCTGGGGGCGGAGCATCGCGAACTGCTGCTCCAGATTCTTGTCGCGGAACAGATCCAGCCCCAGCTCGCCGATTGCCACCACGCGGAGATCGTCCATGGCGGCCTCTCGCAACACCTGGGGCGTATCCGCCTGCCAGTGCTCGGGGTCAAGCGGATGCACCCCCACGGAATAGCGCAGCTCGGGGAAGCGATCGGCCAGGGCACGGATCGCCGGGATTTCCGAGGGTTCCACACAGGCGTGAAGGAGGCGACCCACACCGGCATCGCGCCAGCGCTGGGCCACCTCCTCCAGGTCGTCGTCGAAATTGCGGAAGACGATGTGGCAGTGGCTGTCGATCAGAGGAGCGGCAAGGCTCTCGAGGGCGACGGCCGCAGCCATGGGTGATGGGTTCAAATCGAGAACCGAACCCTAGACAGGCATCGGCGCCACAGACGCCGATGGGCTACAGAGCCAGTCGCCAAAGGCGGGAGCGACACGCTCCTGTGGCCATAGCTCGCCTGGCCGGCGATTCAGGCCTAAACGGCGGGCTCGACGGCCTTCTTGACGGCAGCGCTCAGACGCGACTTCTGATGGGACCCGGTGTTGCGGTGGATCACACCGACCTTCACGGCTTTGTCGATCTTGCTGAAGGCGGCATTGAGGGTGGTCTGCACGGCCTCCTTGGCGGCGGCGCCGGGCTCCTGGCTGTAGGCGCTGCAGGCGGTGAAGCAGCGCTTGATCAGCGTGCGCACTGCGGACTTGTAGCTGCGGTTCTGCAGGCGATTGCGCTCGGCGATCAGAACGCGTTTCTTCGACGACTTGTTATTGGCCACAGGCGGTCGTGCACTGGCTCAGCAAACGAAGACTCTACCCCTGCACCGCACCCATGTCGCCTCAAGGCTGCCGTACCCCGGCCATTTAGCTTGAACGCTCTCCCTGACTCCCGTGTCCGTGCCCGCCAGCAGCCCGCTGACCAGCGCCGACCAGGCCGGGCGCTCCGCCGACGGGCTCACGGCGTTTCAACCGGTGCAGATCCCATTGCTGCGCGATCCGCAGGCGGCGGGCGAGCGGCTGGAGGCGATCGCCGAGCGCACCGGCAGCGGCCAGAGCCAGGAGGTGGCCGAGCGGGTGGAGGCGATCCTCGAGCAGGTGCGCACCCGTGGTGATGCCGCCCTGCTGGAGCTGAGTGAACGCTTCGATGGCGTACGGCCCGATCCGCTGCGCATCCCCGCCGACCAGCTCGAGGCCGCCTGGGCCGACACCCCAGCCGACCTGCAGGACGCCCTGCGCCTGGCCCACCGCCGC
>CAIZNP010000243.1 GCA_903934375.1 uncultured Synechococcaceae cyanobacterium
GGCAAGGGTTCTTGAGCCGCGCGCGCACCCGCGGGCTGAGCAGCCGCGGGCAGCACCACCACCAGAGCAGCGCGTGGGTGTCGAGCAGCAGCCTCATCGCTCCAGCAGCAGGCGGGGTTGCGCCAGCGGACCCAGGCGGCGTAGGCGCCCTGGTTGCCGGCGCGGTATCGGATCCGGGCCCTCGCGATCGAGAGGTAGCAACTGGGCCCAGGGTTCGTCGTACTTCATCAACAGGAAGGATTCGCCGGCGTGGGCACGGTCCATCAGCTCGGCCAGGCTTTGCCGCGCCGCATGGGCATTGATGCGCTGGGGGGATCGGCGGCGGCGTTCGGGCATGGCTGCCGGGGAAGTGTTGGTTGTGGTGTGCGGGGCGTGTCTGGATGTGGGACCACATCGGTGCGGGATGTGGTCCGACCCTTGGAGAGTCGCCCGCAAGGGAATCAGGTGCAGAGCACCGGCCATGGATGGAGGGTCCTTCAAGAGCGTTCCCTGGCAGGGGCCTGCCTGTCCCTGCGATGCTGTGGCCAACGACACCGCTCCAGCCCATGGCGCCCCTGCCCGCTCCCGAGCCCGCGCGCCTGCTGGAGACCACCGCCAGCCTCGATGTCCGCAAGCTGTGCTTCGAAGTGAACCGCCTGGAGCTGCCGATGGGGGTGGAGGGCACCTTCGGCGTGATCAAACATCCCGGCGCCTCGCTGGCGGTGCCGGTGCTGGGTGATGGTCGGGTGGTGGTGCTGCGCCAGTACCGCTTCGCCGTGGCGACGCGTCTGCTCGAGTTTCCCGCAGGCACCCTCGATCCAGGCGAGACGCCGCTCAGCACGATGCAGCGGGAGCTGCAGGAGGAGGCCGGATACAGCGCCAGCCGCTGGGATCCCCTGGGCGTGATGCTGCCCTGCCCCGGCTACTCCGATGAGGTGATCCACCTGTTCCTGGCCCGCGATCTCATCCCTTTGGCGGAGCAGCCAGCCGGCGACGACGACGAGGACCTTGAGGTGGTGCTGCTGGAGCCCGCCGAACTCGATGCGGCTCTGGCCGGCGGTGATGAATACCTCGATGGCAAGAGCGTGACTGCCTGGTACCGCGCCAGACAGCTGCTGGGCCTGTGAGCGTCCGCTGGCTGTTCTGGCACCGCCGTGATCTGCGCCTGGCGGACAACCTCGGCCTGGCGGCGGCCGCGGCGGCCAGCTGTGCCGTAACCGGCGTGTTTGTGCTGGATCCCGCGATCCTCGGCGCCGCCGACATGGCCCCGGCGCGGGTGTGGTTCTTGCTGGAGAGCTTGCAGGAACTGCAGCGCAGCTGGCGGCAGGCCGGCAGCCGCCTCGTGGTGCTGCAGGGGGATCCCGCCGTGGAGCTGCCGCGGCTGGCGGAGGCCCTGGCGGCGGAGGTGGTGGCCTGGAACCGCGATGTGGAGCCCTACGGCCGTGAGCGCGACCGGCGGGTGGCCGCTGCCCTGCAGGCCCGGGGGCAGCGGGTGCTGGTGGACTGGGATCAGCTGCTGTTGCCGCCTGACGCGCTCAAGACCGGTGCAGGCGAGCCCTATCGGGTGTACGGCCCGTTCCTGCGCAACTGGCGCGGCCTGGTGGAGCGGCGGCAGGCGGCGGGCGGATCAGCCCTGCTGGGGGGGCTGGAGCCGCTGCCGCCGCCACGGGCCCTGCAGGACATCGACCCCGCCGGATTCCCAGAACCCCGGGCCGCCCTCTGGGACCAATTGCCGCTCCTGGAGCCGCTGCCGGCCCATGGCGAGCTGGGGCCGCGTTTCGAGGGGGCTGAGATCTGCCCCTGTCGGCCCGGCGAGGCGGCGGCGCAGCGGCAGTTGCAGGCCTTCTGCGATGGCATTGCCGTGGAAACCGGTACCGGTGCGGCAGGGCGCGGGCGCATTCCCCTGTTCGGCTATGAGTCGGGGCGCAACCTGCCGGGGGAGGCGGGCACCTCGGCCCTCAGCGCAGCGCTGAAATTCGGCACGCTCAGCCCACGCCAGGCCTGGGCGGCGGCCCAGCAGGCGCGGCTGGTGGCCGAAGCGCTCGGCGGCGCCGAGGAGGCTCTGGCTTCGATCACCGTCTGGGAGCAGGAGCTGGCCTGGCGCGAGTTTTACCAGCAGGCCCTGTTCCATTTCCCGCAGCTCGCCGATGGGCCCTACCGGCCGCAGTGGCGCCAGTTCCCCTGGGAGAACGACCGGGGGCGCTACGCGGCCTGGCGCGAGGGACTCACCGGCATGCCGATCATCGATGCGGCGATGCGGCAGTTGAACGCCAGCGGCTGGATGCACAACCGCTGCCGCATGATCGTGGCCTCTTATCTGGTGAAGGACCTGATCTGCGACTGGCGTTGGGGCGAGACCGCCTTCATGCAGCGCCTGGTGGACGGCGATCTGGCGGCCAACAACGGCGGCTGGCAGTGGAGTGCCAGCAGTGGCATGGATCCCAAGCCGCTGCGCATCTTCAATCCCGCCACCCAGGCCTTGAAGTTCGA
>CAIZNP010000244.1 GCA_903934375.1 uncultured Synechococcaceae cyanobacterium
AGCTGTATCCGCTCCATCCTGTCGGCCACATCGCCGTGGAACAGCAGGGTGGTGGGCACCAGGAACACCAGCAGCAGCACCGCCCCCAGCCTGGCTTTCCAG
Organism: uncultured Synechococcaceae cyanobacterium; assembly: GCA_903934375.1. Taxonomy (GTDB): domain Bacteria; phylum Cyanobacteriota; class Cyanobacteriia; order PCC-6307; family Cyanobiaceae; genus Vulcanococcus. The sequence continues at coordinate 103 of CAIZNP010000244.1, forward strand.
CCGTTGATCACCAGGGCTGAACCCACCGCCATCAGGGCCATGGCCGCCACCAGCAGCACGGGCGCCAGCGGCAGTCCCTTGGCGGCAATGGCGCCGGCCACGCCGGCAAAGCCCGCCAGCTTGCCGATCACGGCATGGATGAACACCAGGCACAGCAACACCCGGGCGATGCGGTTCAGCAATGAGGGCTGGTGGCTCTGCTGGCTCATGGGGCGGCTTGCAGGACGACAGGACGGCGGGCGTTCGTGGCGATGCAATCGCAGAGGGCTATCGCTCCTCTGCTGCGTGGTTTGCCAAGAAGAAGCTGATCATCTGTTCCATGCCTTTCTGCGTGCGGCCATGGGGCCTGAGGCCCTGCTCGGCCCATACGCGATCGAGCTCCTGGCGAAGCCCCTCGGGAATCCAGCAGGACAGCACGACCTTGCCTTCCCGGCTGGAGGTGCAGTGGCGCTCAGGAGTGGACATCGGGAAGGCTTGTGCACATGTGCACACTTTGCCGGAGAAGGGGCGCTGCCGCAGCGGCATGGCCACCGTCGATCGGGCAGAATGAGAACCGTTCTCGCCGGTGGTAGGCCATGGACCAGCAGGCCATCCAGGTCCCCGTCACGCTGCTGACCGGCTTCCTTGGCGCCGGCAAGACCACCCTGCTCAACCACATCCTCAGCAACCAGCAGGGGCTGCGGAGCGCTGTGCTGGTCAATGAGTTCGGGGAAGTTGGCATCGACCACGAGCTGGTGGTTGCCACCAGCGATTCGATGGTGGAGCTGAGCAACGGCTGCATCTGCTGCTCGATCAACGGCGAGCTGCAGGAGGCCGTGCACCGCGTGCTGGAGAGGCCCGAGCCGATCGATCTGATTGTGGTGGAAACCACCGGCCTGGCCGACCCCCTGCCGGTGGCGCTCACCTTCATGGCCGGGGACCTGCGCGACCGGCTGCGACTCGATTCGATCATCACCCTGATCGATGCCGAACACTTCAGCGCCACGGCCCTTGAGAGCCCGATCGCCCGCGCCCAGGTGGTCTACGGCGACATCCTGCTGCTCAACAAGGCCGACCTTGTCGATGAGCAACGGCTGAACGCGGTGGAGGCCGAGCTGCGGGCGATCAAGACCGACGCACGCATCCTGCGGGCCAGCCGCGGTGAAGTGCCCCTAGGTCTGCTGCTGAGCGTGGGGCTGTTCGAGAGCGACCGTCTGGCCTCGCTCCAGGCCCAGGAGGAGACCCGTGAACAGCGCCACAGCGATGGGCATCACGACCACGCGCACCCCCACGGCGAGCACCATCACCACGAGCACGAGCACGAGCACGAACATCACCACCACCCCCACACTCCAGAGCTGGAAGGCTTCAGTTCCGTGAGCCTGGCGGTGGACGCGCCCTTTGGCCTGCGGCGTTTTCAGCATTTCCTCGACAACCAGCTGCCTCAATCGGTGTTCCGCGCCAAAGGAGTGCTCTGGTTCCGCGAGAGCAACCGTCGCCACCTGTTTCACCTCTGCGGCAAGCGCTTCACGATCGATGATTCCGATTGGCCTGAGGGCTCAGAGCGCCACACCAAGGTGGTGGCGATCGGCAAAGGCCTCGATCAGGCAGCGCTGAGGGCCCAGCTGGAGGCCTGCGTAGCGGTGCCATGAGCCCAACCCTGCTGATTTCCGGCCCTCCCGGCTGCGGCAAGACCAGCTGGATCCTGAATCGGATCAGGAACCACCGGGGCCCCTGTGGCTTTCTGCGTTTAGTGGGCTATCCCGACGAGGGCCTGCTCCAGGCCCGCGACGGCGGTATCGATCTGGCCTGGTTGCAGGATCAATGCCCAGGGCTGCTCGATCTGGCCGACCCCGACCAGGCTCTGGCGCCCAGACCCGCCAACTTGCTGGCCCTGATTGAACTGCCCCAGTTCCAGCCACCAGCGGACTCGGGTCTGGCCGGGTTGGATCGCCGCGCGATTCCCCAGCTGGAGGCCCTGCATCTCAGCCCGGATGAGCATCTGCACTTCGGGCGTGACGACCTGTTGCCCCGCCAGGACACCCTGGATTTCAACAGCCTGCAGGCCTTGGAGCGGAACCTGGCGGGAAGCGTGTGGGATCCGGCCAGCCTCAGCAGCTTCTGGTTTGAACTGGTGAACGGTGCCTATGGCGATGTGTATCGCGCCAAGGCCCTGATGAATCTCCCCGATGGCCGGGCCTTCTTCTGCAACTGGATGGTGAGCCGTGAGGGCTCCCAGTTCCTTCCCTTGCAGACGACTGCATCGCCCGACGGTCGCCCGCAGCGCCTGTCGCGCCTGGTGGTGCAGGGCAAGGATCTCGATCCCGCCGCCATCGAGGTCACCCTCGCCGACTGTCTGCTCAGCGATGCCCTACTGGAGCTCGAGCAGGCTCGCCTGCGCCAACAGGAGGCCCCATCCCATCCATCCCCTGCTGCCTGAACGCCATGGCCCATGCCGTGATCTCCTGCCTGCATGCCAACCTCGCCGCCCTGGAGGCCGTGCTCGCCGACATCGACCAACAGGGCATTGACACCATCACCTGCCTGGGAGATCTGGTGGGTTACGGGCCCCAGCCCAATGAGGTGGTGAACTTGGTGCGCGAGCGGCAGATTCCCACCTGCCAGGGCTGCTGGGATGAGGACATCATCGAGGGCCTCAATGCCTGCGACTGCAGCTATCCCTCGCAACTGGCGGAGCGGCGAGGCCAACTGGCCCATCAATGGACGGCCGATCAGCTGAGCGAGGAGAACAGGGCGTTCCTCGCCAGCCTGCCGATGTCGCTGTGGCGCGATCGGCAGCTGTTCGTGCATGGCAGTCCCAACAGTCAGCACGAGTACCTGCTGCCGGATATGGATGCCTTCGCGGCCCTGGAGCGGGTGGAGAGCGCCGGCGCCGAAACCCTGTTCTGCGGCCACACCCATCGGCCCTATGTGCGCGAGCTGCGCGATGGATCGATCCGGGTGCGGGTGCGGCAGACGCCCGGTGAGCCAGCCGGTGTGGCCGAGGCGGAAGACAGGGAGCTGCGGCTGCCGCTGCGCCGCATCATCAATGCCGGCTCGGTGGGGGAACCGCGCCATGGGAACACCCACGCCACCTATGTGATTCACCACGAAGACACAAACGCCGTTGAGATCCGCGAGGTGCCGTACGACGTGGAGCGCACCTGCCGGGCCATCGTCGACGCAGGGCTGCCGCCGATCTTCGCCTGGCGGCTGCGCCATGGCTTCGAGTACGCCGAGCGGGCCGATGACGCCAGCCACGTGTGTGAGCGCTGATGGCACGCTGGGCCCTGATCAGTGGACTGCGCGGAGATCTGGAGGCCTATGAGGCCATCCAGGCGGATCTGCGCCACACCCGGCGGGTGGACACACTGTTTGTGCTGGGGGATGTGATCGGCCCTGAGCGGGAGTGCAATGCCCTGCTGAACCGGTTGCAACAGCCGCGCCGCGGCGAACTCGAACCGCAGTGCCTCTACGGCTGGTGGGAGGACCAGCTGCTGGCCGAGCGTGGATACCGGGGCGAGCGGCGAGCCGATGCCCTGCGCCTCAGCCAGGGGGAGGCGGCCGTGGATGCCCTGCTCCAGGCGGTGGACCCCGCCCACATGGGCTGGCTGGCGGCGCTGCAGTTCGGCTTCATCGAGCTCGACTGCGCCCTGCTGCATGGCAGCTCCGCCGCTGTGGATGACAGCCTGGAGCCGGCCAGCTCACCGCTGTTGCTGTTGGATCGCCTCACCCGCATGGACGTGAACCGTCTGTTCACCGCCCGTAGCGGCCGTCAGTTCCGGCTCGAACTCAGCGGCGGTGGCATTCAATCGCAGGTGCAGGATCTCGAGGGTCAACGTCACCAGCAGCAGGGCGTTCCCCCACGTCAGGTGATCGGCATCGGGGCTGGCGTCCACTACACCATCTACGACCCCGGCAGCGATCGCCTCGACTTCCTCGCCGCCGGCAGCAGGCCCCAGCAGCGGGCGCGGGGGTTTGCATGACGCCACAGCTGGGGGGGACTCTGGAGACTCTGCAGATCGACCTGGCCGGGCAACAGCTGCGCCTGGTGCTGGAACGCCGGGGGCCGCAGGGGGCGCCCCTGTGGCTGCTGTTGCCCGCACAGAGCACGGTGTCGAGCCGGAGCGAATGGAAAGCGTTGGCCGAGGCGGTGGGCGATCAGCGCCAGCTGGTGAGCTTCGACTGGCCCGGTTTCGGCGACAGCGACCGCCCCGCGATCTCCTACGACGCCACCCTGCTGCGCTCGGCGCTGCGGGCTGTGCTCTCCTATCTGCGCACCACAACCCGCCAGCGCATCACCGTGATCGCCGCCGGCCACAGCGCCTCGGTGGCCTTGGGGCTGGCGGCGGAATGGTCTGGCCTGTGGCAGGAGCTGGTGCTGGTGGCCCCCACCTGGCGTGGCCCTCTGCCGACCATGACCGGCTGGCCCTCCCGTCGGTTCGGCTGGTTGCGGCAGCTTGTCGCGTCACCCTTCATCGGACCGGTTCTCTACCGGCTCAACACCAGCCGGCCGGTGCTGCGCCTGATGCTGCGGCGTCATGTCTGGGTCGCCCCCGCCCTGCTCACGCCGGCGCGGATCCGCGAACAGCAGCGGCTGGCCAGGCGATCCGGGGCACGCTTCGCCAGCGCGGCCTTCGTGAGCGGAGGCTTCGATCCGGCCGACGAGCGCGCCTGGTGGTTGCAGCAGGCGCGCCTGCTCCAATGCCCGCTGCAGGTGGTGCTGGCTGCCGAGGCCCCACCACGCTCCAAGACAGAGATGGAGGCTCTGGGCTGGGAGGCGGCTGATCAGCTCAGCGTGATTCCAGGGCGTCTCGGTCTCCACCAGGAATTTGGAGCCCTGCTGGCACGGCAGTTGCTGGAGAGCGAGGCGTCGTCTGGCTGACCAGCAGCGCCAGCAGGAAGCCTGCAAATTGCACGATCACCACGCAGGGCCCGGAGGGCAGGTTGGTGAGGCCTGAACCCAGCAGTCCCAGCAGGGCGCAGCCCCCGCCCAGGCAGGCGGAGATCAGGGCATAGAGCGGGAAGTGGCGACTCACCAACCGCCCCCCGCAGGCCGGAATCACCACGAAGGCACTGATCAGCAGCACCCCCACTGCCTTGATCGACACCGCCACCACCACCGCCAGCAGCACGATGAAGGCCAGCCGGTGTTGGCTGGATCCCACTCCAAAGGCTCCGGCCAGGTCACTGTTGAGGGTGAGCAGCACCTGGGCCCGCAGGCAGAGGGCGAGATAGATCAAGGCGCCGAGCAACAGCACCGCGATCACGCGCAGGTCGCTCCAGCTGATGCCGAGGAAGTCGCCGAACAGCAGCTGCTGAATGCCGCCGCGGTAGGTCTCCACCAGGCTCAGGGCCACCACCGCAAACGCGAGCGAGGTGGAATAGACGATATTGAGCAGAGCATCGGCCGGCAGGCCGCTGCGAGCCACCAGCTGGTTCACCAGCAGGGCGAACAGCACGGCGAATGGGATCAGCACCAGGGTGGGATTGATCCCCAGCAGGATGCCCAGGCTGATGCCCAGCAGGGCGGAATGGCCCAGGGCATCGCTGAAGAACGAGAGCTGGCGCAACACCGCGAAACTGCCCAGCAGCCCGCCCAGGGCGCCGGTGAGCAGGCC
>CAIZNP010000245.1 GCA_903934375.1 uncultured Synechococcaceae cyanobacterium
CTGATTCACCTGATCCGGCTGGCGGCCGCGGGCCAGCGCAAGCGCCTCCTGGGCGCCTTTGCTGTTGCCCTGTTCCTGGCGCAGCAGGGCCAGGGCCAGCAGCGGCCTGGGGTCCTTGTCAAACTCTCCCGCCAGGCGGATGTAGAGAGCCTCCGCGTTGGCCTTCTGCCCCTGGCGCTGCAGCAGATCGCCCAGCAGCAGGCCGATGCCGATGGCCTGGGGCTGCGGCTCGGGTTTGCTGGCTTTCTCCAGCAGCGCGCTGAGCTGGGTCTGGGCCTGGGCGCCGCGTCCCTGCTCCAGCTGCAGCAGGGTCATCAGCTGCAGGGCCTCGATGCGCCCAGGGTTGAGGTTGAGCAGCTGGCGCAGCTCCCGCTCGGCGCCGCTGCGGTCGTTGCCATTGCGGCGCAGCTCCGCCAGCAGCAGCCGCAGCTGCCAGCGCTCGGGCTGCTGGTCGGCCATCTGTTCCAGCAGGGCCGTGGCCTGGCGCTGCTCGCCCAGGGCCAGCAGCAGCTCCAGCAGCCGCTGGCGATCGGCGGGGCTGGCGCTGCCGGCGGCGAGCCTGGCCTGCAGCTGATCCACCTGGCGCTCCAGGGCCACCCGGGAGCGTTCGTGGCCGGAGTGGCCGTTGCGCTGCCCCAGCCACCAGCCCGCGGCCAGGGATGCCGTGACCAGCGCGGCGATTCCCAGGGGCAGCAGCAGCCCAGGCCTGGGAATGGTGCTGGCGCGTGGCGGCATGGCTCGGCCTGGATGGGGCGCCAAGTCTGGCGCCTTGGCGGAGCTGGTTACATTGGCGGCCGGGCCATGGATCCGACACGCGCCCGGAGAATCCCAGCCACGATGCGTCACCACCCCATTTCCCCGGTCACCGAACCGATGCAGTACCGGGCCATCGGCGTGGTGCGGGGAACCTATGTGCCGAGCGACCCGGAGCAGCTCACCCGCGGCACGATCCAGACCGAGGACGGCACCGCCATCGAGGCGGTTGTGCTGGGCCGTGTGCTGACGCTGATGCGTCGTCACCTCGACCTGAGCAAACCGCACCTCTGGGTGGCTTATCCCCGCTACCGCGAGACGGAGCATCTGCACCTGCAGCTGGTGGGGGTGTGGGAGCCGAGCACCCTGGCGGCCCCGGCGGCGGATGTCGAGCCGGCGACAGCCGCCACCGCCGAATCCGTCGCACCTGCTGCTGACGACCTGCCTGAGGGCGACGGGTATTTCTCGGTTCGTGGCGAGCTCATCTACACCCGTCCGGAGGATGGCGATCTGGTGGTGAAGATCCGCCAGCAGCCGCGCCCGGATGGCAGCCGCCCCACCCCCTTCAAGCTGCAGCTCAAGGGCGCCATACCGCCTGAGAGCCTGCGCCATTTCGTGGCTCTCGACCTGCGCCGCCACGGCCAGGAGCTGCATCTGGAGCAGCACGAGGTGATCGGTCCGATCCCCCAGCGAGGCGGCAAGGGCCGCGGCGGCCGTCCTGCCCGTGGCGGCGGTGGCCCCGCCCGCGGCGGGGGGCAGGGCCGCGCTCCTGCCTCACGGCGCTGAGCATGGCGACGCCGGAGCGCTTCCCCAGCTCCGATCAGGGCTCAACGGCGGCCCTGGGCGCCGGTGTTGCCGTGGCCGGCGTCACCCTGGCGGCCGTGGTGGGCCCGGTGCTGGGTCTCTCGCCCTGGCTGATTGCCGTGGCGGCTGGCGGCGGGATGGTGGCCCTCACCCTTGATGCCGCTCGCTTCGGCGGGCTTGGCGGCCATCTGCTGGCCGAGGCCCTGCCGGCGGGCCTCGGCCAGGCGCGGCTGCGCCGCATCGCCATCCATGAGGCCGGCCACGTGCTGCTGGCGGCCGAGAACGACCTGCCGGTGCAGCAGGTGCTGGTGGGCAGCCTGGCCTGCTGGCGCCAGGGGCTGCGGGCGAGTGGCAGCACCCAGCTCGAGCCGCCGGCGCACGCCAAGCTGCCACTGGAGGATCTGCGCCGCTGGAGCCGGGTGCTGCAGGCGGGCATGGTGGCTGAGCTGCTGATCTACGGGGGCTCCCGCGGCGGCGCCGACGATCGCGCCCTGCTCGGCCGGCTGTGGGGCCTGTCCGGCTACGACGTGACCACCGCCCAGAACGAGCAGCGCCGCGCCCGGCGGGAGGTGGAGCAGTGGCTGCGGCAGCGTCGCGCTGAGCTGGAGCAGCGGGCAGAGCAGCTGCTGGCGGAGGTGCGATGAGCCGCGCCGCGCCCCTGGCCGTGGTGGATTGCTCCACCGGCCTGGCGGGAAACATGCTGCTGGCGGCGCTGTTCGACCTGGGCCTGCCGGAGGAGGTGTTGCATGCTCCCCTGGCTGCCCTCGAGTTGACGGGGCGCTATCGCCTGCAACTGCAGGAGCGCCGCAGCGGCGGCCTGCGCGGGCTGCATCTGGAGGTGGAGCCCCTGGAGAGCGAGCCCTCGCATCGCCACTGGGGGGAGCTGCGCCAGCGCATTGCGGCGGCTCCGCTGGAGCCGGCTCTACAGGAGCAGGTGCTGGCGGTGTTCGGCCTGCTGGCCGAGGCGGAGGCCAGCGTGCATGGCCACGCACCGGAGGAGGTGCATTTCCATGAGGTGGGGGCGATCGATGCCCTGGTGGATGTGGTGGGGGTCTGCGCCGGTCTGCGCCATTTCGGCGTGCAGCAGCTGGTGTGTGGGGTGCCTCCGGCCGGCCATGGCAGCGTGCAGACCGCCCACGGCTGCCTGCCCCTGCCAGCGCCGGCGGTGCTGGAGCTGGCCCGCCGCCGCGCTGTGCCGCTGGCCGCCAGCGGCGATTTTCCCCCTGCCGAACTCACCACCCCCACGGGGCTGGCGTTGATGGCGGTGCTGGCCGAGCGTTTCGGGCCGGCGCCGGCCCTGCTGCCCACGGGGGTGGGCGTCGGCCTCGGCAGCCGCACATTGGATCGCCCCAACCTGCTGCGGCTGGTGCTGGCTGAGCCCACTGGCTGGGCCCATGGCGGCGCTGCAGCGAGCGAGGGGGATCCCGCCGCGCCCCACTCTGAGCCCCTGCTGCAGCAGCAGGCCCAGCTCGATGACGCCAGCGCTGAGGACCTTGCCTTCCTGATCGAAGAGCTGCGGGGCGCCGGCGCTGTGGAGGTGTTCAGCCAGCCGGTGCAGATGAAGAAGGGCCGGCCCGGCACCCTGATCACCGTTCTGGCCCATCCGGAGCAGGCGCAGCCGTTGCGCGAGATCTGGTGGCGCCTGGGCAGCAGCCTGGGGGTGCGCGAGTCGCTGCAGCAGCGCTGGGTGCTACCCCGGGAGATTGTCAGCCTCGATACTCCCTGGGGGCCGGTGCGGATCAAGCGCAGCCGCCGTCCCGATGGCACCCTGCTGTGCAAACCCGAGATGGACGACCTGGTGGAGCTGGCCCGACGTCATGCCCTTGCTCCGGCTGTGCTGCGCCGCACCGTGCTGGAGCTGCTGGAGGCCCAGCCATGAAGCGCCCGCAGCTGAACCTGTCGCGTTTGAACCTGTCGCGTTTGAACCTGTCGCGTTTGAACCTGTCGCGGCTGCAGGTGCCCACCGTCAACCTGCCGGGTGGGGCCCGCTTGTGGGTGATGCTCGCCAGCGCCGGCTTCCTGCTGGCGGCCCTGGCCGGCAACGCCCGCCAGCTGCTGCAGCTCAGCCTGGATGGCCAGGGATGGTGCTGGCTGCTGCTGGGGGTGGGACTGAGCCTGCTCAGCCTGGTGGCCAATGGCCTGGCCTGGGGGGTGGTGTTGCGCTGGCTGGGCCATCACCCCCGCTGGGCGGCGGTGGTGCTGCTCTTCCTGGCCTCGAACCTGCGCAAGTACCTGCCCGGTGGGGTCTGGCATCTGCTGGCACGCCTGCGGGCTCTGCGGGTGGGGGGAGAGGCGGATGCTGGAGAGGCGCCAGCCTCGGCGGCCCTTCTGCAGGCGCCCCTCAACACGCGGCAGGCCCTGGTGGCGGTGCTGCTGGATCCGCTGCTGATGGCCGTGGCGGCCCTGGCCCTGGTTCCGTTCGGTGGCTGGCAGACCGGGCTGGGGTTGCTCTGCCCGCTGGCGTTGCTGCTGCTGCTGCCCCGTTGGCTCAACCCGCTGATGGAGCGTCTTGAGCGGCAGCGGACCCGGCAGCTGCAGGCCAGGGGGCTGCTCGAGGCGGATGACGCACCTGGCGGCCTGCAGCTGCCGGGCTATCCCTGGCAGCCCCTGCTGGCCGAGCTTGGCTTCGTGTTGCTGCGCTTCGCTGGGTTCGCCTGTTGTGTGCAGGCCTTCGACCTCAGCTTCTCGCTGGGCTGGGGGGGCTGGCTGGCTGGTTTCAGCCTGGCCTGGACCGCTGGGCTGGTGGTGCCTGGCGCACCCGGAGGCCTGGGCGTGTTCGAGACGGTGCTGATCCTGCGCCTGGCTTTCGCCGTTCCGGAGGCACCATTGCTGGCGGTGGCCATCAGCTACCGCCTGATCACCGCCCTGGCCGACCTGATCGCCGCCGGCAGCGCTCAGCTCGAGCGGCGTTGGCTTCAGCCGCCGCC
>CAIZNP010000246.1 GCA_903934375.1 uncultured Synechococcaceae cyanobacterium
ACCACCGCCTCCAGTTGGGGTGATGGGCTGGTCACCAGATAGAGCCGGCACTGCTGCAACAGGGCGCGGCGCTGCTCGCGAAGGGGGGACTCCTGGCCTGGGCAGGCGCGCAGCAGCTCCACCTCGAGGTCGTAGAGGGCATAGCGGATCGCCGCGGCCTCCGCCGCCAGGGTGTCGTCGAGGCCGCGGCCGAACTCCTCGAGCACCCGCAGGGCCTCCTGCACCCGGCCGCAGTTGGCCGCCACCACCTGGGAGGCCAGGACGCGCTGTTGCTGGGCCGGGTGGGCCATGCCGGCCGCCACATCACCAGCCGTGTCACGCGCCAGCTTGTAGACCTCGCGATGGCACTGGCCGAGGCGCTGACGCAGATCCTTGAGCCGGGCCACCAGATCGGCACGGTCCAGGCCGAAGCGGCACCAGTCCTCCACAACGCGCAGGCCCTCGCGGGCTCGATCCAGGTTGGCGTCGAGCAGCCGCTGCACCACCTGCTGCTCCCGGCTGGTGTTCATCGACGCAAAGAGCACGGGCTGACTCTGCTTAGGGTGTGGGACGAGAAAGGCACAGGTGATGGAGCAAGGCGGAGCCGAACGACCGATGCTGGTGCTGGTGTCAGGGATTCTGCTGCTGGGGGCGATCGCCGCCTTCATCAGCTGGGGCCTGACCCACGCCTACCCCGCCGGTTGATCCCAGCAGCTGCTCCGCCCGGGCGGCATCGGCAGCGATCTGCGCCACCAAGGCCTCCAGGTTCTCGAACCGTTGCTGACGGCGCAGCAGCGCCACCGGCTCCACCAGCAGCTCGGCGCCGGCGAGCTCGATGCGGCGGCCCAGCAGATGCACCTCCACCGCCGAGGGGGCCGTGGGGTCCACGGTGGGCTGAGGGCCGAGATTCATCACCGCCGGCAGGGGCGCCTGAGCCAGGCCCACATCATCGACAAGCCAGACCCAGGCGGCATACACCCCTTCCAGGGGCAGAAACTTGCGCCCGTCCACCTGCAGATTGGCCGTGGGCCATCCCAGCTGCCGCCCCAGGCCGCGGCCCTGCACCACCCGCCCGCCGAAGCGGTAGGGCCGGCCCAGCAGACGGGCAGCCTCCTGCAGCTCTCCACCGGAGAGAGCCCTGCGGATACGGCTGCTGCTGAGTCGATCGCCGCCGTCGGCGAGCATCGGCAGCACCACCACCTCCACCCCATGGGCTTCCGCCAGCCGGCGGAGTGTGGCGGTATCGCCGCTGCGGCCGGCGCCGAAGCGGAAGTTCTCACCCACCGCCACCAGACCCGCCTGCAGCTGCCCCACCAGCACCTGCTCCACAAAGGCCTGCGGGCTGAGGGCCGCCAGAGCCGGCGTGAACGGCACCAGCACCAGCTGCTCGATGCCCAGGGGCTGAAGCAGGTGCAGCTTCTCCGCCGGCAGATCCAGGCGCAACCGCGCCTCGCCGTAGAGCACCTCGCGTGGGTGGGGCCAGAAGCTCACCACGGTGGGCACAAGGGCACAGCCATCAAGCCGGGTGGCAGCTGTCGCTCCGGCAACGGCGGCGGCGATCACGCGCCGGTGCCCTTCATGCAGGCCATCAAAGCTGCCGAGAGCGATGGCGGTGGGGCCCTGGGCGTCCTCGGAACTGCGGAGGGGAATCACCAGAGAACCGCCACCACCCTCGCCAGGGGCATCCTCCCATGGCAGGTTTGGGCGACATCGCCCCTGCGACGCCCCGCCCCATGGCCGATCGCCTCGATCTGCAGCTGATCTCCGCCGCCCTGCGCCGCCTGGGCTGGGTGCGCTTCTGGGCCCAGCTGGTACTGGCGGTGGTGGTGGTTGGCGTGCTGCTGTTCAACAACATCGGCGGACGGCTGGCGGCCAACTCAGCCCGGGCCCTGGGCCTGGGCCCGGGCATCTCGCTTACCACCCTGGCCTTCCTGCTGCTGCTGTGGTGCCTATGGCAGAGCTGGCTGATCGTGCGCTGCGGCCGCTCGCTCAACAGCCCGGTGCGGCCCAGCAAGGGTGAAACGGCCCGGCTGATCAAGCGCGGCCTGCTGGCCGATCTGGTCGGCATCACCTTGGCGGTGATCGGCTACCAATCCATGGCCGGCAGCCTATTCGTGCAGGCCTCGCAGCAGGTGCCGGGCTTCTTTGGCGCCCAGATCCAGCAGGCTCCCGGGGTGGCCGGCAGGGTGATCGGCCTGCCGATCACCTCGATCGAGATGCTCTCGGTGCTGGGCAACACCCAGGTGCTGTTCGCCCACCTGATCGGCCTGTGGATCAGCCTCTGGCTGCTGCAGCGCATCCACCGCCCCAGCGCCGCCTGAAGCCCGGCCTCAGCTGCCGAGGGTCAGCTCCGGCAGTGCCGCGGCGTCGCCCCGCCAGAACAGCTCCGGCTGCAAGGGGGTGAGCGATACGCCGCCGGCACCCACGTGGGCCACATCAATCGGCCAGTCGGCCGGACCCGCCACCGCCGCCTCCAGATCGTTAGCCACCTCGCCGGCCAGCCAGTAATAGGTGCGGCCGCGGGGATCAACGCGGCGATCGAACTGATCGGTGTAGCGGCGCACGGCCTTGCGGCACCAGCGCAGCGGGCCAATCGCCTCCGCCGGCAAAGGCGGCACGTTGAGGTTGAGCAGGGTGCTCTCCGGCCAGCCCCGCTGCATCACCTGCTCGGCTACATCCAGGGTGATGCGGGCGGCCGGCTCAAAATGGCGCCACTGGAAATCAGCGCTGCTCACCGCCAAGGCCGGCAGCCCCTCGATCGTGCCCTCCATGGCGGCGCTCACGGTGCCGGAATAGAGCGTGTCGGTGCCGAGGTTGGGGCCGTGGTTGATGCCTGAGAGCACCAGTTCGGGCCACTCCTCCAGCAAGGCGAACAGGGCGAGCTTGACGCAGTCGCTGGGAGTGCCGCTGCAGGCCCAGGCGGTCACGCCCGCGGCGAACAGTTCATCGGCCCGCTCGGCCCGCAGGGGCGTCTGCAGGGTGAGGCCGTGGCCCGTGGCGGAGCGCTCCTGATCCGGGCAGACCACGGTCACCTCATGACCGCGGGCCACCGCTTCGGCCGCCAGGCTGCGGATGCCATCGGCGAACACGCCGTCGTCGTTGCTGATCAGGATCCGCAAGGTGGCGGCGCAGAGCTGCTGATCAGACGCTAGGCGGCGCCTGCCTACAGTTGCCCTTCCCACGCACGCCGCCGTGAGCGCCACCGTGTCCCTGCAGCAGCTCACCGAGCAACTGGAGCACCTGGAGGCCCAGGCCGCACAGGCCATCGCCGCCGCCGCCAGTGCCGGCGAGCTCGAGGAGCTGCGGGTAGGCCTGCTGGGCAAGAAGGGAAAGCTCTCGGGTGTGCTCGGGGCCATGGGCAAGCTGCCCGGCGAGGAGCGCCCCCTGGTGGGGCAGCGCGCCAACGTGCTCAAGGAGCAGGTGCAAACGCTGCTGAGCGAGCGGCTCACGGCGGTGAAGGGGGCCGCCATGGCGGAGCGGATCGCCAGCGAAACCCTCGACGTGACGATGCCCGCCAGCTTCACACCGCCGGGCCACCGCCACCCGCTGATCAGCACGATCGAGGAGATCACCGATATCTTTGCCGGCCTCGGCTACCGGGTGGAGGAGGGGCCGGAGATCGAGAGCGACTACTACAACTTCACCGCCCTGAACATTCCGCCCCACCACCCGGCGCGGGACATGCAGGACACCTTCTATCTCGCCGACAACGAGCTGCTGCGCACCCACACCTCGCCGGTGCAGATCCGCCACCTCGAGAAGAACCCACCGCCGGTGCGGATCGTGGCCCCGGGCCGCGTGTACCGGCGCGATGCGGTGGATGCCACCCACTCGCCGGTGTTCCACCAGGTGGAGGTGCTGGCCATCGATGAAGGCCTCGATTTCAGCCACCTGCGCGGCACCGTGACCGCCTTCCTGCAGCAGTTCTTCGGCGACCTGCCGGTGCGCTTCCGCGCCAGCTACTTCCCCTTCACCGAGCCCTCGGCCGAAGTGGATGTGCAGTGGCGCGGCCGCTGGCTGGAGGTGATGGGCTGCGGCATGGTCGATCCGGCGGTGCTGGAGGGCCTCGGCCTCGATCCGGAGCGCTGGAGTGGTTTCGCCGCCGGCCTTGGGGTGGAACGCTTCTGCATGGTGCGCCACGGTATCGACGACATCCGACGCCTGTTCACCAGCGACCTGCGCTTCCTCGAGCAGTTCTGATGTGAAGCCGTTCGGATATGAAGCCGTGGCGGGAGTCCCGGGACACCGCTCATAGACTTCACAGGCCCTCCGCCCACGATCGGTGCCCTGCGTCGGACTGATCGTCAATGACGGCAAGGATCTGGCCCTGGCCACCGCCGAGCGGATCGAGAGCCGCTTCCGCAGCGCCGGCTACGACGTGGTGCGCGCCAGCAGCGCCGGCGGCATGGTGGGCTTCGCCAACCCGGATCAGCACCTGCGCACCCTCGGGCACACCGCCTGTGTCCCGCCCAACTTCAAGGCCGGCATGAAGCTGGCGATGGTGCTGGGGGGCGACGGCACCGTGCTCTCGGCTGCCCGTCAGACGGCACCGATCGACGTGCCGATCCTGACGATCAACACCGGCCACCTGGGCTTCCTGGCCGAGACCTACCTGCCTGAGCTGGACGACGCCCTGGAGCAGGTGATCGATGGCAGCTGGACCGTGGAGGAGCGCACCACCCTGGTGGTGAGCGTGATGCGCGGCGAGCAGCGGCGCTGGGAGGTGCTCTGCCTCAACGAGATGGCTCTGCACCGCGAGCCGCTCACCTCGATGTGCCACTTCGAGATCGCTGTGGGCCGCCACGCCCCGGTGGATATCGCCGCCGATGGCGTGATCCTGTCCACCCCCACCGGCTCCACCGCCTACGCCCTCAGCGCTGGCGGGCCGGTGATCACGCCGGACTGCCCGGTGCTGCAGCTGACGCCGATCGCCCCCCATTCCCTCGCCTCCCGCGCCCTGGTGTTCAGCGACCGCGAACCGGTGACGATCTTTCCCGCCACGCCGGAGCGCCTGATGATGGTGGTGGATGGCAGCG
>CAIZNP010000247.1 GCA_903934375.1 uncultured Synechococcaceae cyanobacterium
GGCACGCTGCAGGAGCCAGCGGTTGAGGCCGGAGTCGCCGCAGTCAAAGCCGACGGTGCTGTGATGCGGCGCCAGCGGCTGCGGCGCCAGCAGATCCATCAGCGTTGCCAGGGTCTCGGGGCCGTCATGGTGCGTTGCAGGCGATCACTGGGGCCGGGGGGAGCATCGAGCTGGCGGAGAAACTGGTCAAATTGCTCGGGCGAAACTGCTTGCCAGCTTTGCTGCACCAACAGCTCACGGGCGGCGGAGCGGGCCGCCTGCAGAACGAAATCGGTTCGGGTGAGGCCGGAGGCGTGGACGGCGCGATCGATCAACGCCTGATCATCGGGCGTGACGCGCAGGTTCCAGCTGAGGCGAGGGGTGGCAGCCACGGCTGAGCAGAAGACCTGCGGCCAGCCTAGCTCCCTTGGGTAGACGACGTCTATCCAACTGATCATCATGTCGATCGCCCGGGGCTTCTCCCTACAAGTTCCACCCCCGTCACTTCCCGCCAAGATGCCCCCAACCCCCTCCCCCACCTACCAGCGCCTGCGCGACACCATCGCGAAACGCATGCGCATGAGCCACGTTGACCAGCCCCTGATGCTCATGGAGCTCCTGGGACACGGATTGGCCAGGCAACAGCCAGCCCGGCCCCCGCGCACGACGTGGCCCGCCGGATCCTGGGGGAGGACGTGACCCAGATCGCTACACCACCGAACGCGTCAAGCGGATAGTGGGCAAGGTTCACCTTCAACGGCATCACCCGCTACGAGCGGGGCACCTACGACCTAGTGGGCGGCGAGGAACTAAGCGACGCCGAGCGTGATGAGCTGCTGCAACTGTGCCGCCAGCGCCTCGATGCCTTCCGAATGCAGCGCGGCGAGGAGGTGGGCTGTTTGCTCACATAGAAGCCTGCGGCTTCGGGCACAGGAGCCGCCACCGCAGCCCGATCAGCGCTGCGACGGGAGAAGCTGAGCGCCCAGGACGCCACGATCAGCGGCTGGGCTGGTGCGTCATGACAATTCGAGCTGGACTTGATCGAGCAGTGAGGCCGTGATGCCCAACAGGAGCGGCCAATCTGGAGAGCTGATCTCTACACTGTCATCGTATCGGGTTTGAACCGCAAAGAATGAGAGATCGGCAATCTGCTCGAACGCGCTGACATCGCTACCCGATTCCTCCAGCCAATCCATCAAAGCGACGAGGTCGTGGGTGAAGGGTGCCATGCCTCCCTTGGAGTGGATCCAACTTTTGAGGGCTTTTTCGCAGGCCTGTTGAACTCGAAAACCGATGCTGCTGTTGCGGAAGCCCGAAAGCTTCACCATGCGCTGTGCCTCATCGAGATCAGCTTGGGCGATCCGGAGGTAGCGAAGGGCATCCGGATCAACCATTCAGCAAAATTCCTTCTTGATAAGCCAAGGATGTAACAGCGCTTCTGTATTGCTGGCGTTGACTCACTTCAGTTTCGGTGTAAAGAAGCAGGTCAAGCGGCAGCCGATGGCTGGAGTATTGGCGCCAAAGGTCTCCCAGAACGCGAACACGATCATGGGCAGCCAACCACTGATCCGGCACGGTGATTAGCAGATCCACGTCGGAATCAGGCCGGGATGTGCCCTTGGCGCGTGATCCAAACAGGCGAACCTGCGCTTCCGGGATGGCAGCGGCGATTCCTGAGGCGATCGCGCTGATCCGTGGGTCGATCGGGATGGAGGGATTGGTGGAGAGTGCTGTTGTCATGGAGGCATTCTGACCGAACAGGCGTGGGGGTGGTAGAGCCGCGGAAAGTGTCCCGCCGGAACCGCCGCGCCTCATGGGCAAGGTTCACCTTCAACGGCATCACCCGCTACGACCAGGGCGCCTACGACCTGGTGGGCGGCGAGGAACTGAGCGACGCCGAGCGCGACCAGCTGCTGCAGCTGTGCCGCCAGCGCCTCGATGCCTTCCGAATGCAGCGCGGCGAGGAGGTGGGCTGTTTGCTCACGCAGAAGCCTGCGGCTTCGGGCACAGGAGCCGCCACCGCACCCCGATCAGCGGCTCAATCAAAGTCCGGGTGCTCACCCGCGCCAGGGGCCGCTGCGAATGCTGCGGGGCACACGAGCATCAACGGGCCCTGGAGGTGGACCACATCGTGCCCAGGAACCAGGGCGGTTCGGACGACCTCAGCAACCTGCAGGCCCTCTGCTTCCGCTGCAATGCCGGCAAGCGAAGGGAGGCGCGAGGCGGGAGCGCATCGCCAAGCAGTTGCTTTGGGCCGCTGAGCATGTCCGAAACTCAATGCTTGGCAGTGGCCAGCGAACGAACCGCGATGAGATCCTGATCACCAATCGCTCGGAGGCTGCTGTTTGAAAGCGTCAACAGCGATTGGGTGCGTCCAGATGCGGCGACAAACTCAACTTCGACATTTGCAGGATCGTGAATAGCGACGACTGCACCGAGATCCCCCAACTGGAGACCAGCATCAGGTATGTCGTGGGTGAGAGCGACTGTCTGGTGCAAGACGAACATGACTTACTCCGGAAATGCGGTGACGAGCCTTGGCTGTCTGGACTGATCGTGGATAAGCCAGACCGTTCTGAATGGTCTGGATGCTCCGTTGTGACCTTTCGAAGTAGCACTGATCACTACTTTCATCCCATAGGCGCTCATCTCGATCCGCTGAACCTTCCCAGTCTGCCCATGGTGGAGCAGATCATCACGAAGACGTGTCCAGGATTCAACGGTGTAGCCGAGTGAACGAAATACTCTGGCCTTGAAGCGTCCGACTGGATGCGTGTCTGAGAGCAGGTAGTCGCAGATCTTGGCTTCGTCAACGAGCGCTTGGTCTGCATGGGGGAGCATTCGTGGGCCAGGGTGATCGCCGGGGCTTCTCCTTCACCAGTGCCACCCCCCGTCTCACCCCAGCGAGGAGCCCCCATGCCCCCAACCCCCTCCCCCACCTACGAGCGCCTACGCGACACCATCGCCAAGCGCATGCGCATTAGCCACGTCTACCAACCCCTGATGCTCTTGGAGCTCCTGGCTCGCCGCAGCCCAGGCCCCGCGCAGGACGTTGCCCGGCGGATCCTGGGGGAAGACGTGACCCAGATCGAGTACTACACAGAGCGCGTCAAGCGGATGGTGGGCAAGGTGCTCACCGTCAACGGCATCACCCGCTACGACCAGGGCGCCTACGACCTGGTGGGCGGCGTAGCCGAAGGCTTCTGCGTAGCAGTAGAACTGA
>CAIZNP010000248.1 GCA_903934375.1 uncultured Synechococcaceae cyanobacterium
ACGGCGACGCCCATGTTGCGGGCGGTGCCTTCGATGATGCGCATGGCCGAATCAACGCTGGAGCAGTTGAGATCGGGCAGCTTGGTCTTGGCGATCTCCTCGAGCTGGGCGCGGCTGATGGCACCCACGGAACCCTTGGAGGAGGTGGCGGCACCCTTCTCAATGCCGGCTGCCTTGGAGATCAGCACGGAGGCGGGAGGGGTCTTGGTGATGAAGGTGAAGCTGCGGTCTTCGAAGACCGAGATCTCCACCGGAATCACATAACCGGCCTTTTCCTGCGTACGGGCGTTGTACTCCTTGCAGAACGCCATGATGTTGACGCCGTGCTGACCGAGGGCAGGGCCCACCGGCGGCGCGGGATTGGCTTTGCCGGCCTGAAGGGCCAGCTTGATCACAGCTACGACTTTTTTGGCCATCGTCCTGGCGGCTTGGGCAATCTGCGGATTCGCGACCCTAGGGCAGCGACTGCGGCGTGCCCCGGAAACCCGGTGCAACACCAAGGGCCGCCCTCCGCAGGGAGACGGCCGCAGGGGGATCAGCTCTGTTTGCTGATCTGGGAGAACTCGAGTTCGACGGGGGTCTCCCGGCCGAAGATCGAAAGCAGGGCCTTGAGCTTGCTGCGCTCGCCCGACACCTCGATCACCTCGCCCTGGAAGTCCTTGAACGGCCCGGCCGTCACCAGGATCTGATCGCCTTCGGTGAGATCCACCTTGACCACAGGCTTCTTCTCGGCAGCGCGCTTGAAGATGCGATCCACCTCCTGGCGACTGAGGGGCCGAGGCTTGATGTGACCGCGGGCCTTGCCGGTGGCGCGGCGATCCTCTGCCCCCACGAAATTGATCACGTTGGGGGTGCTGCGCACCGCCATCATCGTGTCCTCATCAAGCACCATCCGCACCAGCACATAGCCGGGGAACACCTTCTCCTCGGTGCTGGTCCGGCTGCCGTCCTTCTTCAGTTTGACGGCGGGAGTCTGGGGGATCTCGATCTCGAGGATGCGGTTGTCCACGCCGAGGGTCACGGCTCGCTGCTCCAGCGTGGCCTTCACTTTCTTCTCGCAGCTGGACGCCACCTGCACGGCATACCAGCGGGCGATCGGGGCGCGACCCTCGGCGGCAGGCGCCGCGGCGGCCAGGTCGAGCACGGTGTCGCCGCCGGCTTCCAGATCCGCAGGAGCGAAGGCTTCAGTGGTCAGGTCGACGTCGGACACAGGTCAGGGCGTTGGAAACGAAAAATGAGGAAGCGAAACAGGGATCAGCGGAAGACCTGACTGTTTCCCCAGCTGTAGAAGCGATCGACGGCGGCGATGGCGAAGGCCGAGAGGGTCACCATCAGGATGACGGCCACCGATTCAGCGAACAGCTGCTGCCGGCTGGGCCAGACCACCTTGCGCAGCTCCTCGACGGTGTCGGCCAGGAAACCGGTTCGGGCCGGAGTGTCCGCAGCTGCGGCAGGTTCCGGTCTGGGTTGTGGGTCGGTCTGGGATTCCACAGGGGTGAGGCAGCGGGTCGCGCGGCGTGGTCACCGCACGCACCGGCAAACAGACACCCTACCGGATCTGGGTCAACCCTCCTGAAGAACAGGGCGGAAGCTGAGGTCACGTCCACCATCGGCCAGGCTGAGGTGGACGGCGCGAGCGCCGAGAAAGCGCTCCTCCAACAGCTGGGTGGCCAGGGGGTTCTCAATCCTGCGCCGCAGCAGTCGCCGCAGCGGCCGGGCGCCGTACTCGGGCTCGTAGCCCTGGCCGGCCAGCCAGCCCACCACCGCATCCTCCACCTCCAGCTCCAGCCCCTGCTCCCGCAGCAGGGCCGCCAGCTCCGCCAGCTGCAGCCGCACGATCCGCTGCAGGTCCGCCGGACCCAGGGGCTGAAATCGGATCACCTCGTCGATGCGATTGAGGAACTCCGGCCGGAACTGGCTGGCCAGCGCCCGCTCCACCGCCTCCGCCAGGGCCGCCTCACGGGCTGCGGCGTCGGCGGTTGCCTGGTCGCCGGTAGTTTGATCGCTGGCTCCCACGCGGGCGCTGTCGAGGATCGCCCGGCTTGCCAGGTTGCTGGTCATCACCACCACGGTGTGGCGGAAGTCGACAGTGCGGCCCTGGGAATCGGTGAGCCGGCCGTCGTCGAGAACCTGCAGCAGCACATTGAAAACATCCGGGTGGGCCTTCTCCACCTCATCGAGGAGCAGCACGGCATAGGGGCGCCGCCGCACCGCCTCGGTGAGCTGGCCGCCCTCCTCGTAGCCCACGTAGCCGGGCGGTGCCCCCAGCAGCCGGGCCACGGCGTTGCGCTCCATGAACTCGCTCATGTCGAGCCGCACCAGGGCTTCCTCCTCATCGAACAGAGCCGCGGCAAGGGCCTTGGCCAGCTCGGTCTTGCCCACGCCGGTGGGACCGAGGAACAGGAACGAGCCCACCGGCCGACGCGGATCCTTCATGCCGGCCCTGGCGCGGCGGATCGCCGCCGCCACCGCCGCCACCGGCTCCCGCTGGCCGACCACCCGCTCGCCGAGCCGCTTCTCCAGGTCCAGCAGCTTCTGGCGTTCCCCAGCCAGCAGCCGCTGCACGGGGATCCCGGTCCAGCGGGCCACCACATCGGCGATGTCACCCTCCTCCACCTGCTCACGCAACAGCGAACGGCCGCTGGCCTGGTCCGCCAGCAGGTCCTGCTCCAGCTGCTGGCGGCGCTGCTGCACCCCATGCAGCTGGTCGTACTGCAGACGGGCCGCCTCCTCGAGATCGCCGTCGCGCTCCGCCTCAGCGATCTGCAGCCGCAGGGCCTCGTCGTCCGCCAGCAGCTGGCGCAGCTCCGCCAGCTGCTGGCGCTCGCCCTGCCAGCGCTGCTGCAACTCCTGAAGCACCGCACCGGCACGGCGCCGCTGCTCCTGCAGGGCCACCCGCTCAGCCTGAGGGGCCGCCTCGGCCGAGAGCAGCGCCAGCTCCACACGCCGCAGCTCCGCCTCGGCCTCCTCCACCACCCGCGGTTTGGAGGTCACCTCCATGCGCAGCTGGGCGGCCGCCTCATCGATCAGATCGATGGCGGAGTCAGGCAGGCGGCGATCGGCGATGTAGCGATCGGCCAGCCGAGCCGCCGCCACCACGGCGGCATCGGTGATGGCCACACCGTGGTGCAGCTCGTAGCGCTCCTTGAGGCCACGCAGGATCAGGGTGCTCTCCTCCAGGCCAGGCTCCTTGATCGCCACCTGCTGAAAGCGCCGGTTGAGGGCCGGATCCTTCTCCACCGTGCGGCTGTAGTCCTCGGGTGTGGTGGCGCCGATGCAGCGCAGGTCGCCCCGGGCCAGGGCCGGCTTGAGGATGCTGCCGGCATCCCCACCGCCGCGCTCACCACCCACCACCGTGTGGAGCTCATCGAGGAAGAGGATCACACCGGTGGCTCCACTCCCCCCCCCCTCACCGCTGGGTCCGCTGCGTCCGCTGCTCCGCTCGCCTTCGCTGGCGCGCACCTCCTTGAGCACGCTGCGCAGGCGCTCCTCGAACTGACCGCGGAACTTGGCCCCGGCGATCAGAGCGCCAAGATCCAGGGCGATCAAGCGCAGACCCTTCAAGGCATCGGGCACCTCTCCGGCCACGATCCGCTGGGCCAGCAGCTCGGCGATGGCGGTCTTGCCGACACCGGGCTCGCCGATCAGCACCGGATTGTTCTTGCTGCGGCGCGAGAGCACCTGAATCAGGCGACGGATCTCGGTGTCGCGCCCGATCACCGGATCCAGTTCACCGGCGCGGGCGGCGGCGGTGAGATCGCGGCCGAACTGCTCAAGGGCCGTGGGTTCACGCTCCAGGCGCAGGCCATCGGCGGCGACCTCGGGAGCAACCTCGGGAGCAACCTCGGTAGCAACCCTGGCAGCGACCTCTGCGGCGGGCGCTGGCGGGCGCTGAGCGGCTGACGCCGGAGCGCGGGAGCGGTCGTCGATCCAGGCATCGGCGGCGCTGCCGGACGGTGCCGCAGGCAGCGGCACCGTCGAGGCCGGCTCAGAAGCGAGCGAGCCGACCCCCACCCGCAGGGCCCGCTGCAACAGCTCGGCCGTCAGACCCTGACGCTGCAGCAGCGCCGCGCCGATGCGGGGCTCCTCCCGCAGGGCGAGCAGCAGATGGGGCACATCGATCAGCCGCGACCCCCAGCCGGCACGCTGGCGATCCGCAGCCTCCAGAAGCTCCTCGAGGGCCTCGCCGATAAACAGCTGCCGCGCACCACTGGAGGGCTGATCGGCGCAGAAGTCATCCAACTGATCGAGCAATCGGTTGCGATCGATCGGCAGGGGATCGACCCAGCTGGCATAACGGAGATCGGTGAACAGCACCTGCAGCAGGTGCTCCACGTCCAGCTGATCGTGCCGCCAGCGGCGGGCCTGCTCCTGGCTGGTCAGCAGCAGCTCCCAGGCCACCTCGTTGAAACGATCCGGCTCAGCGGTGAGGCTGCCGCGGGGGCTGAAGGCCGGGGCATCGATCTCGGCTGGCATGGAATCAGGCCGCCTGGGGGCTGGACGGGGTGCGGGAGCTGAGCTCGATCAGTTCCACCTTGTAGCCATCGGGATCCTCCACGAAGGCGATCACGGTGCTGCCGTTCTTCATCGGACCGGGTTCGCGGACCACAGCGCCGCCCCTGGCGCGGATCCCATCGCAGACCGCGTGAATGTCCTCCACCCCCAGGGCGATGTGGCCGTAACCGGTGCCGATCTCGTAGTGATCGGTGTCCCAGTTGTGGGTGAGTTCCAGAACGCTGGTGTCGCTCTCCTCGCCGTAGCCCACGAACGCGAGGGTGAAGCGTCCACCGGGATAGTCCCGGCGGCGCAGCAGGCGCATGCCCAGAACCTCCGTATAGAAGCGGAGTGATCGCTCCAGGTCACCGACCCGCAGCATGGTGTGGAGCAGACGCATGAATGGAGGAGTTGGCGGCAGCGGCCGGCGGCGCCGACCGCGATCGCTCGCATTCTGGCCAGAGCACGCGGGGAGCCGCCAACCCCTGCCGCAGTCCCGCGCCTGTGCTGTTGCGCGTGCGGGTTCGGTGCCAACGGTCACCAAGGGACTGGCAGGGGCGACCCATAGGATCCCTTTCAAGCCCCCAACACCGTGCCAAGGCCGCCGTGATCGACACCCTCGACCTCGTCATCGACACCATCGTGGCCCGCGAAGTGCTCGATTCCCGCGGCACGCCCACCGTCGAAGCCGAGGTGATGCTTGAGGGCGGTGCGAGCGGCCGGGCGATCGTGCCGAGCGGCGCCAGCACCGGTGCCCATGAAGCCTGCGAACTGCGCGACGGCGGCAGCCGCTACTGCGGCAAGGGCGTGCTGCAGGCCGTGAACAACGTGGAGGAGAAGATCGCCCCGGCCCTGTGCGGCCTGAGCGCCCTCGATCAGGCCGCCGTGGATGCGGCGATGATCGAACTCGACGGCTCCGACAACAAATCGGCCCTCGGCGCCAACGCGATCCTGGCGGTGAGCCTGGCCACGGCACGGGCGGCCGCCAACGGCGTTGGGCTGCCCCTCTACCGCTACCTGGGTGGCCCGATGGCCACGCTGCTGCCGGTGCCGTTGATGAATGTGATCAACGGCGGTGCCCACGCGGCCAACAGCCTGGATTTCCAGGAATTCATGCTGGTGCCCCACGGCGCGCCGACCTTCCGCGAGGCGCTGCGCATGGGCACCGAGGTGTTCCACACCCTCAAGGGCCTGCTCAAGGACAAGGGCCTGAGCACGGCCGTGGGCGATGAGGGGGGGTTCGCGCCGGATCTGGGCAACATCGAAGCGGGCGACCTGCTGGTGCAGGCGATCGAGAAGGCCGGCTACCGCCCGGGCGACCAGATTTCCCTGGCCCTGGATGTGGCCAGCACCGAATTCTTTGCCAACGACCGCTATGCCTTCGACGGCGGCAGCTACAGCAGCGCCGAGATGGTGGATCAGCTGGCGGCGCTGGTGAATCGCTTCCCGATCGTCTCGATCGAGGATGGCGTCGCCGAGGACGACTGGGACGGCTGGAAGTTGCTCACCGACAAGCTGGGCAGCACGGTGCAGCTGGTGGGCGACGACCTGTTCGTGACCAACAGCGCCCGCCTGCAGCGCGGCCTCGATCTGGGCGTGGCCAACTCGATCCTGATCAAGGTGAATCAGATCGGCTCGCTCACCGAAACCCTGCAGGCGATCGACCTGGCGGGCCGGGCCGGCTACACCAGCGTGATCAGCCACCGCTCCGGTGAAACCGAGGACACCACCATTGCTGATCTATCCGTGGCCACCCGCGCCGGCCAGATCAAAACCGGCTCCCTCAGCCGCTCCGAGCGCGTGGCCAAGTACAACCAGCTGCTGCGCATCGAGGACGAACTGGGCAGTCAGGCCATCTATGCCGGCGCCGCCGATCGCGGACCTCGTGGCAAGGCCGCCTGACAGGTCTGATCGGCCGAGGCTAAGTTGAGCGCTCTAGTTCCAGGACCAGGATTCCTCTTGGAGGGTCGTCAGCTCCGGTTCTGCGATGAACTGGCCGAGCGATCCGGATCCAACCCTTGAGCCCAGGGTGAGTCAGTCCACAGGCTGCTCCCGGCTGTGCTTCACGCTTGCCGCCATCGGCATCAGCGCGACCACAGCGGCCGGTCTGTTCACGTAGAGGATCCTGCACGAACCGCTCGAATCGGTGGGCGCTTCGGTGGTGAGCCATCTGGGCTCCGCCAAGTGCACCGCGATCTCACGCACTCTCACGGCATTGTCCGTGGCCCGCAGTGATGTGCGGAGCACCCCATCCAGGCGAAGCTGAACCATGCCTCCCCTGAACTGAAGGCGGATCTCGACCAGCATCGCTGCAACCCTCTCGGTTACGGGCTCGATCCTTCGGCCGTGCGCGTGTACCCCTACCAGGCCGCTCCAGCGGCTGGCTGGCCTTTCTCTACGGGCTACTGCGGATTGATGGGAACGAGAAGACCGCCTTCGTGCTGACCGATCTGCGTGCCAGCACCCTGAACATCAGCGGCCACGATCAGACCCTCCACGGCCCTGTTCCCGTCCGGCGGCGGGCAGCTGACCACAAGCATGCGGCTGAGCCCAGACAGCGTGCTGAGCAATCAACACAGCCTGCATGAGGCGATGCCGGAACTCGATGAGGACGACCGGAAGCTGGTGGGCCTGAGGGTCGTTCCCTTCGCCAATCAGCTGGTGAGCACCCAGTTCAGCGTCAGCCACGCCGCCCTTGATCGCATCTCGAGACGCTCAGCCGGCCTCGTGTTCGTGATCGGGCTCCTGGCCACCGCCGCCGTGGTGGTGATGACCCGCCGATCGGAACATCAGCTGCGCGGGCTCAATCAGGCCCTGCGCCAGAAAAGCCGCACCGACAGCCTCACCCGCATCGCCAACCGACGGGCCTGGGATGAAGCCCTCGCCCTTGAGGAGAAGCGTCGCCATCGCCATGGCCACTCCTATGGATTGGTGGTGGTGGATCTCGATGGCTTCAAGCTGATCAACGATCAAGAGGGGCACCAGATCGTCGATCACGTGCTGCAGATCACAGCAACCCAGCTGGCCTCTCAGCTGCGAAACATCGACCTGCTGGCCCGGGTGGAAGGTGATGAGTTCGCCCTGAGTGAAGAGCACGTCAGCCTCGATCAGGCCTGGGCCATGGCGGATGGCCTCCCAGCCCACCAGTTCCACTTCGAGCGAATCGCCAGGAACAACCCGCTGAGGATGCGTCCAATCCTGGCCCTGCTCAGCCCGCTGATCCTGGTGGCCGTTGGGGTGATGGTGCTGGGCTGACGGAGCCTTGGCTGAGGGAGTCTTGGCTGACCGAGTCGCCGGCGGGAACACCCGGCAGGCGATCGAGACGACCGTCACGGCGCAGGCGCCCCTGCAACTTCAGCCAGCTCAGGCCCACCGGCAAGCCAAGGAAAAGTGGGATGGCGGTGAGTGCAGGCCTGGTGCTGGCGGCCAGCAGGGCCGCCGCCACCGCCAGCGCACCCAGCAGAACCGACTGGCCGGAGCTCTGCTGGCTGAGGGCGAGGCGGCGCAGCAACCGATCGGTTTCCCCGGCGCGGATCTGCACCTGCAGGTCGCCCTGTTCAATGCGGGAGAGGCTCTCCTCAAGCCGCTGGGGCAGACCGAGAGCGCGGCTTCCCACCTCCACAGCCTGGCGACCCAGCTGATTGAGCAGATCTGATGCATTGGAACCGGGACCGGAGCCGGAAGCACTCATCAGCGGCAGCAGATAGGGGCGGGCGATCGCCACGAGGCTAAAGCCGGGATCGAGGCTGCGGCCGACGCCCTCGAAGGTGGAGAGGGCACGCATCACGAAGATCAGCTCAGGCGGCAGGCGGAATGGCTGGCCGTACACCAAGGAGTAGAGATCACCGGAGAGCTTCTCGAGCACATTGGCGGCGAAGGGCGGGGTGAGCGCGTCGCGCAGCATCACCCGCACCAGACGCCGCACCGGGCCGAGGTCAATGCCGGTGGCGATCACACCGGCCGCCTGCATCTCCTGCACCAGGCCGGCGGCATCCCTGGCGGCGGCGGCTGTCACCATCCGGCCCAGGCGGCTGCGCAGCCGCTGGGAGAGGGTACCCATCATGCCGAAGTCGTAATAAATGAGCGCGCCATCGCGCGCCACCGCCAGGTTGCCGGGGTGGGGATCGGCATGGAAGAAGCCGTAGCGCACCAGCTGTTGGAGATAGCTGGCAGCACCCTTCTCGGCCACGGCGGCGGGGTCGATGCCGGCCTCCAGCAGGGCCGGGCGATCGGTGATCTTGATGCCGGGCACATAATCGAGGCAGAGCACACGGCGCGTGCTCAGCTCCCAGACCACAGCCGGGATGCGGATGCCGGGATCATCGAGAAACTGCTGGCGGAAACGGGCGGCATGTTCCGCCTCCAGGCGGAAGTCGAGCTCGCGCAACAACACGTGGCGGCACTCCTGCGCGATCGACACCCAGTCACGCCCCACGCCCCAGCGGGGATGGCGCTGCAGCACCGCCGCCACCTGCTGCATCACCTCCAGGTCGAGCCGGAACAGACGCTCCAGGCCAGGTCGCTGAATTTTCAGCACCACCTGGCGGCCACTGCGCAGGCTGGCGCGATGCACCTGGGCCAGGGAGGCGGCCCCCAGCGGTTCGGGTTCGAGATCGATGATCTCGGCACAGCGCTCACCCAGCTCCTGCTCCAGCAGTGCCTGGGCGGTATCGAACGGGAAAGCGGGAACGCTGTCCTGAAGGCGGGCCAGCTCCTCCACCCAGCAGCTGGGCAGCACGTCGGGCCTGGCCGAGAGCAACTGGCCGAGCTTGATGAAGGCCGAACCCAGATGCAGCAGCTCTGTTGTGAGCCAGCGTGCCCGGCGCCGCTGGCGGTGCTGGCGCCGCTCCGGGCTGGCGCCGCCGCGATAGGTCCAGGCGGCGCCATCCCACCAGAGCAGCAGCACCAGCTGCAGCACGGTGCGCCAGATGCTCAGGGAACGGCCCAGCCCGCGCAGGCTCTGGGTCAGACCGCGCATCAGGGCTGGTCCTCAACCAGGCGTGCCAGCCGTGCCACCGTGGCCCGCAGATCATCCACCTGCTGCTGGGGATCGGGGCCGGAGGCGGGTGCTGACCATGCAGCTGCGGAACCGAAGCCACCTGGCTCGGGATGCTCGATCCGCCGGGCCTCGAGCTCCACCTCCTCCCTGAACAGCTCCCATTCCCGGCGCAGCCGATCAGGAGCATCCTGGGCCAGCACCGCCAGTCCGGCGGCCGCGTCGACCAGGCCACTGCCGAGCCGGGCGCTGAGCCGGTTGAGGGCCGCCTGAACGAGGGTCTGAGGCGCGCTCATGGCAGGCCGCGAAGGGTGCTGGCCAAACTGTGACAGATCAGGCCGGCGAATCAGGCCCGGACAACCAATCAGAGCCTGACAGCCGGTCAGGGCCTGGAAGTTCCCTGCGGCAGCGGTGGGGCCGTCGGTGCAGGCGGTGCGGGCAGCCGGTCAGGGGCCTGCGGTTCCTCCGCTGAACGAACAGGCCCGTCGGGCGCGTTGGCTGGAGCACCGGTGCCGAAGGGATCGGACCGATCAGCAGCGTTGCCAGCGACCGGCTCCGCCTCGAGCTGCTCCAGCTGGCCCGTGCGTCCGGGCTTGCCCTGAACGGCTTGATCGGCAGCCTTCTGACGCTCCAGCTCGTTCAGCTCCAGGTTGCCGCGCAGCTCGGATTCGGCAGCGCCGAAACGCAGCCGCAGGCTCTCGATGGTCGTGCCGGGGAAGACCTGCACATCGAAGCCCTGTCCGAAGCGGATCAGCTCGGAGACATTGAGGCTGACGAGGCGTTGGGTGAGGCCGTAGACCAAGCCGAAGCAGAGACCAGCCGCCAGCGGCCCCGTCCAGGGGGCGGGTCGCCGGGTGGCGGTGGCTGCGGACTGCGGCGGACGAGCCTGAGCGGCCTGGGTCATCGCGATGGGCTGCGAACGCCCTGTTGGCTGGCGGTCAAGCTAGCCGCAGCCGGCCAGGGCAGAAGCCGCAGGGGCTCAGCAGGCCAGGCCAACGCCCAGCAACGCCAAGGCCCCAGCACTCCAGCGAGCGGTCGTGGCCGGCAGACGCCGCAGCAGCAGCCAGCTGCCGGCGCTGACCACGCAGGAACCGACCACGGCGCCAACCCACCAGCTGACGCTGCTGGCATCCACCGGAGCCTCAAGGCCGTGCAGCAGGGCGTGGATCATGACGCCACCGGCGACCACAGCACCGCTGATGCGACCCAGGGGCAACGGCTGCAGCTGGGCAGCAAAGCGCTCCGCCAGCAGGCTCCAACCGGCCAGAACCGCAACGGCCAGAGCCGCGAACAGCTCGACGGCCGGCGGCTGCACCCCGAAGCCGCCGAGCAGCGCACCCACTACGCCTCCGCCCAGCGCCCAGACCAGCAGCTGAGGCGTGCTCAGGGCTGCGGCCGTGCCGACTGCCACCAGCATCAGCAGGTGATCGAGGCCGAGCAGGGGGTGGCTCAGCCCCGCCAGGGCACCGCTCGAGGCGGAGCCATGGGCGAAGGCCGGGCCCTCCAGGCCGGCGATCAGCAGAGCCCCAGCGGCGGCCGAGACCGCCAAGATGGTGGGGCGTGCTGCGAAAAAGCGCGTCATGGGGATGCTTCGGCGTCGCCGAGAACGATGTCGGGCGGCACTGGAGAGTGTTAGGGCTGTGGGGGCTTCGTGAATGTATTTGCCGTCACAGTTGCAGGACAGGGGCGGCCTCAATGGGCTGGATCCGTCCTCACCGCACGTGCCCCAATGCTGCGGTCTTGCCCAATGCTGAGGTCTTGAATGCTGAGGTCTTGAATGCTGTGGTCCTGAATGCTGCGGCTGTGAGTGCTGCGGCTGTGAGTGCTGCGAGCGTCAATGCCAGCTGGCAAGTATCACCGTGCCGAGACCAAACAGCAGCGCAGGCAGCGGCACCACCGGAGCGAGTGGGAGGGCAGACGTCAGTCGGCGCTTGTGCGGAGGAGATTCGGGATTCACGTCGTGTAATCGGCGTTGATGCGGACGTATTGATCGGAGAGGTCGCAGCCCCAGGCCACACCTGAGCCTGGTCCGGAACCCACCTGCAGGCGAATCAGCACCGTGTCACCGCCTGCGCCGCTGCCGCCCAGGTAGCTACCAGCGGCGGCGCGCTGAAGCAGATAGGCGCTGGCGGCGGGGCGATCAAAGGGCAGGGGCTGGCCGGCGGCCATCAGCTGATGCTCGCCCAGCCAGAGAGCCACCGCCGCTGGGTCGAACAGGGCACCGGCGCGACCGGCGGCGGCCACGATGCGACCCCAGTTGGGGTCGCGGCCGTGCACAGCGCACTTCACCAGCGACGAGCCGCAGACGGTGCGGGCGATGGCGCGGGCTCCTGCCCCATCGGCGGCCCCCTCGACCTGCACCTCGATCAGGCAGGTGGCACCCTCGCCATCGCGGGCGATCGCCTTGGCCAGATGCTGCGACACCGCCGTCAGGCCGGCCTCCAACGCCTCAAAGTGCCCGGGGTTCAGGGGCTCGCCGGCTGCAAAGGCCAGGAACGTGTCGTTGGTGCTGGTGTCGCCGTCCACCGTGATCGCATTGAAGGAGCGATCCACCGCCCGCTTGACCATCGCCTGCCACACCTCCGCCGGCACGCCGGCATCGCAGGTCAGGTAGCCCAGCATCGTGGCCATGTTGGGATGGATCATCCCGGACCCTTTGGCCATGCCGCCGATGCGCACCATGCGGCCGCCGAGATCGGCCTGAAGGGCGATCTGCTTCTCGATCAGATCCGTGGTGAGGATGGCGCGGGCCGCGGCGGCGCCGCCCTCGGGGCTGAGGGCCGCCACCAGGGGATCGAGGCCGGCCACCAATGTGTCCATGGGGATCGGCACGCCGATCACGCCGGTGGAGCAGATCAGCACCTGCTCGGGCGCCAGCCCCAGTCGCTCGGCCGCCGCGGCGGTGGCAATGAGGCTGTCGGCCAAGCCGCGCTCGCCGGTGCAGGCGTTGGCCTGGCCGGAGTTGCTGAGCACCGCCCTGGCACGGCCGCCGCTGGCCTGCAGGCGCTTGGCACACAGATCCACGCAGGCGGCGCGCACCAGCGAGGTGGTGAACGTGCCGGCGCACACGGCGCCCTCCGGCGCCAGCAGCAGTGAGAGATCGGGGTTACCCGAGGGTTTGAGGCCGGCGGTGATGCCGGCGGCCTTAAAGCCGGCCGGGGCGGTGACGCCGCCGGGGATCGGGATCCAGGGATGCAGCACAGGCAAAGCGGCGGCGCGAACGGGGCATCATCCGAGCATCGGACAGCGACCGCCAGCAGGCGCTGGCAGCGACCCTGATCCACTGGAAGCGCACCTGATCAGACTGGATGCTTCCGTGATCACACGCGCTGATGCGAGCGGAGCCCGCTGCACTGGATGCCACCACCCTGGCCTGCTGCCGCGATCTGGTCGGCCGCCTGTTCCCGTGGGACACCAACCGCGCCCTTGAGCTGGCCCTGCTCAAGACCTTCTGCCTGCCCTCGATCTCGGCGCTGCTCAGCCGCACCGGTGAATTCGAGCAGCGGCCGCGCAAGCGCTACGACGACACCGGCCTGATGGTGGCTGAACTGCTGAGGCTCGGGCCGGACAGCCCCGGTGGACAAGCGGTGCTCCAGCGGCTGAACCGCATCCACGGCACCTACGCGATCAGCCAGGTCGACTACGCCTCTGTGCTCTCCGGCTTCGTGGCCGAGCCGATCCGCTGGATGAAGCGCTACGGCTGGCGACCGCTCAGCAGCGATGAACAGCAGGCCCTGTTCCAGTTCTGGGATCACGTGGGCGCGCTGATGGGCATCAACGAACGCCCCCACAGCCTGCAGGCGTTGATGGCGCTGAACGAACGGGTGGAAGCGGAGCTGTTCCGCAGTGCCGCCAGCAATCAGCAGGTGGCCGAGGCCACCATGGCGATGTTGCTATCCCCCTGGCCAGCACCGCTTCGGCCGGCCCTCGCCGCCGGGATGCGAGGCCTGCTGGAGCCCGCGGTGCTGCACAGCCTGAACTGGCGGGCCTCTCCGGTCTGGCTCGCCACCGCCCTGCGCGGCGCTCTGCGCGGCCGCAGCCGCCTGCTGGCGCTGCGCCATCGACTGTGGCCGCCACGCCGCCAACGCTTCTATTCCGAGCGGCCCACACCCAGCTATGGCCAACGGTTTGAGCTGGCACAACTGGGGCCGCCGCCGCTGCTGGAGCGGCTGAACCAGCCGCGCTGGAGCGGCATGCAGCGGCGCATCGGCCTCACCGGCGGCATCGCCACGGGCAAGAGCAGCGTGGGCCGGCTGCTGGCCGCCCAGGGCCTGCCGGTGCTGGATGCCGATGTCTTCGCGCGCGAAGCCCTGGCACCCGGCAGCGCGGGGGCGCGTGCGGTGCTGGCTCGCCATGGCGCGTCAGTTCGGGAGACAGCGGCGGAAGCCCTCGAAGCCGAAGCCGCGGTGGCCATCGATCGCGACGCCCTGGGCAGGATCGTGTTTGCCGATCCAGCGGAGCGGCGGTGGCTGGAGCAACTGATTCATCCGCTGGTGCGGCAACGCTTCAACACCGAGCTGGAGCGGCTGACGGCGGCACCGGCCGTGGTGCTGATGATCCCGCTGCTGTTTGAGGCCAGCCTGGAGGAGCTGTGCAGCGAGATCTGGCTGGTGGACTGCAATGAGCAGCAGCAGCTGCAGCGGCTGATGGCCCGCGATCAGCTGAGCGAAGCCGACGCCCACGCCCGGATCGAGGCCCAGTGGCCGTTAGCCCGCAAGCGGGAGCTGGTGGATCGTGTGATCGACAACAGCCATGAACCGCAAGCCTTGGGAGACGAGCTGAAGCGGGCACTAAACAGGCTCAGCTGACATGTGAGAGAACGTCCTCGACTGTGTCGTCCGGGAAGCTGACTGGCTTGTAGAGATCAATGCCGAACCTGGAGAAAGAGTCATCAATGGCGACAGGATCCCAAGCCTGGCTTGCGGCGTCCACCCTCGTCAGCCGTCTCGGGCACCATCCGACAGCCTGAAGCCTGCCAGGCTCAGCCCTTCAGCTTCTGGTTGAGGATCTGATTGGCGAGCTTGGGATCGGCCTTGCCACCGGTCTTCTTCATCAGCTGACCGACGAAGAAGCCCTGCAGCTTGGTCTTGCCACCGCGGAAGGCCTCCACCTCCTCGGGGTGGGCCGCCAGCAGCTCTTCGACGATCGCCGTGATCGCCGCGGGATCGCTGATCATGCCAAGCCCGCGGGCTTCCACGATCGCCTTGGGTGACCCGCCCTGCTCCAGCAGCTCCGGCAGGATCTCCTTGGCGATCTTGCCGCTGATCACGCCGCCATCGATCAGCTCCACCATCTCGGCGAGCTGCTCGGGGCGGAAGGGCAGCTCGGCGAAACTGAGGCGGTTGGCATTCACGTGGGCGGCGATATCGCCGGTGATCCAGTTGGCCAGACCCTTGGCGTCGGCGCCAGCGGCCACCGCCGCCTCAAAGTAGGCAGCCATCGGCCGCTCATCGGTGAGCACCCGGGCGTCGTAGATCGAGAGCCCCAGCTGCTCGGCATAGCGGTGCCGCTTTGCCGCCGGCAGTTCGGGCAGCTCGGCGCGCCAGGCCTCGCGCTGCTCCACGCTCACCTCGATCGGGCCCAGATCAGGATCAGGGAAGTAGCGGTAATCGCTGGCCCCCTCCTTGCTGCGCATGCTCTTGGTGAGCTGCTTGCCCTCATCCCACAGGCGCGTTTCCTGCACCACC
Source organism: uncultured Synechococcaceae cyanobacterium (assembly GCA_903934375.1). Classification (GTDB taxonomy): domain Bacteria; phylum Cyanobacteriota; class Cyanobacteriia; order PCC-6307; family Cyanobiaceae; genus Vulcanococcus. The sequence goes on from CAIZNP010000248.1 coordinate 15,178, forward strand.
GGCTCGCCGGCCTCATAGGCCTTGATCTGGCGCTGAATCTCGTACTCACAGGCCTTCTGGATGGCCGAGAACGAGTTCATGTTCTTGATCTCCACCTTCGTGCCGAAGGGGGCATCCGGCCCGCGGCGCACGGAGATGTTCACGTCGCAGCGCAGCGAACCCTCCTGCATGTTGCCGTCGCTCACGCCCAGATAACGCATGATGCGGCGGATCTCCGAGGCGTATTCGGCGGCCTCACGGCCGGTGCGCAGATCCGGCTTGCTGACGATCTCGGCCAGGGCCACGCCGGCGCGGTTGTAGTCCACCAGGGAGTGGGTGGAGCCTGCCAGGCGGTCGCTACCGGCGTGCACCAGCTTGCCGGCGTCCTCCTCCATGTGCAGGCGTTCAATGCCGATGCGCTTGAGGTAGGTCTCCTTACCCTTCTCGGCCACCTCCACCTCAATCCAGCCGTCCTCGGCGATCGGCTCGTCGTACTGGGAGATCTGGTAGTTCTTGGGCAGGTCGGGATAGAAATACTGCTTGCGGTCGAACTTGCTGTGCTCGGCCACATGCAGATTCAGGGCCAGCGAGGCCTTCACCGCATATTCGAGCACCTTCTGGTTGAGCACCGGCAGGGTGCCCGGCAGACCGCACACCACCGGGTCGATGTGGGTGTTGGGGTCGTCGCCGAACGTGGTGGACGCCGCCGTGATGTTCGTGCTGGCGGTGCCCAGCTGCACGTGGGTCTCCAGGCCGATCTCCGCGTCCCAGGCCGCCTG
>CAIZNP010000249.1 GCA_903934375.1 uncultured Synechococcaceae cyanobacterium
GATCACGGACGTGAAGCGCGATATGGAGAAGCCCCAGCCGATGGACCGGCTGGTGTGCGGCGATGTGGGCTTCGGCAAGACCGAGGTGGCCATCCGAGCCATCTTCAAGGCGGTCACCGCCGGCAAGCAGGTGGCGATGCTGGCGCCCACCACGGTGCTGGCGCAGCAGCACTGGCGTTCGCTCTCCGAGCGCTTCGCGCCCTATCCGCTCAAGGTGAGCCTGCTCAACCGCTTCCGCACCGCGAGCGAACGCAAGGCCATTCAGGAGGGGCTGGCCGAGGGCACGGTGGATGTGGTGGTGGGCACCCACCAGCTGCTTGGCAAGGGCACCGCCTTCAAGCAGCTGGGGCTGCTGGTGGTGGATGAGGAGCAGCGCTTCGGTGTGAACCAGAAGGAAAAGATCAAGGCGCTGCGCAAAGACGTGGACGTGCTGACGCTGAGCGCCACGCCGATCCCCCGCACCCTCTACATGAGCCTCTCGGGCGTGCGCGAGATGAGCCTGATCACCACGCCGCCGCCGCTGCGCCGGCCGATCAAGACCCACCTTGCCGCCCTCGATGAGGAGGCGGTGCGCAGCGCCATCCGTCAGGAACTCGATCGCGGCGGCCAGATCTTCTACGTGGTGCCGCGGGTGGAAGGGATCGAGGAGGTGGCCGAGGGGCTGCGGCTGATGGTTCCGGGGCTGAAGCTGCTGGTGGCCCATGGCCAGATGGCCGAGGGCGAGCTGGAGAGCGCCATGGTGGCCTTCAACGCGGGCGAGGCCGATCTGATGCTCTGCACCACAATTGTGGAGAGCGGCCTGGACATACCCCGCGTCAACACGATCCTCATCGAGGACGCCCAGAAGTTCGGCCTGGCCCAGCTCTATCAACTGCGCGGCCGGGTGGGCCGCAGCGGCATCCAGGCTCATGCCTGGTTGTTCTATCCCGGTGACGCCTCCCTCAGCGAAGCGGCGCGTCAACGGCTGCGGGCGATCCAGGAGTTCGCGCAGCTGGGCAGCGGCTATCAGCTGGCCATGCGCGACATGGAGATCCGCGGCGTCGGCAACCTGCTGGGGGTGGAGCAGAGCGGCCAGATGGAGGTGATCGGCTTCGACCTCTACATGGAGATGCTGCAGGAATCGCTGGCGGAGATTCAGGGGCAGGACATCCCGGCGGTGGACGACACCCAGATCGACCTGCCGATCACGGCCTTCATCCCGGGCGACTGGATCGCCGACAACGACGAGAAGATCGCCGCTTACCGCGCCGCCGCCGATTGCGTCAGTCCGGAAGCCCTGGTGGAACTGGCCGCCGGCTGGGTGGATCGCTACGGCGCCATCCCGGCACCGGTGAGCTCGCTGCTGCAGCTGATGGAGCTGAAGCTGCTGGCGAAGCGCTGCGGCTTTTCACGCATCAAGCCGGAGAAACCGAACATCGCCCTAGACACGCCGATGGAGGAGCCCGCCTTCCGGCTGCTGCGTCAGGGCCTGCCGCAGCACCTGCACGGCCGACTGGTGTATCAGCCCGGCGCCGGCAGCACTGCCAAGGTGCTCGCCCGCGGGCTGGGGGTGCTGCCGATCGAGAAGCAGGTGGAGGAGATCAAGGACTGGCTGGCCCAGATGGCCGCCCAGATCCCCGGCAGCGATGGCCTCAGCGATGCCCAACGGGCCGAGCAGCAGGCGGCGCGGAACCAAGCGGTGCTGGCCGTGTAGTGCCCAGCACTCAGGGGGCCAGGCTGTCCATAAGGGCCAGCTGCATTGGCAGGCATATGTTTTTTAGGTCGAAGCGCGTCACCACATCACGCCGAGCAGCTTCCCCCATGGACTGGTGAGCGTGCGGATTAGCCAGCACTGCCGCCACGCGCTGAGCCAGGCCTTCAACATCAAAGAAGTCCACCAGCAGGCCGTTCTCCCCATCGCGGATCACCTCCTGCACCGGCGGCGTCGCCGAGCCGATCACCACGGCACCGCAAGCCATCGCTTCCAGCAGGCTCCAGCTGAGCACAAAGGGATAGCTGAGATACACGTGGCAGGCGGCCACCCGGAATAGATCGTGCAGCACGGGGTGTGGCACCTGGCCCACGAAATGAATCCGGCGGAGATCCAGCTGCCCCTCCAGCTCCCGCAGGAGCGCCTGTTTCCAGCTGCCGCCCCCCGGGGCCGCACTGCCGTAGCTGACACCCTCAGCGCCAACGATCAGCACCTGGGCATTGGGGCACAGGGCCTGCAACCGCGGCAGCATGCGCATGAAGACGTGGAACCCCCGATAGGGCTCCAGGTTGCGGGCGACGAAGCTCACCACCTCGTCGCCGGGACGAAAGCGCAACCCGGCGTTCTGCAGACTGATCGTCGAGCCGGGCCGCGGGGCGATGCGGGCCGTATCGATGCCCTCATGAATCACGCTGATGCGATCGCGGAACACCGCCGGTGCCGTTGAGGCCTGCCAGCGGGTGGGGGCCAGGCCCCAATCGAGGTCGTGGAAGGCCAGCAGCTGCGGCGCCCGCTTCAGGCGCAGGCGGGTGCGATCGGCCCAGGCGCCGCTGCTGAACTCCGGATCAAAGCCCACATCGCCGCCCTCCAGCTGATACACGAACTCCACGTGATGCAGCACCGGAACCCCCGGCAGCAGATCCTTCACGGACAGCAGCTCACCCCAGCCAGGGTGGCCGATCACAAGGTCGGGCCTCAGACCCTCAGCGATCAGCCGCTCCAGCAGGCGACCCACCGCCTCGGCCCGCAGCAGCTTGGTCTGAAAGTCGGCGGCCCAGGCATGGCAGGGAGGGACTCCGCCCGGAGGTATCGGGTCATAGCGATGCAGGTGCACGCCATCGACGGGCCGAGCGGTGGGTCCGCCGATCGCCACGACGCGATCACCACGCTCGCGTAGAGCCTTGGCGAGATGGGGGTACTGCCCGGGGAAGTTCTGATGGATGAACAGAACATGCATCAGATTCCCGGACAGCGGAGAACCTCACTCTGCTGGGGAGAGGACTGCAGAGACCAGGCCAGAACCTGAGCCGCAAATCGACCCACACAACAAACAAGAACAGCCACCTGACGAAAGACGGCACGGATCCCGCAAACATCCGTTACGATTCTGAGAAGTTCTGTTAAGCGCCACCATGGGCGAGGTGATCGATCTGGGAACCGGCCTTCAAGGCGGTTATGGCCTGATCTCCGGTTTGCTCAGCCTGCTGGCTCTCGGTATCTACGCCCTGCTCCAAGGTGAGTCCGGCAACAACGACGACGACGATTCCACTCCCGGTGGCGGGCTGATGCAGCCCGTGGGCAGCGGAGCCTGAACGTCAGCGGCCAGCTTCCAGTGCAGCCGGCACGTTCGCACTGGTGGGGTCGTACAGGCTGGCCTTCTTGACAGACCCTGCGCTCTTGAGCTGCTTCACTAGGGTTGATTCAGCCACGCGGTACTGACTGTCCTTCTTGGTGCCGAGGTCCTCAAGGCGCAGTTTCTGAGCATCGTCCGGCGGCAGCTTGGCGCGCACGTCGGGATCGATGCCGTGCTTGTGGATGTCGCGCCCACTGGGGGTGAGGTACTTGGCGATGGTCACGGTCATCCCGGAACCATCCGCCAGCCCCCGCACCGACTGAACCAGTCCCTTGCCGAAGGTCTTCTCACCCACCAGCACGGCGCGGTGGTTGTCCTGCAGAGCACCGGACAGAATCTCGCTGGCACTGGCTGAGCCCTCGTTCACCAGGATCACCAGCGGGCGCTTGGTGAGGGCCCGGCCGTTGGCGCGCTTCACATCCTGGATGCCATCCCGGGTCTTGGTGGACACGATCACCCCCTCATCCAGCCACTGACGGGCAATAGCAACGCTGGCCATCAGCAGACCGCCCGGGTTGCTGCGCAGGTCCAGCACATACCCCTGCACACTCTTGCCCTCGAGATCCTTCACCGCCGCAGCCATGTCCTTGGCAGCGGTGGCGTTGAACTGCTTCAGGCGGATGTAGCCGATCTTGGTGCCGTCGCCGCTGGTGTTGATCTGATGGTCAACCGCGTGCAGTTCAATGCGCTCGCGCACCAACGGCGTGTCGATCAGCTTGCCGGCGCGGCGCAGCTGAATGGTCACCTTGCTACCGGCCTGGCCGCGGATCAGCTTGACGGCGTCCTCGGTGCTCATGCCCTTGGTGCTCTTGCCGTCGATCTCCGTGATCACATCCTTCGGCATCACACCGGCACGGGAGGCGGGTGATCCCTCGATCGGACTCACCACCACCAGTTCCTTGGTGTCCTTGTCCAGGCTCAGCTGGATCCCCACCCCGGAGAGCTCGCCGGAGGTGTCGATCTGCATCTCCTTGAACTCCCTCGGGTCCAGGAAACGGGTGTAGGGGTCATCCAGGCTGGCGAGCATGCCGCGGATCGCCTCGTAGCTTTCCTTGGTGCTGCCGTAGCTCTTGGCCAAGACCTGCTTACGCAGCGTGCGCCACTTGTCCGGCGTGTATTTGCCGTTGATGTCCAGATAATCGCGGAAGACGATCTGCCAGGTCTGGTCGATGACCTCCTTGGGGCTGTCACTGATCAGGGAGGCGGCACCAGGCGCCAGCAGCGGAGGTGCCACCACGGCGGTCATCGCGCCGATCCCCACCAGCAGCAGCATCGGAGCCCGACCACGACCCCGCATCGAACCATCACCGCTGGCCATTCAGCGCGTCCCCGAAAGACTCTGATCTCACTTTGAAAGCTAATGCCAGTGGGAGGCGGTCAAGCGGCGGGGAAACCGGAAGAAAAGAGGGGCTTGCCGGGCTGGCCAAGGGACAGCCTCAGGGATCCACCCAGCGGCCGTCCTCCCGGATCAGGGCGATCAGGGCCTCGACGCCCTCCTGCTCCGGCACGCGGCGGATCTCATCGCGGCCGCGGTACAGGGAGATCACACCGGGGGTCTTGCCCACATAGCCGTAGTCGGCATCGGCCATCTCGCCAGGACCGTTGACGATGCAGCCCATCACGGCGATGTCGAGCCCCGTCAGATGCGCCGTGGCGCTGCGCACCTTGTGCAGCACGTCCTCCAGGTTGAAGAGGGTGCGGCCGCAGCTCGGGCAGGCCACGTACTCCACCATCGTCTTGCGCAGACCCAGAGACTGAAGAATCGCGTAGCAGACAGGGATCTCCTTCTCCGGTGCTTCAGTGAGCGAGACACGGATCGTGTCGCCCAGGCCCTCGCTCAGCAGGGTGGCGATGCCGGCGGTGCTCTTGATCCGGCCGTAGTCGCCGTCACCCGCTTCGGTGACACCGAGGTGCAGGGGGTAATGGAAACCCTCCGCGTCCATTCGGTCCGCCATCATCCGGTAGGCGGCCAGCATCACCGGCGCCCGCGACGCCTTCATCGAGATCACGATGTTGTGGAAGTCGAGGCGGTCACAGATGCGAATGAACTCCATCGCGCTCTCCACCATGCCCAGCGGTGTGTCGCCGTAGCGGAACAGCATCCGTTCCGCCAGGGAGCCGTGGTTCACGCCGATGCGCAGGGCCTTGTCCTGCTGCTTCAGCAGCCTCACCAGGGGTTCGAAGGTCTCGCTGATGCGATCGCCGATCGCCGCGATCTCGGCCTCACTGAATTCGGTGCGGTTGGGGTCGGGCTTGTCGAACACGAACAGGCCCGGATTGATGCGCACCTTGTCGACGTACTGAGCCACCTCCAGAGCGATCTTCATGCCGTTGTGGTGCACGTCCGCCACCAGCGGCACCGGCCGATAGGTGCTCTCCAGCCGCTGGCGGATCTCGCCCATGGCCTTGGCATGGGCCAGGGATGGCACGGTGACCCGCACGATTTCGCAGCCCGCCTCGTGCAGGCGGCGGATGCCGGCCGTGGCCCCCTCAATGTCGAGGGTGTCCTCATTGATCATCGACTGAACCACCACCGGGTGCTCGCTGCCCATCCAGACATCGCCCACGCGCACGCTGCGGGTCTGGCGGCGGCGAATCGTGGTGGCGTAGCGGGGATTGCTGGCCCAGGCTTCCAGCTGCGCTTGGGTCTGCGCCTGGGGGGCCTGGGCATCGGAGCGGGCCAGGGTACCGGTCATGGCGGCGGTCTCAGCGGGGCCGGAACATTGGCCAAAGCCTGTCACAGCGGGGCCGCCAGTTGGGCCAGGCGGCGCTGCACCTCCTGCAGGTCGTGCCAGGTGAGCCACCTGGGCGACTCCGGCTCGCGCGAGCCGTTACGCAGCAGGTAGGAGGGATGGAAAATCGGCATCAGCCAGCGACCCTCCAAGCTGCCGCCCTCACCGCGGCGCCACTGGCCGCGCAGCTTGGTGATGCTGCCCTTGATGCCCAGCAGCCCCTCCACCGCAGTGGCACCGACCAGCAGGATCACGGCCGGATCCATCAGCTGGATCTGGCGCTCCAGCCAGGGGCGGCAGGCCGCCATCTCCTGAGCCGTGGGCCTGCGGTTCTCCGGCGGCCGGCACTTAACGATGTTGCAGACGTAGGCGTCGCTGTTGCTGTCGAGGCCGACGCTCTCGAGCAGGCGATCGAGCAGCTGACCGGAACGCCCCACGAAGGGCAGGCCCTGCTCATCCTCCTGGGCGCCGGGCCCCTCGCCGATCAGCATCAGCCGGGCCCGCGGGTTGCCACGGCTCACCACCACCGTCTGTCGCCCGGCAGCGAGGCTGCAGCAGCGGCAGGCCTCACAGTCGTGAGCCAGCGCCTCCAGCTCCCGGGCCTGGACAACGGCGTCGACCGTTCCAGCACCGGCGCCCGGTTCAAACAGGGAAGCAGCGCTCATCACGGGGCCGAGCTGGCGGGATCCTATGGGGAGTCAGTCAGGGCGGGCGTCACCAGCAGCAGCAGGCCATTGCCCTCTGGATCGGCAAGCCAGGCCTCCACTCCGAACGGCTCACTCCGCGCAGCCTCCTGGAGGGTTGCCCCACGGGCGATGGCCGCGGCGATCCACGCCTCCAGCACCTCCCCAGACCCGCTGCGGCGCAGGCAGAGGGCCAGACGGCCCGGCTGGCGCGGGCGTGGGCGGCTGGCCGAAGGGGTGTAGATCTCCAGATGAGCGCCACCGGGCAGGGTCAGCAGCCAGTGGCTGGGCCCCAAACCGGGGGCTGGATCCTGCTCCAGCAGAGCCCCGTAGAAGCGGGCAAGAGCCGGGGCATCGTCCGCCGCGAGCACCACGCTGCCGGCGGGAGCATGGGTGTGTGCAGCCATCCAGGTTGCCGATCAGACCGAAAAAGTCTGGGCTGCAACAACCCCGCGGTGGTGCATGCGGCAGGATGCATGTAGTCCCTGGCACGTCTGCGCAGGGCCTGTCTCCTGTCGCTAGCGCCGATGCTGCGCCCGCCGATGCCGCGCCCATTGACGCTCTCCGCCCGGGCCCAAGCGCTGCAGCCCTCCCTGACTCTGGCCATTGCCGCCCGTGCCAAAGCCCTCAAGGCTGCCGGGGAGGACATCTGCAGCCTGAGCGCCGGCGAACCGGACTTCGACACCCCCGCCTTCATTCGCCAGGCGGCGGCCGAAGCCCTGGAGGCCGGGCACACCCGCTATGGGCAGGCCGCCGGCGAACCGGCCCTGCGCGACGCGATCGCCACCAAGCTGAGCCAGGAGAACGGGGTCCCCACCCGCGGGGAGCAGGTTCTGGTGACCAATGGCGGCAAGCAGGCCCTGTACAACCTGTTCCAGGTGCTGCTCGGCCCCGGCGATGAGCTGCTGCTGCCGGCCCCCTACTGGCTGAGCTACCCGGAGCTGGCTCGGCTGGCGGGCGCCTCGGTGCGGCTGATCCCCAGTTCAGCGGCCGAAGGCTTCCGGCTCGATGCCGATCGCCTCGAAGCCGCCATCAGCCCGGCCAGCAAGTTGCTGGTGCTGAACAGCCCCAGCAACCCCACCGGCATGGTGCTCAGCCGACCGGAACTGGAGGCGATCGCCGCCGTGCTGCGCCGCCATCCGCAGGTGGCGGTGGTGTGCGATGAGATCTACGAATTCCTGCTGGCACCCGGCCGACCATATCGAGCGGCTTGGCATGATCGAACTCGAGCGAGGCGCAGAAGATGCGGGTCAGATCACCGACATCCTTGGCCACGAGGAAATAGCGCTTCATGAAGCGCTCGACAGCGAGCATGCCGGCGCGGC
>CAIZNP010000250.1 GCA_903934375.1 uncultured Synechococcaceae cyanobacterium
CGGGGCAGGCCTCTGAATCTGGAAATCCGCGTGGCGCTGGAACGGCAGGCCAGTCGTCTGGAACTCTCCGCTTCGGGCTCGTGGTGGCTGCGTCGGCGTGACGGTGGCGTTCTGCAGAGCGGCCCAGCGGGACAGGCTCTGACCCTGTCATCGGGCGATGCCCTGCCACCTGAGGTGTGGCTGGAGAGCACCCCGGGTGCAACCGTTGTTCTGAACGGTCGGGCCTACGAGGGGCGGCTGCGGGTGCTTAATCAGGGCGATGGGCTGCTGGTGGTGAATCACCTGCCCCTTGAGCTCTACGTGGCATCGGTGGTGGGTGCGGAGATGCCGAGCTCCTGGGATCTGGAGGCCCTCAAGGCACAGGCGGTGGCCGCGCGCTCCTACGCCCTGGCGCACATGGCGAGGCCCGCCAGCACCCACTGGCACCTGGGCGACACCACGCGCTGGCAGGCCTATCGGGGGCTGAGCAGCGTCAGCTCGCGCACGCGCCTGGCGGCCGAGCAGACGGCCGGGTTGATCCTCAGCTATCAGGGCGGCATTGTTGAAAGCCTGTATGCGGCCAACAGCCAGATCAGCGCCGAAGCTCACGGCCACCTGGGGGCCTCGATGAGCCAGGAGGGGGCCCAGGCCCTGGCCAGCGGTGGACAGAGCTACAACCAGATTCTTGGTCACTACTACCGGGGGGCTTCGCTGGCGCGGCTGCGGCTGGGAGCGGGGTAGTGGGAGTCATCCATGAGCTCGCCCTGGAACGCAGCCAGTCGGCAGAGGCTTGCGGTGCCCTGGTTCCCCTCAGCACCGAACTGCTCGACCAGCCCGCCTGGGCTCCTTTCACGCTGCGCCGCCTGACCTCACGCACCCCCAAACACCTGCGCGGCGGCGGGCCGAAGCCCAATCCCTTCCTGCCCTGGGATCCTGCCCTGGAGGTTCAGCGGCTCGACCAGAGCCATCTGCTCCTGCTGAACAAGTACCCCGTTCAGCGAGGGCACCTGTTGCTGATCACCCAGCAATGGCAGCCACAGGCTGGCTGGCTCGATAGCAGCGATTGGCAGGCCCTCAGCCTGGTGGAGGCAGACACCCCCGGCTTGTGGTTCTTCAACAGCTGCGCTGCAGCCGGGGCCAGCCAACCGCACCGCCATCTGCAGTTGCTGCCGCGGCTGGCCGGCGACCTGAGCTGCCCACTGGCTCCCGCTGTGCATGACCAACTGCAGGGACGCGTGCCGGCCTGGCCGTGGTCTTACCGGGTCTCACGCCGTGAGGAGACCGGCGGCAACGATGCAGCGACCGAGTTGGCCTCCCTCTACCAACGGCATGCTGCTGAGCTTGAGCTGGGACAACCCGATCAGGAGCCGGTGCCTCGCCACCCCTACAACCTGCTGATCGAGCCCGGTTGGTTCATGACGGTGCGACGGCAACAGGAGCACTGGGCCGGCACCAGCGTGAATGCGCTCGGCTTTGCCGGTTACCTGCTGATCACGTCATCCTCGGACCATGCCTGGCTGCGCAGCCATGGACCGCTCGAGCTGCTGCAGGCGGTTGCCGCCCGGAGCGACTGAGCCGGATTCCGTGCTTTCACGGAGGCGCAGCGTGGCGCAACCGGTTTGGCTGAGGGGAGCAAGCCTCAGACAAGCGATGCCGGATCAGCACCACCAAGACCATCAGCCACTCCAGCGGCGCCCACGGCGCGCCGGGCGGCATCTGGATCGTCGCAACAGCACGGTCGAACGGCATCTGCCGCTTGTCCGACCGATCGCCGCCCATTACGCGCACCACTGTTCCGAAGCACGGGACGACCTGGAGCAGGTCGGTCTGATGGGCTTGATCAGGGCTGCGGAGCTCTTCGACACCAAGGCCGGCACTCCTTTCAGCGCCTATGCACGGCGGCACATCCGCGGAGCGATCCTCCACTACCTGCGTGACACCGCACCGATGGTGCGGACCCCGCGACGCCATCAGGAACGGCAGCAGCGACTGACGCGGCTCTCGGAGGAGCTGCATGCCGCATTCGGACGAGCGCCCCGGTCTGAGGAACTGCGAACGGCCCTGGGCCTGAGTGAGCGGCAATGGTCCCAGACTCAGCTGCCATGCGGGCGGCAACGGCTCTGGTTGGGGGACGACCAATTCAATGCGCTCAGCAGCGAAGCCGCCACTGAACCGGCGGCTGAGTCCGGCGTACTGATGGAGCTTCGGCGACTCGAGCCAAGGCAGCGCGGTGTGGTTCAGGCTGTCGTGCTGCAGGGTCGCAGCCTGAGGGAGGTTGCGCATCAGCAGGGCACCAGCGCGGCCACGGTGCATCGACTGCTTCACCGCGGCCTGCGCATGCTCCGATCGCGACTCACTGACCCATCTGACGTTCCAGCGTGCTGATGGCCGCATTGAGGGCGGCGAGCTGGCGCTCCAGCCCATCACGCCAGAAGGTCATGGTCTGCAGCTTGCGCTCCTGATGGCGACGTCGCAGGCGTTGGACGGTCTCAGGGTCACCGCAGCCAATGAATGGCGGAAACATGGGAAAATGAACAGGAATTCCAGTTTTAGCGGTCGCCCCCAGGCCACCGTTGGATCCTGATCCTCCTGGACCACTGGATCCTGATCCTCCTGGACCACTGGATCCTGATCCTCCTGGACCACTGGATCCTGCCCATCCGGGATGAAGGAATCCCGTTGCCGACCCACCCTTCATCCCTTCTGGCGCATCTTGAGAGCAGTTGGTCCCATGGGTCCGATGAGACCGTTGATCCTGCCGCTTCTGGTCACCGGCCTCGCCCTGCCTGTGCTCGTGCAACCAGCCAAGGCGTACGTCGCCCTGATGGCTGGTCAGACCGCCAGACCGCTGCAGGGCCAGTTCAACAATGTGCCGGTGCTCCACTCGAACCAGCCTGAGGAGGTGCTGGGGGAGGGGATCCTGGTCAGTACAACACCCGGGATGGCGACGGCGGCGGAAAACGGCCAACCCCTCGCCAACGCCACGTACACCTTCAACGGAACGTTCGGCCTGCATGTGCATCACAAGTACTACCCGCAGGACCGAAGCCGCATCCGTCGTCCAGGCGGTCGACGCGGCGAGCTGACTCTGGCCACGATCCTGGTGAACCCCGGTGCGGTGCCGGTTCACATCCGCTTCGAGCGGGGGGCCGTGCGCAACAGCTTCGAGGCGCCGTATCTGGCGACGAATCTGATGGGTGTCAAGCCGCTAGGTCCGAGGCCCTGGAACACGGGACCTGGGGATGCGACGGCCATTCAGATGCTGCGCGGCAAACTCGACAGCCGTCTCAGCGATGAGATCACGATCCCGGCCTACAGCCGGATTGTGCTGTTCAGCACGCAGCTGCCTGCCAAGGGAATCGCGAATGGGTTGTTGCGCGGCCGCAGTGATGGGCCATTCCAGATGGCGGTGGTGGCCGCGGAGGATCCACGCAGCGATGGCGACATCCTTGCTGTTCTCGATCGAGGACAGCTGGCTCCCGGCCGCATCTACATGCAGAGGGTGGGCCAGATCCAGAACGGAACCGTCTTCTCCCGCGTGGCGGGCGTAGCCCTGGGCGATGCCTACACCGCCAGCGTGCAGCACGACCTCAACCAGAGCCCTCTGCATGTGCCTCTCACAAGTACTCCGCGCCATACATTCGGCACCGGCGAGGTCCAGGTGAATGCCCTGGCGAGCCGTATGCTGGATTCGTCGATCAATAACGTCGGAACCTACGGCGTGCGGTTCGATGTCGACCTGCTCCTGCAGGGGTCGGGACCGTATGACCTCGTACTCAGTCATCCGACGCCGACTGGTGGTCGGCAGTTCACGGCGTTTCGCGGCTCGATCGGGATCGACACGGACGAGGGCTACCGCGAAGTGCATGTGGGAATGCGCTCCGGCCAGAGTCTGCCGATCGCTGATCTCAATCTGAAGCCTGGGCAGCTCAATCGCGTCCGCGTGAGTCTGGTTTACCCCGCGGATGCAACACCTGGCCATCTGCTCAGTGTCGTGCCGGAGTCCCAGCTGGCGATGGTGCAGCAACGGCAACGGCAGCTGGATGAAGCCCAGGCGATCGCTGCCAGCCGTCCGGCGCGGAGCGTGCCACCGCCGCCGACCACCCAACCGGAGCTTGTGCTCGACGCCCAGCCGCTGCCGGCTCAGGGACCAGCCGTGGTAGCGAGCGAACCCATCATCCGGCCCTCGCCGAGACCGGCATCCCGTCCAAAGCCAACGCTGACGACACCTCCGGGATGGTTGCAGCCGCTGCCGGCATTGCCGGCACCTCCTGGGCTTCCCGCAGCCACAATCAATCCGACACGGATGAGCCAGAGCCTGCTCGACCGCTACCAGCAGGCCGTCGACGCACAGAAGCAGTTCATGAAAATGCTGATGGGTCGATAACCTCAGATCGATTCCGTAGACCTGCGTGACGTCGCGCGAGACAGCCAAGCGAAGGGTTTCGGTTGATCTGAGCGAAGAGACGCTCAGCTGGCTCGACTCGCTGAAGCCGGAACTCGGACTTCGCGGTCGTGGTGCCATCCTCGAGGCCGTCCTTGCGTTGGTCCGACCGCACAGCAGCAGCGACGAGGACGACGAGGACCTTGAGGAGCAGGCACAGGGCGCGCTTGCTCTGGAGAGTGATGCGGTTGCCGGCGCGGATCACCCGGGCAAACAGCTCCAGCCCATCTCAACCGGAGCCCTGGACGAGACCACTGCGATTGTTCTCATCAGTTCTGACCTTGTCTCGCAGCGAGACAATAAGCGCGACTCAGGCGGGACTAATGAGATAGATTTGCGTCTTGGTCTAGCGCGCAGGCCGGAAAGGGTTGAAGAGCCGAGGCCACGCTCTCGCGGTGGGAGTGCAGGCATTCAGCTGCCTGGTTTTGTGCGGCGTCAGGCCCGCGAGCTGCGGCGCAGCCTTGAGGCCGAAGTCGAGCCGGCGCCAGGTCGCAGTCTTGCCCTGATCAGTGCAAATCAGCTGAGCGAAGCCCAGCAGCGCGCTGAGCAGCATTGGCATGAGGTCTATGGCCAGGCGCCGAGTGAGCCGGCGCTGGAGGCCGCCATGGTCTGGTTGGCTCGCGATGTGTGGCCCCAGTCCGACCACAGCGATGGACGCCCATTCACCTGGAGCCTGACCCAGCAGGTGGTGAGCACTTTTGCGCCCAACTGGATCGAGGGGGAGGCAACGCTCGAGCGCGTCATGACTGCCGCTGGTGTGCTTGAGGATCCGTTCAGCGGCTCAACCCTTGCCCTGAGGATCCCGACGCTGATCACTCGGTTTGTGCAGCGACACCGCAGCCGACAGAAGCGCACCACATCGTTTGAAGCGATCGACCAGTCGATGACAGTGCACGCAGCGCTGCGCTTGCTGCTATTGCCAACCGTGGCGGATCGGCCCTACACACTGCCTGAGATCCGCGAGGCCTATCGCGAGCAGGCTCAGTGCCACCATCCGGATGCCGGCGGCTCTGCCGAAGCGATGCGACGCCTCAATGAGGCCTACCAGTTCCTGAAAGAGCGCTACCGGACCCCTGGATAGAACACGCCCACAGACGAGCACCGCTTGGTCCCGCTTAGGGCGCGTGCGTCGAGCCCTAAAGCCAACGGCGCAAGAATCCAGTGGTCTCATCTAGGACGCGCAATGGGTCGCGACACGTGCCTTGCATGAGATACATGCGTTCGCCATCTGCCGCTGGTAGGCGGGCCTGGGCTCGATCGTCAGTGGGAAAGTCGTTGTGTTCATCAATTGATTTTTCAACAATTCTGCTTGCAAGCTTATAGGTAAGTAGCCATAGGGCTCGCCGACTACTGCCCCTCGAAAGCGCGCACGCTAAACCCAGGCCTCCC
>CAIZNP010000251.1 GCA_903934375.1 uncultured Synechococcaceae cyanobacterium
CGAGCTGCCGGTCGGTCAGCCAGTCGGGCCAGCGGTGTCAACAGATACGTGAGCCGGTGCGGGCAGGGCGGCAGGCTCAACTGCCCTGATCCACCGCAGCGTGCAGACCTGTCTTTACCGGAACAGCCGGGATCGGATGGTGATCCTGCGCTGCATCGGACCGCAGAGCTACTTCCTTGAGAAGGTGATCTTCCCGTTTGAGAGCTGGAGCTTCCTGGCTCCCGCCGATGCGGATGTGGAGCTGTGGTGCCATGGCATCGGCGGCGCCGAACTGCTGGAGCGGCTCAGCAGCCAGACCCTCCAGGCGATCACCTGAAGCACTCTGCATCACGTTTGATGTGGGAGAGCCGCAGCAGGGTCGCCGCGGCTCTTAAGGTTTTGTTCAGGTTCCCACTGCAGGTTCAGGCCCGGTGAACGACAACCATCCCGTGCTCCAGGCCATGCGTCATCAGCTGCATGAGCTGAAGCACCGCTACCAGCACCAACCATCCGAGTTCAACCGCTATCAGTTGGTGCGCCAGGAGCAGCGCCTGGCTCAGGTGCGTCCCGACGCGCTGTTGAGCCTCTGAGCGGGCATGCACGCGGCAGCCATCCACCTCAGCGCCGGCAGCGACCTGCGCCGCAGCCTTGAGGAGCTGAGCCGCCAGCACAACGCCAGCGGCTTCGTGCTGAGCGTGGTGGGCAACCTCAGCGTTGCCTGCTTCGCCTGCCCGGGCCGCACCACACCCACACGGCTGCAGGGGGAGCTGGAGATCATCACCCTGCAGGGCTCCCTCAGCCCGGAGGGTGTGCATCTGCATCTCAGCGTCTCCGATTCCGACTGCCAAGTCTGGGGCGGTCACCTTGAGCACGGCAGCCTCGTGCTCAAGGGTGCCGATCTGCTGGTGGGCTGGCTGCCCAGCGCGACCCAGCAGCCGGCCCCGCTGGAGGCGAATCCAGGGCAAGGGCGGGTCACGATCGCTGTGGCAGAGGGCTGCCCCTGGTCTGCGCGGGCCCTGCGCATGTTGCGCACCCTGCAGATCCCCTTCGAGCAGATCCCGGCAACACCGGGCGGCAGCCTGCCACAGGTGTTCATCGACGGCGCGCCGATCGGCGGCTACAGCGAACTGGCGGAGCTGCACGGCAGCGGCCAGTTGGAGCGGCTGCGGCATGGCTGAGGCGCCCGCCGCCGCCGGCCCGCGCCTGCAGCTCACCACCCTTGATGATTGCGGCCTGGTGATCGGCCGCTACCCACGCTTCCGCTACAACGCCAGTGGCGGCGGCGGCGCCAGCGCCCCGCGCCTCGAGGGCGACAGCGTGCTGTTCCGGCCGGGCCAACTCACGATTCCACCACTGGACTGGCGCTCCACCCGCTTTCTGGGCCTGCCCCTGCCCCCTGGCCTCTCGATCCGCATCCAGCCCGAGCAGCTGGAGGGCCAGATCGACAGCCACAGCGGTGCGGTGGCCCTGCGTTTCCGCGCGCGCTTCCGGTTTCGGATCCAGCTGGGGGCAACCGAGCTCTACCAGGCCCCGGATCTGCTGGTGGACACCGAACTCCGCAGCGACGGCTGCCAGGGCCAGCGCCATCACGCCAGCGGCCGAGCCCTCGATGGCAGCGGCGCGGCACTGCTGGTGGGCGTGGCCATGGTGCCGCCCAGTGGGGATGCCTGGCTCGATCGTTTCCTCGGCTTGCCGGATGAGGCCCTGGCGGTTCTGCGCTGCAGGATCACGGGCGTTGGGGAACAGCCGGCATGAACGAGTCGATCACCAAGTGGCTGGATCGTGGACTGGCCCGGCTGGGGAGCACCCTTCTGATTCCGCCGCTGATCCTGGCGATCCCCTGGATCCAGGAGCTGATCGATCAGCTGCTGTTCGGCGGCCGCTGGAATCTGCCGATGCTGCCGGGCGGCTCCTTCCTGGGCGTGCTCACGGCTCCCTTCAGCCACAGCGGCTTCGGCCATCTGCTGGCCAACAGCCTGCTGTTCCTGCCCCTCTCCTGGCTGGTGCTGGCCAAGAGCCGGCGCGACTACCTGGCGGTCTGGCTGGGTGTGTACGCCACGGCGATCCCTGTGTGGCTGCTCTGGCCCACGGGTAGCCATGGCCTCTCCGGTGTGGTGTACGGGCTGCTGGGATATCTGCTGCTGATCGGCTGGCTGGAGAAACGCCCCTGGCCCCTGGTGCTCTCGCTGCTCTGCCTGATCAGCTACGGCGGGGTTCTGCCCAGCCTGATTCCGTTGTACTCGCCGGCCGGGGTGAGCTGGATCGGCCATGCCAGCGGCTTCGCTGGCGGTCTGCTGGCGGCCTGGGCGGTGCACCGGGACTGAGGCCTTCACGAGCCCTTCACGATTCAAGAACGGCTATCAGTGCAGGCCTGAGTGCGGCCCTCAGTGCAGCCAGTAACTCAGCTCAAGCTGCAGACGATCCGCCAGATCCGCGTCGATGGCACGGAACTGGGCCAGGGCGCGGCTGCGCTGGTTGGGGTGTAACTGACGCAGGTCGGCAACGGCGAGCTCCAGGCAACGACGATCCAGATCCGGATTCACAGCAGTTC
>CAIZNP010000252.1 GCA_903934375.1 uncultured Synechococcaceae cyanobacterium
AACAGATCGGCGGCCGCGCCGGGGTGGTGCGTTCCATGGACGACGCGCTCCAGATCCTGCGCCTGTCCTGAGAGAACCCTGGGTGATCAGGGCTCAGAGCACCCGGCGACTGCGGCGAGCGAGTGTTCGCTCCACTTCCTCAATGTTCCACAGCAAGGGAGGCCTGCAGACTCCGGCGCCGGCTGCGCGGAAATGGTCTCCCGCCCGCAGCACCCCCTCTCTGCGCAGGCGCAACAGGGTTCTGTCACTGATGCGCAGGGCCTCGCAGGCTTCCCGGGTGGAGTGTGAATACGCCATGGAGCGACTGGGTTCGCCTGGGTCGGAATGTAGGCGAACTTCCGGGTCTCAATTGATGCCAGAACGGCCTATCTGTTGGATGAATGGTTAATCGCTAAGCCTGTGATTTGGTTGCCTAAACGAATCCTATGAGGTGATCTTTTTGGTAACCTGTCTGCTGGCGCTAGCTCTGCTGGTGTCCCATGCGGGAACCTGCTGAGCTTCTGTCAGAGAGGCTCTGAGGTGATGCGCAGAAAGTTCCGCAGTGGTGCCCTGCAAACTCAAGGATGTTTTTTGTATCCCATTTGGGAACCTGTGCCCCAGATCTTTTGAATCAGTGATCGGCATCAGGATGCGGGTCGGTTGACCAGTTCCCGTACCCGCGCTTCCAGTCGCGGCATCTCCAGCCTGCGGCCATAGGTCTGCAGGTGCACCGCGGGTGAGTGGCCCATCAAGGCGGCGCTCTCGCGCACATGCAGCCCCAGGTTGAGGCCGAGGCGCAGGGCAAAGGCATGGCGCAGCCCGTAGGAGGTCAGCTCCGGCGACAGCTCGCTTGCAATGGCTTTCCGCTCCCGTAGGCGCTTGAGCTGCTTGCTGAGCACTTCGCCAGGCGAGCGGTGCTGCACCACGCAGTCCGGCAGGCCATGGGCCAGGAAGCGCTCGACGAGCTGATGGCAATCGGCTGGCCAACCAGCCGGGGGAACAGCAGGCACGCGGCGTTGGCCCGTGCTGCCCCTGCTGTTGCGCTTGGCATGGGAGACCACGGCCACGGGGTGCCCTTGCCCCTTGAGCAGCACCAGCCCTTTGAGTTCTGCAGGGCGCAGCCCAAAGGCCACCAGGCAGTCCCAGGCCACCAGGTCGGCTGGCCCAAGGCGGCGACTGGACTGGATGCGGTTGCGCAGATCGGTGATCTCCTCGTCACTGAAGGCGCGCACGCCTTCCGGGGGCGCTACTGCCTTGCCATTGCCGCGTAGTGGCGCCAGGGCCTCCGGCCAGGGCCAGCCGGCTTCCTTCCAAAGCTGCCGAAAGCGGTTGAACGCCATCTGGCGTGAGCGGCTGTTGGGAGCCCAATGCCGCAGGGTGCTTTCCAGCAGCTCCTGGTCGATCAGCCAGTGACAGTTGGCCGCCTGCTGGAGGAGCTTCCCGTAATAAGGAAGGTAGGTGCGCTGCCAGGTTGAGGTCCCAACCGTTTCCCCAAGCAGTCCTTTCTCAAGCCGCAGGATCGCCTTGTTCAGTTCCTCCGGGCGCAGCCGGCGCTCATCACCTGCGGGGAGGCAGTCCTCGGGGTCTGGCCAGCGCCAGGTGCCAGCGAGCACCGCCTCGTAGATGGCCATCGCTTCTGTGAGCGCGTCTGAGGTCTTATCGGGAGCCGCACTCGTCTGCAGGGTGACGGCCCGGGTCTTGGGAGTCGACGCAGCAGGTTCATCAGGGCGGGGCGGCAACTCGGCGCTCAGAACCCGCAGGCGGTCGTGGTGCAGCTGGAGAAACCAGCCACCCCGCCCACCACGGCTGCGCTTGAAGCTGCGGGAGAGGTCCTTGAGCCACGCCGGGCTAGCCACGGGCCTTGGGTAAAAACTGGGTAAAAAATAGTCGGACCTCGACGGTTTCAGGCGGGTTTGCGCCGATCCAGTCGGATCAGCCCCCGTCCTGAAAACCACTGCGGTGACTGGCCTAAACCCCTGTCACCACGTGGTTTCTGGAAACGCCCCCTGTTGGATTCGAACCAACGACCGGCTGCTTAGAAGGCAGCTGCTCTATCCAGCTGAGCTAAGGGAGCAGAGGTGGTCGCCGCTTTGGCCTGGGGCATTGTGACAGCCGTTTGCCGGAGGGGTGGACGGGCAGGGTCGACCCAGGCGGGCCCCAGGGGAATGTCATCCACCACTGGGCTGGCGGCCTACAATGGTGG
>CAIZNP010000253.1 GCA_903934375.1 uncultured Synechococcaceae cyanobacterium
CACTTGCCGTGGAGATCCACGAACTTGAGATCGATCAGCTCGATGCCCTCGTCCTTGATCTGACGGAGGACGTCCTGGGCGGTCTTGGCCATGACGCGGTTGGTGAAGGCGAAAGGGGATGCCCGCCTGGAACCGGGCAGGCCGGACCGTACGGATCAACAGGACCCGACTGTGTATCAGCCGTAACCAAAATCTGGCTTGGTGCGGCTGGCCCTGCCTGCGTAACCGTTTCTGTCAACTTCGCCAGATGCGGGCGCTGGCAAGGGATCTGGCGGTTTGCTGGTGCTAGTTTCCGGCCCAGGTGCTTCCACCCTCCACGTCATGCGCGATGCCATCACCGGGCTGATCGGTCGCTACGACCAGCTGGGTCGCTATCTCGATCGCGACGCCATCGAGCGCATTGCTGGTTACTTCGATCAGGCGGCCCTGCGTTTGGCAGCAGTGGAGCTGATCAACCGCGAGGCGGCGGACATCGTGCGCGAGGCCAGCCAGCGCCTCTGGCAGGCGGATCCGGAGCTGCTGCTGCCCGGCGGCAATGCCTACACCACCCGTCGCTGGGCTGCCTGCCTGCGCGACATGGACTATTTCCTCCGCTACGCCAGCTACGCCCTGGTGGCCGACGACAGCACCATTCTCAACGAGCGGGTGCTGAACGGGCTCGACGACACCTACAAGAGCCTGGGTGTGCCCACCGGTCCCACCGTGCGCAGCATCGCCCTGATGGCCGATGTGGTCTGCGAGAAGCTCTCCGATGCTGGCCTGGCTGATGCCGTCAGTCTTTCGGCTGTGGTGCGGGCCCCGTTCGAGCACCTCTGCCGCGGCCTGGCCGACACCAACGTGCGGGCTCGCTGAGCCACCCCCGCTGCGTAGGCTCCCCTTCACCCAGACCCGACCCAGGCCTTGGCAACCATCACCACTCCCGTGTCCGATCGGCATCGTCTGTCACTCGGCCCGATCGCCACACCGGACCGGTTGCTGCTGGGACCGGGACCATCCAATGCCCACCCCACGGTGCTGCAGGCTCTGAGCCGCACGCCGATCGGCCATCTCGATCCTCTGTATGTCGCCCTGATGGGCGAGGTGCAGGAGCTGCTGCGTTACGTGTGGCAGACGGACAACCGGCTCACCCTGCCGATGAGCGGCACCGGTTCGGCCGCCATGGAGGCCACCATCGCCAACATGGTCGAGCCGGGCGACACCGTGCTGGTGGCCGTGAAGGGCTACTTCGGCCTGCGCCTGCAGGACATGGCCGGCCGCTACCGCGCCGACGTGCGCACCATCGAGAAGCCCTGGGGTGAAGCCTTCAGCCTCGAAGAGATCGAAGCCGGTCTGAAGCTCCACAAGCCCAGGATCCTGGCGATGGTGCACGCTGAAACCTCCACCGGCGTCTGCCAGCCCATGGATGGCATCGGCGAGCTCTGCCGCCAGCACGATTGCCTCCTTCTGCTCGACACCGTCACCTCCCTGGGTGCAGTGCCGCTTTACCTCGACGACTGGAAGGTGGATCTGGCTTACAGCTGCAGCCAGAAGGGCCTCAGCTGCCCGCCCGGCCTCGGCCCCTTCTCGATGGGACCTCGGGCTGAGGACAAGCTCAATGCCCGCACCGGCAAGGTGCCCAACTGGTATCTCGATGTGAGCCTGCTCAATCAGTACTGGGGCAGCGACCGCGTGTATCACCACACGGCACCGGTGAACATGAACTTCGGCATGCGTGAGGCTCTGCGCCTGATCGCTGAGGAGGGCTTGGAGAACGTCTGGGCACGCCACCGCCGCAGTGCCGAGCGTCTCTGGGCTGGCCTCGAGCGCCTCGGCCTGCAACCCCATGTGCCCCTCGAGCTGCGACTGCCCACGCTCACCACGGTGCGCATCCCCGAGGGTGTGGATGGCAAGGCCTTCACCCTGCACCTGCTCAACAAGCACGGCATCGAAATGGGCGGTGGCCTCGGAGCCCTGGCCGGCAAGGTCTGGCGCATCGGCCTGATGGGATACAACAGCCGCGAGGACAACGTGGATCTCCTGCTCAATCTGCTGGAACAGGAGTTGCCCGCCTTCACTCCCTCGGCTGGCGTCGCCGTTGCCGCCGTCGCCTGAACCAGGCCTCCAGCTGCGCTGAGCAGGCTTCAGCCCGGCTGCCGCCCATCACCAGCATGTGGTGATGGGCGCTTGGGTCGCTGCTGAGATCGAGGCAGCCCCCCAGCGCCCCCCGCTTCGGGTCAGCGGCACCGAACACCACGCGTCCCATCCGGGCCTGCACCAGGGCGCCAGCGCACATCGGGCAGGGTTCGAGGGTCACCAGCAGGGTGCAGTCGTTGAAGCGCCAGTCGGCGCGCAGCCTCGCCGCCTGTTGCAGGGCCACCAATTCGGCGTGTCCGAGCGGCTGCTGATCGCGTTCCCGCCGGTTGCTGCCCCAGCCGATCGCTCGTCCCCGGCCATCCAGCACCACCGCCGCCACAGGGATCTCCCCCTCGGCTCCAACCGCTTCGGCGCGGCGCAGCAGCCGCTCCATCCAGGCATCGCAGTCGAGGTCCACCCCAGGGCATGGGTTGCTTCCTGCAGCCTGCCAGCCCGGCTGCGCGTCCTTGCCGGCCGGGTTGGAGAATGAGGATCCTTGTTGCGCGGATTTGGCGCCTGCTCCCCAGCATGAGCGTGCGGCTGGCCTGCCCGCCTTTCCTGATCCCTTAGCGGCGGATCCTGCTCTCGCCGCCTTTCTCGACGGGGCCGCTTCCCTTCTCTGCCATTGGTGGGCGGATGCCGGCAGACGCCCACCGCTGCCGAACCTGAGCGTTCAGCCGGAGGTGGCACCACGCGAGCAGGGCCTCGCTGCGCAAGCTCTTCTGGCTGATCTGCAGCTGGTGATGGACGGGGCCTTCAATCCCTGCCACCCAGGCTCCCTGGCCCATCTCGATCCGCCACCGCTCACTGCATCGGTGGCGGCGGATCTGATCTGTGCAGGCCTGAACAACAATCTGCTGGCCGAAGAGTTGTCCCCCAGCCTCAGCCGGCTGGAGCGCAGCCTCACGGCCTGGCTGGCGGAACGGCTTGGCCTAGGGGAGGGCTCCGGCGGGGTCGCAGCCAGCGGCGGCAGCCTCAGCAACCTGATGGCCCTGGTGGTCGCCCGCCAGCGGGCCGGATTGCAGGGCTGCAGCGATGCGCTCGTGTTCTGCAGCGCCGAAGCCCACGTGTCGATCGGCAAGGCTCTGGCGGTGATGGGCCTTCCGCCGACTGCCCTGCGTTCCGTCCAGGTGGACTCAGCCGGTCGCCTAGATCCGGGGGCTCTGGCGGATGGTCTCGCCGCGGCTGCGGCGAGCGGGCAGCCGGTGCTGGCCGTGGTGGCCACCGCCGGAACAACCGTGCGCGGCGCCGTCGATCCGATCGCCCCGCTCGCAGCCCTCTGCCGTGAGCGCGGCATCTGGCTGCACGTGGATGGTGCCATCGGTGCGGTCTTCGCTCTCTCGCCCCGGCACCTCGCTCGGGTGCCTGACCTGGGGTTGGCGGATTCGGTCACCGTGAATCCTCAGAAGCTGCTCGGTATCACCAAGACCTCCTCGTTGCTGCTGCTGCGCCAGCCACGTCTCCTGGCCGAGTCCTTCGCAACGGGGCTCCCCTACATGGAGCCCAGCTGGGCCGATGCCCATGGCGGAGAGTGCGGCTTGCAAGGCACACGCCCAGCTGAAATCCTCAAGC
Organism: uncultured Synechococcaceae cyanobacterium; assembly: GCA_903934375.1. Lineage (GTDB taxonomy): Bacteria > Cyanobacteriota > Cyanobacteriia > PCC-6307 > Cyanobiaceae > Vulcanococcus. Next base: position 3,685 of record CAIZNP010000253.1, read on the forward strand.
TGTGGCTCGGTCTGCGCCAGCTTGGTCTTGAGGGCATCGACGCCGTGATCAGTGGTGCGGTTCAGCGGCGTCAGCGCCTGCAGCAGCTGCTGGAGCCACTCGCCCTGGACCTGCTCTCCGGTCCGTTGCATCTGCTGGCCTTTGTGCCACGGGGCTGCAGCGCGGATGTGGCTGAACGCTGGAGCGCTCAGACGCGTCAGCGTCTGCTCGATCACCAGCTGATGCTCTCCCGCCCTCTCCATGGCGGCCGCCATCACCTCAAGGCGGTGCTGGGCAATCCCCACACCACCGATGCGCACCTGCAGGCGATCGCCACCGTCGTGGCCGCTTCCCTGGAGGATGCCACTGACGCAACCCTCAGCTCCCTGCCCGTATGAGCACCGACAGCAGCCGTGGTCGCTGGGTGGCGATTGTCACCGGGGCCATCTCGATTGCGATTGCCGTGGCCTATCTCGCCCTGATCACCGTGCTCGATGCGCGCGGACCGCTGCAGCCGCCGCCGCCCGAAGCCCTGGGGCTCACGGTTCCGATCAGCCCTGCGGCGGTCGTGGTGGCAGCTGACCCTGGGTCTGCCGACGCTGCAGCGGTTCCACCACCCGGCTGAGGGCAGCCTCCAGGAAGCTGCGCAGAGCGGAATCGCGGCGGTTGAGGTCGTACTGACGCTGCACCACGTCCTGCACGCCGCCGTCTCCCCAGTCCTGGTCCTGCTGGAAGTAGGTGATGAAGCTTCTGCCCGCCACCCGGGTGAGCCAGCCGGCGCCAACCGCCTGCACCGCCCGGCTCAGCAACAGGGCCGGCAGGTTGAGGCTGAGGGCGCTGCTGATCAGACTCAGCCCGCCCTTGATCACGCCGAGGCTTGCCAGCGTGCGGCCCATCGACACGGCCAGCTCCTGGGCGGCGGGCCTGGCCAGGGATACGCCGTAGATGCGGCCGATCTCCACCACCATCTGGGCATGAACGGCCGCTGCACCCAGCAGGTCCACCACCGGGATCGGCGTGACCGCCACCACACCCGCACTGATCCAGACGTAGCGATCAACCACGGCCTCCGCATCGCTCTGGCGCTGCTCCGCCAGAAGCTGGCGACCGGCATCGGAGAGGCGGCGGCTCTGCAGAAGAATGTTGTCGGCGATCAGCTCTTCACCATCGGTGTGGAGCACCTGAGCGATGCGCCGCAGCAGCGCATCGATCTCGGCCGCTGGCTGCAGTGGGCGGCCACCGGGTCTCGGCACCGACTGGGGCGAGGCGCTGGCGGCCAGCACGTCCTCCGGTGCGATCCGACCCTGACTGCGGCGGCGCAGCAGAGCCAGTAGCCGCCGCTCCTCCTCCTCACCGCGCAGGTCCGCTTTGTTGAGGATCAGCAGCAGGCGTTTGCCCAGGGCGGCCAGGGCGCTGAACACCTCCATCTCAGCCGCCCGCAGATCGCCATCCACCACCAGCAGCAGCAGATCGGCATTGGCCGCCTGCCGGCGTGCCACCTGCTCTCGCTCAAGGCCGTCCGCTCCCGCTTCGAGGATGCCTGGGGTATCCACCAGGCGCAGACCCCGTGCCAAACCTTTCAGACGCAGGCGATAGCTGGTGCAGGCTTCGGTGGACCCCATCGCGGCGCCCACCTCCCCCACCACGTCCTGGAGCAGGGCGCGGATCAGGGAGGTCTTGCCGGTGGAGCCAGTTCCGAACACCACGAGCACCAGATCACCGCGCTCGAGCTCCTCGGTCACACGTCGCCGCTCCTGTTCCAGGGCCTGGCGCTGCACGTCGTCGCGGATGCGGCTCAGCACCGCGTCGATCGCCTCCAGGTTCTGCTGAGCAGCCTCCTGGCGGTTGCCCGGGGGGGGCAACACCGCGGCGCGATCGCCGCTGCTCGGGCGCTGGTTGCGGCGCCAGTCGATCAGCCACGGCCAGGCCAGGCGTGCCAGCAGCAGGGCACCTCCACCGAACAGCAGCAGAACAACCGGACCGACCAGCCAGCCCGGCAGGAGGTAGCTCAGTTGCCAGATCAGGTTGTTCACCGCCTGCAGCACCGCGGTGAGCGCCACCACGGCCAGCAGGGCGGCTCCGATCCAGATCCAGGGCCGTGCGGGTGGTTTCACAGACGTGAGCGGCGGGGAAGGCTGCCCTGGCCGGCTGAGCGGATGATGTCGCTCCAGAGACCGGCCGCCAAGGAACTGCTCGAGCCGGTGGGCCTGTTGTCGTCGTTGCCGAGCCAGATGCCGACCGTCCACTGCCGCTGCGGCTCGTAGCCCACGAACAGCAGATCGCGGCCGTCGTTGGTGGTTCCGGTCTTGCCGCCCTCGTCGCCGCCAAGACTGGCGGCGCTGCCGGTGCCGCCATGCACCACGCCACGCAACAGCAGCTGCATCTGCCGGGCCGTGTCCTCGCGGATCACCCGTCGCCCCGGACTCAACGGACGCGTGCTGCGGCTGCCGGCTCCCCGGGCCTCCCCGTCGGTGAGCTGGCGGATCGTGGTGGGTGCATGCCAGACACCGCCGTTCGCCACGGCTGCGTAGGCCGCGGTGAGCTCCAGCAGTCGCACCTCCGCCTGGCCGAGCACCAGGCCGGGCACGGGATCCAGCGGCGTCGTGATGCCAAGGTCTCTGGCCCGGGCCACGACCTGCTCGAGGCCGAACCTCCGCGCCAGGCGAAGGGCCGCAGTGTTGCTGGAGCTGGCGAAGGCGCTGCGCAGGCTGAGGTTTCCACCGCAACCGCTGCGATAGGCCTGCCCACCCCAGTCGAGCGGGGAACAGCTGACCCGATCACCCGGACGCAGGCCCCGCTCGAATGCCTCCAGATAGGTGAACAGTTTGAAGGTGCTGCCGGGCTGGCGCAGGGCCATGCTCGCCCGGTTGTACTGGCTGCGGTTGTAATCACGACCGCCGGCGATGGCCAGGATGCCGCCGTTGCGGCTGTCGAGCACCACCACGGCGCCCTCGCTGACGCTTGGGCCGGCGCTGGCCAGCAACCGCTGCAGGCGGCGCTCCACCACCCGCTGCAGCAGCGGGTCGAAGTGGGTGGAAACCAGAAAATTCCCCTCCGCTGCCACGTCTGCCCCAAGCAGGACCTCCAGATCCCGCCGCACCTGATCGGTGTAGAAGGGGGCGGGCCGTTCGCCCGTCCAGCCGCCACGGCTGCAGGCTGCTGGCGCCAGGCCGATGGGCTGCCGGCGAGCCCGCCGGGCTCCGTCAGTGCTGAGGCGACTGTTGTCCACCATCTTGAGCAGCACGCGGTTGCGGGCGTCCAGGGCCGCCTGCGGGTTGGTGCAGGGGTCGTAGCCGTTGGGAGATGGCAGCAGACCCACCAGCAACGTCGCCTCCTCAAGCTTCAGCTCCCGCGCTGGCCGACCGAAGTAATGGCGGGAGGCATCTTCGAAGCCCCAGCCCACGCCGAGATAGACGCGGTTGAGGTAGCTGAGCAGCAGGTCCTCCTTGCTGAAACGAGCCTCCAACTGCAGGGCCACCAGCAGCTCCCGCCATTTGCGCGCCAGCGTCTCCCCCTCGCCCACCTGCTTCGGATAGAGACTGCGGGCAAGCTGCTGGGTGATCGAGCTGCCCCCCTCCAGCACACGCCCCCCCAGCAGGTTCACGGCCAGGGCACGCCCTGTGCCGATCGGATCCACCCCTGGATGCCACCAGAAGCGGCTGTCCTCACTGGAGAGGAGTGCATCAACCAGCAGCTGTGGATAGTCCCCAAGGCTGCGGTTCTCCCGATGCTGGCTCGATTCGGCGGAGCTGATCGGCCGGTTCTGGCGGTCGTAGAGCACGAGGGGCCCGCGCACGCTTGCCAGGTCGCCACGGATTGGCATCTGCAGCAGGGCAAGGCCGAGAGAGGCGAGCCCAAGGCCGCCAGCGGCAGCCAGCAGCACGCAGCTGCCACGCAGCAAGGCACC
>CAIZNP010000254.1 GCA_903934375.1 uncultured Synechococcaceae cyanobacterium
ACCGGTATCACCGTTGCAGGAAACCAGGTCCACCTTCAGTTCTCCGAGGCGATGCTGACCACCGGTCTCACCACCGCGCCATTCTCCGTTCGAGTTGGAGGCAGCACCCGCTCTATTTCCGCCCTGGTCGCGCCACCCACTGATCCCACCAAGCTCACTCTCACTCTCTCCGGCCTCGCCCCCACGGCCAGCCAGTCCGTCACCGTCCGCTATTCTGATCCTGCGGATAACAACGCCACTGGCGTGTTGCAGGATGTGGCTGGCAATGATCTTGCTTCCACGTCAACCAGCGGACTGGCAGCCGACACCTTCCGCAGCACCGTCAACGTCACCAGCCTTGCCTCCACCTATGCCAATCTCGTGCTCAGCGGCACAGCGGTGAGCGCCACTGGCAACAAGGCTGCGAATCGGATCACAGTGGAGCAACCCACGGCTGTGGCGAACGTGATCACCGGCGGATCAGGAAATGATGTGATGGACGGTGGTAATGGAGGTGACATCTATATGATCGACGGAAGCTCTCAACATGCTGTAGCGGAGATCTTCGACAGCGGCACATCGGGCATCGATGAGCTGCGCTTCAGCAGTTCGACAGGCGGGCAAACGCTGCTTGTGCATGCCGGTAATGTTGGCTTGGAGCGTGTGGTGATTGGCACGGGAACAGGATCTTCAGCGGTGATCACTGCCACAACGGCCTTGAACGTCAATGCCGGCCCAGCGGCGAACGCGTTGACGATCATGGGCAACAACGGAGCCAACCGTCTCTACGGCTCGGCCCATGGCGATGTGATCATCGCCAACGATGGTAATGACACACTCGTTGGTGGAGTTAAAGCTGACAGACTGACGGGTGGGATCGGCGCCGATATTTTCCGCTTTGAGAAGCCTATTGCTGTCACAAATGTAGACGTGATCACCGATTTTCTTCCGGCTCAGAACGACGTAATCCAGCTGGAGAACGCCGTGTTTACGGCTTTGCCGACCACCGGTGCCCTGTCAACCGCAGCATTCAGAGTTGGGGCTTCGGCAACGGCAGCAGCCCAGCGCATCGGCTATGACCCGACCAGTGGACTACTCTGGTACGACGCTGATGGCAGCGGATCGGGGCTGGCCATGAACTTTGCACAGCTCAGCTCTGGACTGACGCTGTCGGCAAACCGATTTGTGGTCACGTGAACGTTCTGGTGGCACCTCTGTTGTGCCGACGTTCCGCAAACTCGACTGGCCACCGTCATTCTGCGGAGGTAGCGGTCTTGATGGCAGCAACCGCCGCCAGGACATCCGCAAGCGCTTCGCGAATTCGGGCATAGCTTGTCCTTTTCAGTACCGAGACCGAGCGACTCCGGTTACGCTGGTCGTGCTGACGGCGTCAGTTGGTGTCTGTACTGGTCTGCAGTTCGTAGCCTTCCTGTTCTGCCTGGCGAATGAGATCACCTTTGGTCAAATCGGAGAGCTTCTGCGAAGACTTTTGATTTTTGCACCCTGAGGTGCACTTCATCCACCCGCTCAATTGGCAGCAGCTCTGGCACCGATCCTGGATATCCCGGCTGGCCGCCGCGCTTGCGGCCACTGTGCGCCGTTCCGGTGGCGTCAAGCCTGGAGAACCCCAAGGCCACCGATGAGAAAGCTTGATGACAGGCCTGAGGGCATCGGCAACGCCCTCACAGCGATGCTGGAGGCCGCAGGATCCGTCAGCAGCGGTCCATCCAGCGGTACGAGGTGCTGCGCACGATCGATTTCCACTGGCCGTTGCCGACGCCTGTCTGACCCAGTTTGGGAGGAGGGCGACTTGGTCGCGACCTCGCTCTCACCGAGCCAGACCCGCAGCTGCTGATCCCAGTTATGGCAGCGTGAAGCCCGACTGCAGATTGCGGATGTCCAGCATCACCCAGGTGACCCACACCAGCAGGGCGATCACGCCGGACACGGCGGCAAAGCGGGCGACGATGCGCCCCAGCATCTCCAGAGGACTGATCTCTTTCATGGGCCGGGCCTGGTGGTGCCACCATCCTGCTGTCCGGCAGGCACGGCTGGCGTCGGTCAGAACCGCAGCCAGCCCATCGCCAGCGCCCACTGCACGCCGACGCTGTCCAGCAGTGCACCCAGAAAGCCGCCTGCGAAGGCGCTCAGAGGCAGTGGACTGATGATCCTGCTGGCGACGGATGAGGGCTTCGAAATCAGGCATTCAATCTCCTGGGCAACGGTGCAGTAGGCGGACCAGCCGACCATGCGGCGGGGATCGGCCCGGCCGCGGTCGTCGCTGGCGCGGTCGACGGTGACGCCCTGGGCCTCGGCCTTGTCGAAGGCGGCCAGCAGCGGCACCTCAGCCCCGAGCACCGGCAGCCCAAAGGATTCCATTCCAGCCTGCCGCGCCTCCTGGCGCGTTGCCTTGGCGGCAGCCTCCACAGGCACCGCCGGGAAGGACAGTTCACCACGAACCGCATAGGCCAGCGCCGAGCGATTGCGATCGGCATCAACAACACAGACCGAACGGTTCCGACCAGACCAGATGGCAGCCAGATGCAAGCTGGTGCAGGTTTTGGGCACTCCGCCCTTCTGGCCGGAGACTGTGATGAACACCGCAGCCTCCCTATTCAGATCGATGCCTTACCTTCACTACAGCGCCGGGCCCTGACCTCAACAGTCCGCCAGCCTGTGAGCAAACCAACATCACCAGGGCCGCGGGGCCCGCTTTGATCGACTCGGGACATATTTGGATTCATTTCCATTGTCGCAGCCGGAAAGCTCTCCCAATCTGAAGCGTCAGCCCGTTCAACCGCAGTGAACCAGCACCCGGAAGCCCATCTGCACGCCGGCCCGTTCTCTGGCTACGACGACTTCAAATCCCAATACCTGGCCCTGGAGCCGGCTGTCGCCGACAGCCCGGCCCTGCTGGCCAGACTGATCCAGCACCAGGCGTTCGACTGGCTCAATCAGCTGGTGGAGGAAACACTCGGGGAGGAACCCCTCGACTCGCTGCATCAGGATCCGACCGATCTCCACGGCACCGCATCGGAGCTTGAGGCCGCCTGAACAGCCTCTGAGGCAGGCCGGCCTTGTTGCCTCGCCTGCCTCAGAGGCCTTCGATCAGGGTGTGGCTGCGGCAGTTCACTTCCTCGAGCACCACACCGTCCTGGTCCACAAGGCGATAACAGCGCCCCGTGAGTCGGGCCTTGGTCATCGCCGCGGTGTAGGCCTTGAAGTGGGTCCGTCGCCAGACTTCATTGCGCCAGTCATGCTCGCCCAGGCCTCGGCTCTGTATCACGATCGGCATGGCAGCAGGCATTGGGTCCAGTGACTACAGCGTCACCAGAGCGGACTGGTCCCGCCCGAAATCTGCCGGGCTTCTTCGGGATTGGCCGCGCAGCGGCTTGGCTGTGCTGCAGCCACTGATTCGCAGGCGCATCGCGGCGGATCCGCACGCGGTAAGCCACATGGGCCGGCCCGAAATGCTGAATCAGGGCGTCGCGGGCTTCATGCTGCAGCTCCTCAAGGCTGGCCGCCTCAATCGTGATCGGCAGAGATCCGGCAGTGGCGCGGAGATGATCCGCCGCACCCGGCGAGCCGACGGGCTGCAATCGGAACACGATCTCACGCATGGCGTATGGCGTATGGCGTATGGCCTCTCTCGCAGAGCCATCCTGTGCGCCATCGCTGTTGATGCCGCGTGCCTGCGAATACGGCTCCCCGCACCTGCGGGCACCCAGGCCCCCGGCCGCAGGGGCACTGCGATGCGATTGCCATTGGCCATGCTGGTGACCACGGCATTCCCCTGACCAAGCACCTGGCGTCGCGGCTGTGGCTGTCGCAGCATGAAATCGCGCGGTCGGAGAAGCGGCAGGGCTTCCAATCGTCAGCCCCGGCCACGATCAGGCGGCCGCGATCAATGGCCCAGGATCAGAGCCTGCTCCTCGGGACGGTGGCGAGGGAGCTCACGATCCTCGGCAGCACGGCGGCAGGTGAGCAGAAACAGCGACATATCGATCCCGAAGGCCTGCTCAAACCGACCGACCACATTGCGGCTGGCGCTGAGGCCACACGCCACAATCGCGCTGCGCAGACCCTGCCGCGGCTGGGCGCTGAGCGCTGCGAACAATCGGTTGAGGCGATGCTCGAACAGCGCCTCAGCGGGTGTCATGCCGCGGATCAGTTCAAAGCTGAAATCCAGACAATCCTCAGGAATCCCCAGTGATGGAACCATCGCGCCCAGGGCACCGGGCTCTGCAAAGTGCTCTGCGATATAGCGAAGCCCAACCGCCACGATCTGGATCGGAGCGTCCTGGATCGGAGTGCCGCAGCCCTCACCGAGCCAACCGGATGGATCCGCACCAGCGGAACATGCAAAGGCTGAGCCGCGAGCAGCTGAACCTCGAGCAGCTGAGCCACGAGCAGCTGAGCTGGACACGCCAGAGCGGGAAATGGCAGAGCGGGAAACAGCCCTGAAAGCCTCCGGCACAAGACACAGCGCCACGGTGGAATCGTTTAACCACTCTCTCCCTTCAGGCTGGGCGGGGCAGGGTGGCTTTGCAAGCAAGCCGGCGGAACTGGCACACAGCGCAAGACTTCAGCCTGCATCGCAGCAGGAGTCGCGGATTGATGAACAACGCAACCCGCAGTTCAGCGCTGGACACTGCATCAACAAGCGTTATGGTGGCCCCAGATCACCATTTCATCCATGCTCACCGGTTCCGATCTTCTCGCCAAAGTCAAGGATCTCGGCGATGCCTCCAAGTCCGATCTCGTGCGTGCCTGCGGCTACGTGAGCACCAAGAAGGATGGCAGCGAACGCCTGAACTTCACCGCCTTCTACGAGGCTCTGCTGGAAGCCAAGGGCCTCAGCCTTGGCAGCGACGGCGCCGGCAAAGGCAAAGGCGGCCGCAAGCTCAGCTATGTGGCCACAGTGCAGGGCAACGGCAACCTGCTGGTGGGCAAGGCCTACACCGCCATGCTCGATCTCAAGCCAGGTGATGAGTTCGAGATCAAGATCGGTCGCAAGCAGATCAAGCTGATCCCCGCCGGCGGCGCCGAAGAGGAGTGATCCTCCGCAATCCACTCAGCCCAGTTCCGCCACTGCGATGCTCCGCTTTCTCCTGAACCTGCTCTGGTTCGTGCTGGGCGGCGTGGTGATGGGCCTGGGCTGGTGGCTAGCCGGGATCATTTGTGCCATCACGATCGTGGGCCTTCCCTGGGCGCGCTCCTGCTTCGTGATCGGCAATTTCTCCTTCTGGCCCTTCGGTCAGGAAGCCGTGAGCAGGCGCGAGCTCCATGGCCGTGGCGACCTCGGCACCGGCCCGCTCGGACTGCTCGGCAACGTGTTGTGGTTTCTGGTGGCGGGCTGGTGGTTGGCGATCGGCCACCTCAGCTCAGCCCTGGCCTGTTTCATCACGGTCGTCGGCATCCCCTTTGGACTGCAGCACATCAAGCTGGCCATGATCGCCCTGGCCCCGGTGGGGATGCAGGTGGTGCCTCGCCGCAGCTGAGCCAGGGGCAGTCCAGGAAAAGTGACGGCTCAATGTGTCAGATCCCCCCGCCGTGGTCAGCAGCAGCCGTTTGGAGCTAGCAGTAGGGGGTTGTGCCGTAAGCCCGCCGTGATCCCTGAGACCGCAGCCAGCCCGCTCAGGATCCTGGTGGCCGACGATGAGGCCAGCATCCGCCGCATCCTGGAAACCCGCCTGCGCATGCAGGGGCACGAGGTGATGGCCGCCGAGGACGGTGAGCGCGCCCTGGAGCTGTTCCGTGGCTTCGCGCCGGATCTTGTCGTGCTCGACGTGATGATGCCCGCGCTCGACGGCTTCGCCGTGATCGAGCGGATCCGGGCGCAGTCGGAGGTGCCGATCATCCTGCTCACCGCCCTCAGTGAGGTGTCCGACCGCATCACCGGTCTGCAGCTGGGCGCTGACGACTACATGGTCAAGCCCTTCAGCCCGAAGGAGCTGGAGGCCCGCATCCGTTGCATGATGCGCCGCACTCGCCTCGGCCAGGCGAGCGCTGCAGCGGGCGGCAGCCGCGGCGGCGCCCTGCTGGTGCTCGGTGATCTGCGCGTGGATGTGAACAAGCGCCAGGCCTACCGCAACGGCGAGCGCATCCGCCTCACGGGCATGGAATTCAACCTGCTGGAGCTGCTGATCAGTCGTTCGGGAGAACCGATCAGTCGCCTCGACATCCTCGAGCACGTGTGGGGGTACAAACCCGAGCGCTCCTCCGACAGTCGCGGGGTGGATGTACACATCTCACGCCTGCGCGCCAAGCTGGAACAGGACCCAGAGCAGCCGGAGCTGATCCTCACGGCCCGGGGCATGGGCTACATGTTCCAGCGGATTCCCCAGGCGGTGGCGGCGTCTCCGTCGACCTGAGGGGGCAATCATCCCGACGGCAGAACGCTCACTCCTCAGGCCCGATGCCCTGGGCTGTGCGGTCGATGCCTCGATCGCCGTGATGGACAGGAACGTGGACAAGCACGGCACCCGCAAGGCCGCAGAAGCACTGGCGACCTACCTGCAGAGTGAGGAGGCTCAGTCCATCTTCGCGGAGGAGGGATTCCGGCCGGTGAACACGACCGTGTGGACCAAGGTCAGGGGTCGCTTCGCCCCGGTGCCGCGGCTGTTCAGCGTGGCCGATCTCGGTGGCTGGCAAACGGTGAACAGCACCTTCTTCGGCGACGGCGGCCTCTGGGATCAACTGGTCCGAAAGCGCCGGGGCTGATGTGTGAACTGCTGGCCCTCAGCGCCAATACCCCCACGGACATGCGCTTCTCCTTCCGCGGCCTGGCGCGCCGCGGTGGCGCGACGGGGGACCACGGCGATGGCTGGGGGCTGGCCAGCTTCGACCCCCAGGGGGGTGGCCTGAACATCTACCGCGAGCAGACAGCCGCCGCCTTCTCCCCGGTGGCGGCGCACCTCTCCGAACTGGATCTCAAATCGCTCGTGTCGCTGGCGCACATCCGCAAGGCCACCCAGGGCGTTGTGGCCGTGGAGAACTGCCATCCCTTCCATCGCCAGTGGCTGGGCCAGGACTGGGTGTTCGCCCACAACGGCGACATCCGCACCGACATTCCCCGGGGCGATCGTTACTGCCCGATCGGCGACACCGACAGCGAAGCCGCCTTCTGCTGGATGCTCAACCAGCTGAGCGAGCAGTTCAGTGCGCCGCCAGCGGCGTCGCCCGATGGACATGCCCTGTTCCAGCTGCTGAACACCTACTCAGCGCACCTGGCCGGGCACGGCATCTTCAACTGCCTGATCAGCAACGGTGAGTGGCTCTACGCCTATTGCGGCACCAAGCTGCACACGATCACCCGCCGGGCGCCCTTCACCTCGGCCACCCTGGCGGATGACGATGTGACGGTGGACTTCTCGACGCTGACCACCATTCGTGACGTGGTGACGATCATCAGCACCGAGCCGCTCACCAGCAATGAAGCCTGGCGCCCGCTCGCTGTGGGTGAAGCCCTGCTGCTGCAGCGCGGTGAGGTGGTGGAGCGGCGCCTGGCACCTCAGAGCGGGCTCTGAACCTGCAGACCAGCCAGGCCTCCCCGCAGCACGTACACATGCCGATAGCCGAGCCTCAAAGCGAGAGCTCAGGGCTCGAGGGGAGGCGACTGCTGACTGATCATCCAGTTTGTGGCCGCCTGCTGGGTGTGCCAGGCCTGCAGCAACTGCTTGGCCAGGCTGCGCAGGGCCTCGGCATCGGAGGTGGCTTCGATGGCCCGGTTGAAGCGCTCGATTTCGAAATGCTGGCTGAGGCTCAGTTCCATGTCCGCTTGCATCCGAATGCTCCCTTGGCTGGCGGAAATGTATCGGCATGGCACTTTCTTGGCGTAGCGATCAGCACCAACCCACAGCCCTGTTCCTGTTTCGGGTTATGACAACGGCCACGCCCATCAGCGCTGCAAATCAGAATCATCAGTGATCTGGAGTGGTCGCATGCACCTGAGCTGGCCCCAGCACCTGCTGACCGCCCGGACCCTTGAGCTGAGTGGCCCTGAGGAGCGCGGCATGGCCTTGGCCCTGATGGGCATGGCTCTGCTGCTGCTCTCTCAGGACCTGCTCGACCTCGAAGCCGGTCATCCCAGCGCCGAGGAGCACTGAGCCTCAGGCTTCCACCTGCACGCTGACCGTGGTGGCGGTGCTGGCCTTGGGAGCCGTCACCGTGAGCAGACCGTCGCGGTAGCGGGCCTGCAGTTGATCACGATCGATCGGGGCAGGGAAGCGGAAGCTGCGGCTCCAGGTGCCGTAGCGGAACTCGCTCACCAGGGGGCGAGCCGCAGCATCGCCGGCGGCAGCCTCTGCGGGTTGGCTGCGCTGGCTGCGGCGCTCGGCGCTGATCACCAGGGTGCGGTCGGTGGCCTTGACGTCGATGGCGGCCTTGTCGACGCCGGGGAGCTCCAGCACCACCTCGTAGGCCTCGGGGGTTTCATGCACCTCAGCGGCGGGCACCCGCTCGGCGGTCTGCAACTGCTGGCTGAGTTGCTGCTCGATGCGATCGAACAGCTCAAAGGGAGAGGACGTGCGCAGGGTCAACATGGTTTGCATCGCGAAGGATTCGGCGTCGGGGTCGTTGTTTGCCCCCGCTGCAGCCATGCTCAGCCGGCCATCCCAGGGCGGGGATCGTGGCAGCCGTACCGATCGCTTCGGCCCTCACCACCGCGGTACGGCAGACCGATCCAAAGGGTGAGGGCAGCCGAATCAACCCAGTTGCCACACAGCTGAAGCGTGGCCAGGCTGAGGGCCTCCACCACACCCTCCTCCGCGCCGAAGGCCCGTGATCCCTCCCCAGAAGCAGATGACCGGCATGCTCGGTCACCCGGTGGCCGAGAACCCGATCGATCGCATGTTCGATGCGGTTTATGCCCACTACGGCCTCAACTGGCAGTTCTGGAAGAACGACATCGCCAACGAGGCCGACCTGGCCAAGGCGGTGGCGGGGCTGATCCCGCTCGGTTACAGCGGCGCCTGCATCACCGTGCCCTACAAGGTGGCCGTGATCCCGCTGCTGGATGCCGTCGATGACGACGTGCGCGCCATCGGTGCCGCCAACTACATGACGATCGAGAACGGCCGGCTGATCGGCCACAACAACGACGGCAAGGGTGTGGTGAAGGCGATCGAGAAGCTGGTGCCCCTGAAAGGGCAGCAGGTGGTGATGCTCGGCGCCGGCGGCGCCGGCCGGGCCATGGCGGTGGAGATCGCCTGGGCCGGTGCCGCAGCCATGACGCTGGTGACCCGCCGCGAAGCCCAGGGCCGCGAGGTGGCGGAGCTGGTGGAGCGGGCCAGCGGCGTGCCCTGCCACTGGCAAGCCTGGGACGGCGAGGTGAGCGTGCCGGCCGGCACCACCCTGCTGATGAACGCCACCCACCTGGGCTGCGCGCCGGAGCTCGAACCGGTGCCGATCCGCTGGGACACGGTGGATCCCGGCTGCACCGCCGTGGATGTGATCACCAACCCCCGCCTCACACCCTTCCTGCTCACCGCCCGCGAACGGGGCTGTGGCATCGTCGACGGCGTGGAGATGCTGGTGCAGCTGGCGATGCAGATCTTCCAGTGCTGGACAGGCATCACGCCCGATGAGGCCGTGTTCCAGACGGCCGTGGCCAACGCGCTCGGGGAGGGCTGATGTTCGCCAGCCTCAGCAACGCAGACCTGGCCCAGCTGGCCCGCTGCGCCTGGCAGCGTCAGCAGGGAGCACTCGATCGCGACCGCGCCCAGCGCGAGTTCGCCACCGTGGCGCTCTGGAACGCCGCCGGCTGCCGGCGACTGCTTCAACGGCACCGGCCCACTCCATCGCCGACGCAGGCGCGGGCCATCTGATCCGCCACCATGCGAGCACCTGCCGCCACCAGCTCTGTGGATCTCTGCGCTGTTCCACACTCAGGCGCCTGATGGCTGGAGTGGTTCGCCAAAGCCTCCAATTAGCGCTGGGAGTGCTCTGCGCACTGGTGCTGGCTCTCGGGCTTCTGGGGTCGGTAGCCACTGGAGCGGAATCGAGCGGTCCACCGGCCACGCCAACGGTGATGGCGCCAGCAGCAGCGGTGGGCAGTTTCGACGTGGCCCCGGTTCGCATCCTCGGCATCCCCGCCATCAGCGTGGCGGCACCGGTGGTGAGCAGGCAGGAGCGGACTCCGGATGCGCAGCAACGGGCCACCGTGATCGAGGGCAATCTCTCTCTGCTTTATCAGCCCCACAGCCTCTGCAGCGGTGGTGAGCAGATCGCCGAATCAATCCTGGAGGGAGCGGTACTGGGCGGCCCGGCAGGGCAACGCCTCTGCAGCGGCGATCCATGGTCGGTGCTGGGCCAACCGAACGATCTGGCCGTGGTCGTGACCAGGGACGCCGCTGGGCTGACCCAACTCCAGGCGCGAATCAAGGGACGCACAACGCCACTGCCCCTGCTCACCGTGACGGACGCCGATGCCCAGTTGCACGGCATGGGCAGCGATCAGCTGGCGGAACGCTGGCGGCAGCTGCTGCAACGACGGCTGCGCCATGCCCGCTTCACCGAGCAGTCCAGCCAGATCTCCCTACGGCTGAAAATCGTCCTGATCGTTGAACTGCTGCTCGCGGGCTCTAGTGCGGCCACGCTCTGGCTCTGGGCGCGGCTGCGTCAGCGCCTGAAGCGCCGGAGTGATCAGCCCAGGCCGGAGGACAACGGCTGGTTCAGCAAGGATCGGCAGATCCAGTGGCTGATGCGCCTGCTGTTGGGTGGGGGGCTTGTCCCGCTGCGGCGCAGGGCGGGGCTGGGGGGGAGCGCCAGCCCGGGGCGGGTCCCGCTGGCGATCACCCTGTTGCTTCAGCCGCTGGGGATCCTCTTCAAGGTGGCGTTGCTCGGGGTGATCGCCGCCGGCCTGCGCTGGCTGGCGCGGTTCGTGCTGCGGCAGTGGGTCAGCAACCTGTCGGTGCCGATCGAGGAGCGAGCCCGCCGGCAGCAGCGCTATCTCAATCTGCGGCAGGCCAGCCAGCGGCTGATCGATCTGGGCTGCATCGCCCTGCTGGTGGTGATCGTGCTGGCCGATGTGCCGGGGGTCCGGGAACTCACCCTCGGGGCATGGCTGGCGGGTGGGGCTCTGCTCGGAGGCCTCGCGATCGCCTTCCAGGGATTGCTGCGTGATGGCGTGGCCGGGCTGGTAACCCTGCTCGACGACCACTACGCCATCGGCGATGTGGTGGAGGTGAATGGGGTGGTCGGCGAGGTGATGGATGTGGGTCTGCTGATGACGGAACTG
>CAIZNP010000255.1 GCA_903934375.1 uncultured Synechococcaceae cyanobacterium
CCCCCAGGCGAGCGTCTCCACCCCCTGGGCCTATGGGCGTTGCCGCGAGCTCCGCAGCGACTTCTACCTCAATGATGAGGTCGAGTTCGCCCAGCGTCGGCAGGTCCTGAGGGAGGGCCCGCTGCTGGCTGGGCTGCGCGGCGCCGCTCCCCTGCCGCCGATCCGCAACGACCTGCAGGCGGTGGTGGAGCCTGAGGTGGCCAGCGTCCGTGAGGGACTTGCCCTGTTGCGGGAGGCCCCAGAGGCCCTGGCGGTGGCCATGAGCGGGTCAGGCCCCAGCCTGTTCGCTCTGTTTGCCGACCATTCCACGGCCGATGCGGCGCGGGAGCAGCTGGCGGAGCCGCTGGCCGCGGGCGGCTTCGAGGCCTGGAGCTGCCGCTGCACCGGTCGCGGTGCCAGCCTGGGGGCCGAGTGATGGCGGAGCAAGCCCCGGTGAGCGACAGCAGCGAGAGCAGCGGCTTCGGCGAAACCAGCAGGTTCAGTGAAACCAGCGAGGAGCAACCGAGCAGCATTGCCATTGCCGAGGCTCCCGGCTCCAGCCGCCCCCGCAAGGGACCCTTCAGTTTTCTGAGCGGCTCGCTCACCAGCTTTGGTTTCGGCTGGTTGGCGCTGCAGCTCTCCAGCCGGGTGGTCGCCTACTACGGCACGCATCCGCCCCACTACGAGGCGCGCTTCGCCCAGAGCATCGCCGTGTTCATGAAGACCCTGATCGTGGGAATGACCTTCCTGGCCACCTTCACCTTCGCCTTCGTTGGCCTGGGCCTGTTCCTCACCTTCATCCGCAGCCTGTTGCCGGGTTGGCGTGAAGCCGAAGACACGCCCTAGCCAGGTTGGCGAATCTCTCTAGGGTCGAGTTGTTGCAGCCCCCTTTCGATGACCGGCCACGACCTGCAGCTGCTGGTGCTTCTGCTCTCCCCCGGCATGCTGCTCTCGGTGCTGCTGCTCGCCACCTTCGCCGCCGGCGGCTGAACCATCCGCTTCAGCTCACCTGGCCGGCAGGGCCTGGGCAGCGGCGGGAATCATCCGTCACAGGAGGCGCGTGCGCCTGAGATAAGTTGGCCGCACCACCGGTCTTGAGCCGGAACCGCGCCCGGCCTGAGCCGGACTACACCGCCGCCGTGGCAGAAACCCTTCTGTTCAACGCCCTGCGCGAAGCCATCGACGAAGAGATGGCCCGCGATCCCCATGTCTGTGTGATGGGCGAGGACGTGGGCCACTACGGCGGTTCCTACAAGGTCACCAAGGACCTCTACGACAAATACGGCGAACTGCGGGTGCTCGACACGCCGATCGCCGAAAACGCCTTCACCGGCATGGCGGTGGGTGCTGCCATGACCGGCCTGCGCCCGATCGTGGAAGGCATGAACATGGGCTTCCTGCTGCTGGCCTTCAACCAGATCTCCAACAACATGGGGATGCTGCGTTACACCAGCGGCGGTAATTTCACGATTCCCACTGTGGTACGCGGCCCTGGTGGGGTGGGCCGCCAGCTCGGCGCTGAGCACAGCCAACGCCTCGAGGCTTATTTCCACGCTGTGCCCGGCATCAAGATCGTCGCGGTGAGCACTCCCACCAATGCCAAGGGCCTGATGAAGGCCGCCATCCGCGACAACAACCCGGTGCTCTTCTTCGAGCACGTGTTGCTCTACAACCTCTCCGAGAACATCCCCGACGGCGAGTACACCTGTGCCCTTGATCAGGCCGATGTCGTGCAGGAGGGCACGGACGTGACGATCCTCACGTACTCCCGCATGCGCCACCACTGCCTGAAGGCTCTGCAACAGCTTGAGTCGGACGGTGTGAGTGTGGAGTTGATCGATCTGATCAGCCTCAAGCCGTTCGATATGGCCACCATCACCCGCTCGATCCGCAAGACTCACAAGGTGCTGATCGTTGAGGAGTGCATGAAGACCGGTGGCATCGGCGCCGAACTGATGGCCTTGATCACCGAACAGTGCTTCGATGACCTCGACGCCCGGCCGGTGCGCCTCTCCTCCCAGGATATCCCCACGCCCTACAACGGCACTCTGGAAAACCTGACGATCATTCAGCCTCATCAGATCGTCGAGGCCGCCAAGGCCCTCAAGGCCGGCCAGGTCTGAAGTCAGGCCCAGTTCGGATTCCCTTCGCCAAGACATACAGCCCGATGGCACGCCAACAGGGGTGGTTCGCCCTGATCCTGGCCCTGGCGATAGCCGCAGGGGCCCTGCTTGTTTCCTTCCCTCTGCAGCTCGGTCTTGACCTGCGCGGTGGCAGCCAGCTCACCCTGCAGGTGTTGCCGGCCGGCAGCATCCGCAGCGTGCAGAAGGAGCAGCTGGAGGCTGTCAAGGATGTGCTCGAACGGCGCATCAATGGCCTGGGCGTGGCCGAATCCACGCTTCAGACCGTTGGTGACGATCAGCTGGTCCTCCAGCTCCCCGGCGAACAGGATCCCAGCCGCGCCGCCAAGGTGCTGGGCACCACAGCTCTGCTGGAGTTCCGTGCCCAGCGCACCGGCACCGAGCAGGAGATGACCGGGCTGCTGAAGCTGAAACGCCAGGCTCAGGCGGTTCTCAATCAGAGTCAGGTGAAGGCGGCGGCTGTAGCGAGTGGTCAGCCGGTGCCGCCCGCCGTGACGATCAAGGCCGAGGAGCTTGCCGAAGCGCTCAGGCAGCTGGGCATCAGCGTGCCGCCGGGAATCAGTGAGGCTGAGCAGCTGGAACTGCTTCTCAGCACGATCAACACAAAGATCGTCGCCCTCTACGAGCCTGCAGAACTCACCGGCAAGGATCTCACCAGTGCCGGCCGTCAGCAGCAGCAGACCGGTACCGGCTGGGAGGTGACCCTCGCCTTCAACAGCGAGGGCGGCAAAAAATTCGCCGAGCTCACCAAGAGCATCGCCGGCAGCGGCCGGCTGCTGGGCATCGTTCTCGATGGCCGCTCGATCAGCGAGGCCACTGTCGGCCCCGAGTTCAGGCCAGCCGGCATCAGTGGCGGCGCCGCCAGCATCACCGGCAACTTCACTGCCGATGAGGCCCGCGATCTGGAGGTGCAGCTCCGGGGCGGCTCGCTGCCCCTGCCGGTGAAGCTGATCGAAGTGCGCACGGTGGGTCCGTCGCTCGGCGCTGAAAACATCCGCTCGAGCCTGATTGCCGCCCTGTCGGGTCTGGCCCTCGTGGCTGTGTTCATGGTGGTGGTCTATCGGCTGCCGGGCGTGGTCTCCGTGCTGGCCCTCAGCCTCTACGCCCTGTTCAACCTGGCTGTCTACGCCCTGATTCCGGTCACGTTGAGCCTGCCCGGGATCGCTGGCTTCATCCTCTCGATCGGCATGGCCGTCGATGCCAACGTGCTGATCTTTGAGCGGGTCAAGGAGGAGCTGCGCTCGGGCAACACCCTCATCCGTTCGATCGACACAGGCTTCTCGCTGGCCTTCTCCTCGATCCTGGATGGCCACGTCACCGGTCTGATCAGCTGCGCCGCTCTGTTCGCGCTCGGTACCGGCCTGGTCAAGGGATTTGCGGTGACCCTGGCCATCGGTCTGCTACTCAGCCTGTTCACGGCCCTGACCTGCACGCGCACGCTTTTGCGCTTGCTGATGAGCTATCCAGGCCTCCGCCGCAGCACCTACTTCCTGCCCGCCGCCCAGCTGCCCGCCAGCGCTTCCTGATGAGTTCGACCCCTCCGACCGCTCCTGCGCCCCGCTTCCGGATCAGCCGCCATCGCCGCCTGGCGTGGTGGGGCTCCGGTCTGGCCTGTGTGCTCAGCCTGATCGGTCTGCTGCTGTGCTGGCTCAACCCTGCGATCGGTGCACCGTTGCGGCCCGGGCTCGACTTCACCGGTGGCACCCAGATCCAGCTGGAGCGTGCCTGCGATGCCGCCTGCCCTACCCTTAGCGCAGCCCAAGTCCAGCAGCCCGTGTCGCGGCTGCAGCTGCCGGGCGAACAGGGAACCCCCGCACCGAACCTGGCCGGTGCTGCCGTTCAGGTTCTGGATCAGGGCCGTTCATTGGTGTTGCGCCTGCCGGCGGTGAACCCTGAGCAGGCTGCCGTGGTGGTGTCTGCCGTGCAGGAGGTTGCCGGACCGCTCAATGCCTCCGGCACGGCGGTTGACACGATCGGACCGACCCTCGGCGACCAGCTGCTGAAGGGGAGCCTGATCTCCCTGCTGGTGAGCTTTGCCGCCATCGCCGTTTACATCACCTTCCGCTACGACCGCATCTTTGCCGGTCTGGCGTTGCTGTGTCTCGCCCACGATGTTCTGATCACCTGCGGGGTGTTCGCCTGGCTGGGCCTGCTGGCCGGCATTGAGGTGGATTCGCTGTTCGCGGTCTCGTTGATCACCGTGGCTGGCTACTCCGTCACCGATACCGTTGTGGTCTTCGATCGGATTCGTGAGCAGAAGACTCTGCTTGCCGGCCTGCCGATGAGCGAGCAGGTGGATGTTGCCGTGGATGCCACCCTCACCCGCTCCCTCTACACCTCACTCACGACCCTGCTGCCGTTGGTGGCGCTGATCTTCTTCGGTGGCAGCACACTCTTCTGGTTTGCCGTTGCCCTCACGGTGGGGATCGCCGTCGGCAGTTGGTCCAGCATCGGCATCGCCCCGACCCTGCTGCCGGTGTTCTCTCGCCGATGACGTCATCGGGGCTGGAGCAGCAGGACCTGCAACAGGCACGGCGCCGCCGCATTCCCTGGGCTCCTCTGGTTCTGGCCCTGCTCGCCGTGCTCGATCTGCGCACGGAGATCCTGCTGTTGCTGGATCACTTCACCTGGACCAGCCTCAGCGTGATTCCGGTGCATCACCCTCTGGCCGTGATGGTGCTGGTTCTGCTTCCTTCCCTGCTGCGCCGCTACCGCTGAGCGTCCCTGCCGCTGAGGGTCCCTACTGCTCAGTTGAGAATCAGCTCCAGCGATCCATCACCTGCTCCACCAGCACCCGCTGGCAGAGCACCTGAAGCACCACCACCAGAGGCAGGGCCAGCAGAACTCCTGGCAACCCCAGCAGAACGCCCAGGCTCAGCTGGGCCATCAGGGCCACGGTGGGAAGCAGATTCACGGTCTGGCTGAGCAGAATCGGCGTGAGCAGGAAGGCCTCGGCGTTCTGAAGCACCAGCCGCAGCACCAGCACCTGCAGTGCCAGAGCAGGGGACAACACCAGAGCGACCGCCAGGGGCAGGAGGGTCGCCAGGCTGGGTCCGATCGTGGGAACGAAGGTCAGCAGCCCGCACACGAGCGCGCTCAGCAGGGCCAGCGGCACCTTCAGCAGGGCCAGCCCCGCCCAGGTGAGCAGAAACACCGCCGTGGCCGAGATGGTCATGCCAGCCAGCCAGCCGCCAAGGGCCTGGCGGCATTCCCCCAGCAGCTGGCCCATCAGCGGCCGGTGGGGGGCTGGTGTCACGGCCAGCACGAGGCGCTGATGGCTGCGCGGATCAAGAACCAGCAGGAGGGAGAGCAGCACCAGCAACAGCAGCTGGATCGTGCCGTTGGCGGCTCCACCGGCGACCCCAAGCAGCTGCAGTCCGAGGGGCTGCAGCTTGTCCCAGGTGGCGAAACGCATCAGCTGGTTCTCGACGTTGTCGAGCAGTGAGACGCCGCCCAACAGCTGACTGATGCGGGCGATCAGGGCCGGCACCAGCTCGGTGAGCTGGTTGGCCTGTTCCACCAGTTCCGGCAGCAGCAGTTCCGCCAGCTTCCAGCCACCCACCCCGAGCAGGGCCAGAACGATCAGCAGGGCGACGGGGCGGTTGAGCCGCGTGACCCGCCGCAGCCAGGTCACCGGCACATCCAGCGCCACGGCCAGCACCACGGCAGCGAACAGCACCAGCAGCACCCAGCGCAGCTCCCACACCAGCAGGGCCAGCACCACCAGGGCCAGCAGCGTCAGCAGGCTGCGCGCGCTCATGGGCTCAGGCGCTGGCGGCGCCAGGGATCAAGAACGTCGTGAATCAGCACCTCGCGGATCATCACCTGCAGGCACACCGCCAGGGGCAGGGCGAGCAGCAGCCCCAGGGGCCCGAACAGCACCGTGAACAGGAACTGGGCGATGAGGGTGAGCCCCGGCAGCAACTTCACCTGGTGATGCATCACCGAGGGCGTGATCAGATAGCTCTCCAGGTTCTGCACCACCACATAGAGCCCCAGAACCGCCAGGGCCTTCCAGGGGGAATCCAGCAGCGCCACCGACATCGGAAACAGCGTGCTCAGGGTGGGGCCAACGTTGGGAATGATGTTGAGCAACCCGGCCAGCAGCGCATTGGCCACCACCAGCTTCACCCCCAGCAGCAGCAGGCCCGTGCCCGCCAGCACCGCCACACACAGGGAGCTGATCAGAACCCCTCCCATCCAGCTGCTGAGGGCCTCACCACATTGCAGCAGCACCTGGCGCAGCCGTCGGCGGTAGAAGGAGGGGGCCAGCAGCACCGCCACGTCCCGGTAGGCCTCGGGCTGGATGGCGATCATCACACTCACCGCCAGCACGAACAGAAGCTGCAGCAGGCCGCTGCCGAGGTTTCCCGCCAGACCCAGCAGGCGCATCACAGCGGGGCCGGCACCGCCGGCTGGCGACTGCCAGGTCTGCTGCAACCAGTTCAGGGCTTCGCGGCCGTAGAGGATCTGGCTGCTGTAATCCATGCCCTGATGCAGCAGGCGCACCGCCAGATCAGCCGCCGTCGGCAGCTGCCGTAGCAGCTCCTGGAACTGCTGCAGGAAGGGCGGAACCACCACAGCCACTGCCAGCGCCAGCAGCAGCAGCAGGCCGAGCAGGGTCAGCAGCAGGGCGATCGGTCGACTGCAGCCCAGGCGCTCCCGCACAACCCCCACCAGCGTGCAGAGGGCCATCGCCAACACGACGGCGGCGAACACATGGATCACCACCTCGCGCAGATTCCACAGCAGCAGCGCGGCGGCTGCCGTGGCGATCAACCCCAGCCACTGTCCGAATTTCAAGCCTCGTCGTCGCTGAAGCTGTCGCTGTCGTCGTCCTGCTTGCCCTTCTGGGCGAAGCCAAGATCATTGGCCTCGGCGTAGCGCTGGGCGAAGCGCATGAAGCGATCAAAGTCTTCCGGCGTCTTCCAGGTGTAGGTGGCCTCCAGGGCAGCGGGTTTGCCGTTCACGAACTTGGCGTTCACCTCGCGGGTCACCAGCTGACCCTCCTCATCGATCAGGAACATGCCGGCGATGTCGCCCATCGTTTCCGGCGCCAGGGCCTGCGGCTGATCGAACACGAAGATCGCCTGGCCGGTGCGCCCATCGCGTGAGCGGGTCATGCGGATATCTGGCACCACCGGTTCGTCGACTCCGCGGAAGAACTGAATGGCGGCCATCGCACGTCCCTGAAAATCCGATCCTAGGCAGCGTCTGCCGGTAGGCCTGTTTCAGTTGCGGCAGCGGTGAGGGAGCCCGTGCCTGCGTTGCCGTGATGCCGCTCGATCAGGCCCTGCTCGAGCAGGAGCATGGCGGCCGCATCCGGGCCGCTACCTCCCAGATCCACGGAGCCCAGCAGCCGGGCCCGGTCCGTGTCGCCATGGCGCTGCAGTTCATGGTCGTAGCAGCGGTCGTAATAGTCGAGCATCTCCCGGCAGGCACCGCTCCAGTCGCGGCGTTCAATCGCGTCCAGTGCCGCCGCCGTGCGCTGCGGGCCAAGACGGCGGCTGATGCGACGGGTGGCCTCGGCCAGAGCCTCTGGGTCCTGCACGCCATAGACCGCCACCAGCTGGCGCAGGCGTTCCTCCAGGGGGCGGCGGATCTCCAGCAGTGGCGCCTGCTGCATGCGCTGCCACAGGCCGGCCGGTACCCGGCAGCGGCCAACCTGGGCGCTCTCGGCCTCCACCCAGATCTGCCCGGCATCGCGGCAACGCTCCAGCACGGCGGCGATCCGGTTCTCGTAGTGCTCGTTGCTGGGCTGAGCGGGAAGTCCCAGGCCGCCGAAGCTGCTGCCCCGGTGGTGCGCCAGGCCTTCCAGGTCCAGCACCGCCACCCCGCGCTGCTCCAGGGCCAGCAGCAGATCGGTCTTGCCTGTGCCTGTTCTGCCTGCCAGCAGATGGATGGGCCAGGGCCGCAGCAGCTGCTCCAGCACCCAGCGCCTGTAAGCCTTGTAGCCCCCCTGCAGCAGCAGCACCGGCAGATCCAGGGTGTCTGCCAGCCAGGCCACGCTGCCGGAGCGCATGCCACCGCGCCAGCAGTGGAGCCGCAACGGCGCTCCACCGGCCTCGGCGCTCCAGGCCGTCAGGGCCTGGCCGAGGGCAGCCAGCTTCGGCCCCACCAGCTCCAGCCCCACCTGCACCGCAGCCGCACGCCCCTGCTGTTTGTAGGTGGTGCCAACGGTTGCCCGTTCGCCATCGCTGAACAGCGGCAGATTGTGGGCGCCAGGGATGTGGCCCTGGGCAAACTCCGCTGGTGCGCGCACATCCAGCAGCGGGCCCGGAGCCTGCAGGAAGCAGCTGATCGCGGCGAGTTCGGCCATGGCGGCTGGGGATGCCTGACATAGTGGGCCAACGCTGGCTCGCTGACAGGTCAGCTCACCTCCATGCTTTCCGGACCTCCCGTCACCGCCGCGGCCAGCGCCGATCAACTTCTGGAGCGCTTCCTCTCCAGTTCAGCCCGCCAGCGCCGCAGTTTGCTGAATCAGTTGCTGCAGCGCAGCCAGGAACTGCGGCCCCTGATGGCCGAGCAGCTCGATCGCCTCGATGCCACCGGCGACGACTGGGCCGCCGGCACCCTGATTCAGCAGCTGCTCTGCGATGACGACGGCCTCAGCCAGGCGTTTCAGCAGCGCTATCCCGATGGCTGGCTGGCCGTGAGCAGCGGCCAGGGCATCGATTACGCCCCCATGCAGAGGGCTCTGGCACAGCAGGATTTTGAGGAGGCGGATCGGATCACCAGTGAGATC
>CAIZNP010000256.1 GCA_903934375.1 uncultured Synechococcaceae cyanobacterium
GCGGGCTGATCGGTGGCTGAAGCGGGCGCCAGGCTGGCAATCCGGCTGCTGCAGGACGCGGCGGAGCGGGGCGATCTGGACCCGTGGGATGTGGATGTGATCGCCGTTGTGGACGGCTTCCTCGACCAGCTGCGCGCTCGCATCGAGGTGCCACGCCTGGTGGCGGCGGCTAGAAGCTCGCGGCAGGGGGGCGGCCAGGGCGGCAGCTACGAACAGGACCTGGCCGAAACCAGTGAAGCCTTCCTGGCGGCCTCGGTGCTGGTGGGCCTGAAGGCCGAGGTGCTGGAGGCCCAGACCTTTCCACCCGCCCCGATCGAGGAGGAGTGCTTCCCCTTCGACGTTGATGCCGATGGCCAGGGCTGGCTGCTGGCCCCAGGCGTGGAGCTGCCGAAACGACCGGAGCGCCACCTGCTGCGCCGACCGGTCGCGCCGCCGCCGCTGCAGCGCCCTGTGACCCTGGGGGAGCTGATCCGTCAGCTCGAGGAGATCGCCGAGCGGCTCGAGCAGGAGGAGGGGCAGACACGCCAGCGCCAGCGCAGCCGCCGCTTCAGCGACCGGGCCGTGATCGAGCAGGTGGCGGCTCTCGCCCACCGCGAGAAACTGCCGGAAACCACCGCCGCCCTCAGCCAGTTCCTGCTGGAGTGGCCCACCGCCCTCGACTGGTGCTGCTTTGAGGCTCTTGTGCAGGCTTGGGCCGCCGTGGCTCCGGCAGACCTGGACTGCGATCGCGTGGGCGTGTTCTGGGCCCTGCTGTTCCTCTGCTCCCAAGGGCGGGTGGAACTGGAGCAGCAGGGCGGTCTGCACGGCCCGCTGCGTCTGAAGCGGCTGCTGGAGGAGCGGGAGAGCGTCCAGCTGCCCCTGCCTGCGGAACTGGGGTCAGCTCGGGGGCCGTCTGGCCAGCCACTGGCTGCCTGAGGACCCTGCTTAGGGTGTTGCAATCACCCACGACAGCCCGCGCCGATGAAGGCGATGATCCTGGCGGCCGGCAAGGGGACCCGTGTGCGGCCGATCACCCACACGATCCCCAAACCGATGATCCCCATCCTGCAGAAACCCGTGATGGAGTTTCTGCTTGAGCTGCTGCGTGAGCACGGCTTCACCGAAGTCATGGTGAACGTGTCCCACCTGGCTGAGGAGATCGAGAATTATTTCCGCGACGGCCAACGCTTCGGAGTGGAAATCGCCTACAGTTTTGAAGGCCGGATCGAAGATGGCGAACTGATCGGCGATGCGGTGGGATCCGCCGGTGGACTGAAGAAGATCCAGAGCTTCCAACCCTTCTTCGACGACACCTTCGTGGTGCTCTGCGGCGATGCGCTGATCGATCTCGACCTCACCGAAGCGGTGAAGCGCCATAAGGCCAAAGGCGCCATGGCCAGCCTGATCACCAAGCGGGTGCCGCGCGATCAGGTGAGCAGCTACGGCGTTGTGGTGACCGACGCCGACGGACGGGTTCGCTCCTTCCAAGAGAAGCCGGCGGTGGACGAGGCCGCCAGCGACATGATCAACACCGGCATCTACATCTTCGAGCCGGACGTTCTCAAGTACGTGCCGGAGGGTGTGCCCTTCGACATCGGCTCGGATCTGTTTCCCAGACTCGTGGCGGACGGCGCTCCCTTCTATGCGCTGCCGATGGAGTTCGAGTGGGTGGATATCGGCAAGGTACCGGACTATTGGCAGGCGATCCGCAGCGTGCTGCAGGGCCAAGTGCGCCAGGTGCAGATCCCCGGCAAGGAAGTGCGCCCGGGGGTCTACACGGGTCTGAACGTGGCCGCCAACTGGGACAAGATCCACGTCGAAGGGCCGATCTACGTGGGCGGGATGACCCGCATCGACGATGGTGCCACCATCATCGGTCCCGCCATGATCGGGCCCAGCTGCCACATCTGTGAGGGCGCCACGATCGACAACTCGATCATCTTTGACTACTCACGCATCGGCGCCGGAGTGCGTCTGGTGGAGAAGCTGGTGTTCGGCCGTTATTGCGTGGACCGCAACGGCGACCATTTCGATCTGCAGGAAGCCTCCCTCGACTGGCTGATCACCGACTCCCGCCGGCAGGACCACGTCGCACCCTCCCCTCAGCAGAAGGCGATGGCAGAACTGCTGGGCACCGACCTGGCAATCAGCAGCGCGAGCTGATCCCCGCCCGCTCCAGGATGAGCGGGATCCGCTCCTCAGCCTTAACGGCCATCAGGTGAACCCCCTGGGCAATGCCGGCGTAGGTGGCCACCTGTTCGGCGGCGATGCTGATGCCCTCGTCGGCAGGATTGGCGGAAGCCGCGAGCCGGTCGATGATCGCCTGCGGGATGTTGGCGCCGGGTACCACCCGGTTGATGAAGGCGGCATTCCTGGCTGACTTGAGCAGGAACACCCCCGCCAGCACCGGCAGTCCAAGGGGGGCGCTGATCTCGTCAACGAAACGGCGCAGGCAGTCGGCGTCGGTGACCATCTGGGTCTGAACAAAGCGGGCGCCGGCCTGCTGCTTGCGGCTGACGCGGCTACGCAGGCCGCTCCAGCTGGGGCACTGGGGATCGGCGGCGGCACCGGCGAACAGCTCGGTGGGGCCATCGGGCAGCAGACCCTGAACCGGATCGAGGCCGGCATTGAAGTCGCGCACCTGCTGCAGCAGCCGCACCGATTCGAGTTCATTCACCGGCCGGGCAGATTTCTGATCACCGGCGCGCACCGGATCGCCGGTGAGGCAGAGCAGGTGGCGAATGCCAAGGGCATGGGCACCGAGCAGGTCGGCCTGCAGGGCAATGCGGTTGCGGTCGCGACAGGCCAGCTGCAGCACCGGCTCGATGCCGGCCTCCAACAGCAGCCGGCAGACCGCCAGGCTGCTCATGCGCAGCACGGCGCGGCTGCCGTCGGTGACATTCACGGCATGCACGAGCCCGCGCAGGGCACGCGCGTGGGCCAGGGTGCTGCTCACATCACCACCGCGGGGGGGCATCACCTCGGCGGTGATGGCGAAGGAGCCCACCTCCAGTGCCTGCTGCAGCCCC
>CAIZNP010000257.1 GCA_903934375.1 uncultured Synechococcaceae cyanobacterium
CCCCTCGAGATAGCGCTCCAGCGGCACCTGTTCCACCAGCGACCAGCCGCCGTAGGCATCGGCCTGCAGGCGGAACGGGCCGGCATAGGTGCCCCCCTTCCAGCGCAACCCCCCGGGGGCCGTGATACGCACGGGCCCCTCCAGCCGGCGCCAACCGCTGGGAGTGCTCAGTTCGGGAGCCAGCTGCTGGCTGAGGCGCAGCTGCTGGAGCCGCGGCCGCTGGCCGGCGGGGGCCGCAAGACCCGGTTCCGCCCAGACCTCCCACTCAGCCGGATGGGCGATCACCACCGCCCGGCCGGGCTTGGCCCAGGCGAGGGCCATCTGCTCCGCCGATTCGAAGCTTGCGTAGGGCCCCAGCACCTGACGCTCAAGCAGCAGCGGCTGGGCCAGGGGTTCAAAGCGCCAGCGCAGCACAAGCTGCGAACCGCTGTGGCGCTGACCGCGGGCATCCACCAGCTGCAGCGGGTCGCCGGCGCCCTCCAGCTGCAGCGGGCCCTGACCGAGGTGGGCCGCCAGCGCCACCCACAGCTGCGGCGCCTCCGCCGTCAGCGCGGGCGGTGCAGGGATGGGCGGACAGAGCAGGGCCGCGGCGGGACGACAGCCGACGGTGAGCAGACCCAGGGCCAGCAAGACCGGCAGAGGGCCGCCACGACGCGGCACGTGGAGATGAACCAGAGGTCTCACGGGCAGGGCTCCGACCCTAGGGGGAGTTGGCGGAAGGGACTTCCAGGTCGTACCCTCATCGTTTGTGCCCGAGCGCGTCAACACATGCCGAAGCTCAAGACCCGCAAAGCAGCCGCCAAGCGGTTCAAAGCAACCGGCAGCGGGAAGTTCATGCGCCGCCACGCTTTCCGCAACCACCTGCTCGACCACAAGAGTGCCAAGCGCAAGCGGCACCTCGGCACGATGGCCGTGGTGGATGAGCGCGATGCGGACAACGTGAGCGCGATGCTCCCCTACAGCTGAGCCCCGCCGGCTGTCCCGCTGTTTCGACCTACCTACTGAGAACCATTCATGGCCCGCGTCAAGAGGGGCAACGTCGCCCGTAAACGCCGCAACAAGATCCTTCGCCTGGCGCGTGGTTTCCGTGGCGGCAACGGCTCACTGTTCCGCACCGCCAACCAGCGGGTGATGAAGGCGCTCTGCAACGCCTACCGCGACCGCCGCCGCCGCAAGCGCGATTTCCGTCGCCTCTGGATCGCTCGGATCAACGCCGCCGCTCGTCTGAACGGCCTGAGCTACAGCCGTCTGATCGGCGGCCTGAAGAAGGCCGATGTGCAGCTGAACCGCAAGATGCTGGCGCAGCTGGCCGTGCTCGACCCCGGTAGCTTCAGCGCCGTGGTGGGCACCGCCAAGGGCTGACCCACAGCGCGGAGAGGCCTGGCAAGGTGGGGCCCATGGATTTCACCCTTCCCCAGGCCTACCTCGGCGGCCTGCTTGTTCTGCTGAGCATCGCGGCCGTTGTCGTGGGCCGACAGATCCTGCGGGTCCGCCGCGATGAAGCAGCTTTGGCGAGGCTCGAGGCGGAGACCCGCCAAGGCGCTCGCTCTGCCGCTGATCTGTACGAACTCGGCTCGGTTCAGCTGCGCAAGCGGCTCTACAACCAGGCCGCAGACACCCTCAAACAGGCCTCCAAGCGCTCCTCCGAGGAGCCGGCCGAAGCACAGGCCCTGATTGAGAACGCCCTGGGATTCGCCCTGGCGGCCCAGAACAACTACAGCGGCGCCATCCGTCACTACCGCGCAGCGCTGCGGGCCAAGGCCGATTACCCGGTTGCCCTCAACAATCTGGCCTTCGCCCTCGAGAAGCAGCAGAAGGCAGACGAAGCCAGGGCGACCTACGAAAAGGTGTTGGAGCTGGATAGCTCCAACAGCACGGCTCAGAAGCGTCTGAAGCGCCTCAACCGACTGGCCGCCTAAGCCCCGAGCCCGAGCCCAGCCGGCTTGTTCACCAGAGGCCCCGGATCGCAGGCCCACGATTGCGGGCTGCGGGTGCCGCTGCAGGCTCGGCTGGCTCCACAGCCGTCAGGGTGAGCTGACCGCCGGGGTTGGTGAAGCGGGGCGCCCGCCAGCCGGAGAGGCTGAAGCCCTGCAGACCGCGGAACTCACCGCCGTTCTCGATGCCGGCCTGGCCGACATCGCCCAGAAGGAGCAGATCCAGCTGATCCGACTTGGCGTTGATGTTCCCCTGAACAGGAACGGTCGTGCCACCGACGGTGATCTCACCGCGCACATCAACCATCTGCCCCAGAGCGATGGCGGAGGCCAGCGTCAGCTGCACCGTCTGCGGTGGTGCTGAGCCGAACGACTGATAAATGCCACTCCACTGGCGCGGCAGCTCCTGGGCGATCACGGCAGCCCGGGCCACCGGATCGAACGTTTCAACCTGCACCTGCTCACCGAATCCCTGCGGGAGTTCCTGCTGGATCACGGTCGGTTCCCGGAAGGGCACGGCACTGCCCACCGGCAGAGGGGTGGCGGCCAGCAGCAGCGGAATCAAGGCAGTCCCAGTAGCTACGCCAAGGGTAAGGGGCAAAAGCACGGAGGTCAGGCCCACGCGGTACGTTCGCTGAATGGCCAGCCCGTTTCCCGTGTCTGCAGCCCCGAATGTCGCTGGAATCGGTGAGCCCGCCGGCGAGGACGCCCTGGTGATCGGCGGCCGGACGTTCCGCAGCCGGCTGATGACCGGAACCGGCAAGTACCCGAGCCTGGCGGCGATGCAGGCCAGCCTGGTGAGCAGCGCCTGCGAGATCGTCACCGTGGCGGTGCGACGAGTGCAGACCCAGGCCGCCGGCCACGAAGGCCTGATGGAGGCGATCGACTGGTCGCGGATCTGGATGCTGCCGAACACCGCCGGCTGCGCCACCGCCGACGAGGCAATCCGCGTGGCGCGCCTTGGGCGGGAGCTGGCGAAGCTGGCCGGCCAGGAGGACAACACCTTCGTGAAGCTGGAGGTGATTCCCGACACCCGGCACCTGCTGCCCGACCCGATCGGCACCCTGGAAGCAGCGGAACAGCTGGTGAAGGAGGGCTTCACCGTGCTGCCCTACATCAATGCCGATCCCCTGCTGGCCCGGCGGCTGGAGGAGGCGGGCTGCGCCACGGTGATGCCCCTGGGCTCACCGATCGGCTCCGGCCAGGGCATCCGCAACGCCGCCAACATCGCCCTGATCATTGAGAACTCCGGTGTGCCGGTGGTGGTGGACGCCGGCATCGGTGTCCCCAGCGAAGCCGCCCAGGCCATGGAGATGGGCGCTGACGCCCTTCTGATCAACAGCGCCATCGCCCTGGCGGGCGATCCTCCGGCCATGGCCAGGGCCATGGCACTGGCCTGCGAGGCCGGCCGCAGCGCCCACCACGCCGGCCGGCTGCCGGTGCGGGCCGAGGCCAGCCCCAGTTCCCCGAGAGCCGGCCGCGTCGGCACGTGAAGCTTCGTCGCGGCGGCAAGGCGCAGCGGCCTGACATCCGTACTGTCTCGTGACACACATCCCAGGGCCATGCAGGTCACCCAAGAGGACGGCGGCAGGTTGAACGCCTTCGCCAAGGAACCCCGCATGCAGGTGATGGAGGTTGGTGAGACCAGCAGCAGCAGCAGCCGGCTGCTGGTCATCAGCGGTGGCCTGCTGGTTCTGGCCCTGATGGCGGTGGCCGCCTGGATCAGCTGAATCCCTGTAGTAGCTTGCCCTGACGGAGCGGACTCCCGTTCGGTTCGCGCGTTCAGAGGAGCACAGCGGTGAAGGTTCTCGTTCTCGGTGGCGACGGCTTCTGCGGCTGGCCCTGTGCGGTGAACCTGGCCGATCAGGGCCACGACGTGCTGATCGTCGACAATCTCAGCCGCCGCAAGATCGACGTTGATCTGGCTGTCGAGTCGCTCACACCGATCGCCACCATGCCCGACCGACTGCGGGCCTGGGAGCAGACCGGCGGCAGGCCGATGCGCTTCGAGCTGCTGGACATCGCCCACGAGTACCAGCGCCTGCTCGACCTGCTGCTGGCTGAGAAGCCCGACTCCGTGGTGCACTTCGCCGAACAGCGGGCTGCGCCCTATTCGATGAAGAGCAGCGCCACCAAGCGCTACACCGTCGACAACAACGTCAACGGCACCCACAACCTGCTGGCCGCGATCGTCGAGAGCGGTCTCGACATTCACATCGTCCACCTGGGCACGATGGGCGTATATGGCTACGGCTCCCACCGCGGCGCCACCATCCCCGAGGGCTACCTGAAGGTGGAGGTGCCCCAGCCGGACGGCAGCCGCTTTGAGGAGGAGATCCTGCACCCGGCCAGCCCAGGCAGCGTCTACCACATGACCAAGACGCTCGATCAGCTGCTTTTCCTCTACTACAACAAGAACGATCAGATCCGTATCACCGATCTACACCAGGGCATCGTCTGGGGCACCAACACCGAAGCCACAAATCGCGACCCAGGGCTGACCAACCGCTTCGACTACGACGGTGATTACGGGACGGTGCTCAACCGCTTCCTGATGCAGGCAGCGATCGGCTACCCCCTCACCGTGCACGGCACCGGCGGCCAGACCCGCGCCTTCATCCACATCCGCGACTCGGTGAAGTGCGTGCAACTGGCCCTGGAGAATCCCCCCAGCCGCGGCGAGCGGGTGAAGATCTTCAACCAGATGACCGAGAGCCACCAGGTGGGTGAACTGGCCCGCAAGGTGGCCGGCCTGACCGGGGCCGAGATCAACTATCTGCCGAACCCTCGCAACGAGGCGGTCGAGAACGATCTGATCGTCGACAACCGCTGCTTCATCGAGCTGGGCCTCAAGCCCACCACCCTCGATGATGGACTGCTGGCCGAGGTGGTGGATGTGGCCCGCCGCTGGGCGGACCGCTGCGATCGCAGCCGCATCCCCTGCATCTCCGCCTGGACCCAGACCCAGGCCAAGGCGATCCACACGGCCTGAGCCCAGCCGCTCCACCCGATCAGCTCCGTCGACCTCCGCCTCGGTCCCCGTCCTTGAAGATCGCCCTCTTCACCGAGACCTTCCTGCCCAAGGTCGACGGCATCGTCACCCGCCTCACCAAGACGGTGCAGCATCTGGTGGCCGCCGGCGATGAGGTGCTGATCGTCTGCCCGGAGGGTGCTCCAGACACCTACATGGGTGCGCAGGTGCTCGGCGTGCCGGCCATGCCGCTGCCCCTCTATCCCGAACTGAAACTGGCCCTGCCGCGGCCGATGGTGTCGGAGGGGCTCGAGGCCTTCGGGCCGGATCTGGTGCACGTGGTGAACCCCGCCGTGCTGGGGCTCGGGGGCATCTGGCTGGCCAAGACCAAGGGCTACCCCCTCGTGGCCAGCTACCACACCCATCTGCCCAAATACCTGGAGCACTACGGCCTCGGCATGCTCGAGCCGGTGCTGTGGGAGCTGCTCAAGGCCGCCCACAACCAGGCCCAGCTGAATCTCTGCACCTCCACGGCGATGGTGGCCGAGCTCAGCGAGAAGGGCATCCAGCACACGGCCCTGTGGCAACGGGGGGTGGACACCGACCTGTTCCGGCCCGAACTGCGCAGCGTCACCATGCGCCAACGTCTGCTGGCTGGCCGCAGCGACTGCGGCCAGCTTCTGCTCTACATCGGCCGCCTCTCTGCCGAGAAGCAGATCGAACGCATCCGACCGGTGCTCGACGCCATGCCCGAGGCACGCCTGGCCCTGGTGGGCGATGGCCCCTACCGCCAGCAGCTGGAGAGCCTGTTCGCCGGCAGCGCCGCCCACTTCGTGGGCTACCTGACCGGCGAAGAACTTGCCAGCGCCTACGCCAGCGCCGATGCGTTCCTGTTCCCCAGCAGCACCGAAACCCTCGGCCTTGTGCTGCTGGAGGCCATGGCCGCCGGCTGTCCAGTGGTGGGTGCCAACCGCGGCGGCATTCCGGACATCGTCAGCGACGGGGTGAACGGCTGTCTGTATGAGCCCGATGGGCCCGATGGCGGCGCCGGCAGCCTGGCCGCCGCCACCCGCCGGCTGCTGGGCGATCCGGGCCAGCGGGAGCAGCTGCGGCGGAATGCCCGCGAGGAGGCCGAGCGCTGGGGCTGGGCCGGCGCCACAGAACAGCTGCGCGGCTACTACAGCCAGGTGCTCAGCCAGCAGCGCAGCCCCGCCCTGGCCGGTTAAACCCCAGGGCGGTCAACCGCCAGCGCGAGGCTGCTCGGCCGGCACGTTGCCGCTGAACCAGGTGGTCATCAGTGCCTTCACCATCGGGGCGGCCACGGTGCCGCCATAGCCACCACTGTTCTCACCGAAGGCCACGATCACCAGGGTGGGCTTCCCAGCCGGGGCATAACCGCCGAACCACGCGTGATCAGGCCGCGGCGGATCCTCACCCGTGCCGGTCTTGCCAGCCACCGGCGGCAGGCTGGGGTCGTTGAGGATCTTGGCCGTGCCCTGGGTCACCACCATGCGCAATCCCTTGCGCAGCGACCGCAGCGTCGCCGGCTTGAGCCCCAGCCAGCGGCGCGGCGTGGGCCGCTCCACAACGTGCGGGATCACCAGCCAGCCGCCATTGGCCACCGCGGCGTAGAGCCTGGCCATCTGCAGCGGAGTGACCAGCACCGGGCCCTGACCGATGGACGAGCTGATCGTGTCCACCGAGGTCCACGGCTCGCCATAGACCTTCTTCTTCCAGGCCTGATCGCCCAGCAGACCTGGACCATCCTCATCCTTGAGTTCAATGCCGGTGCGCTGGCCATAGCCGAAGCGCCGCGCCTCCCGGAACAGCTCAGTCGGACCGACCTTCAGTCCCACCTGGTAATAGAAGGTGTTGCTGCTCACAGCCAGGGCCATCGGAAAGCCGATGGCTCCATAGCTTCCGTGATCGCCGTAGCACTGGCCGCGGTAGCAGAAGGAGTTCATCGTCGGCACGGTGCTGTTCTCGTCGTAGTGACCTGATTCGATGCCGGCGATGGTGGTCACCAACTTGAAGGTGCTGGCCGGCGGAAATCCCTGGAAGGCCCGGTTGAGCATCGGCGCGTCCGGCCCACCCAGGGCGTTCCACTCGGCCACGGTCGGACCGGTGGAGAAGATGTTCGGATCGAAATTGGGCCGGCTGGCCATGGCGCGGATCGCGCCGGTCTGGGGATCCATGGCCACGATCGCCCCCTTGCGCACTGTGGCCAGGGCGCGTTCGGCGGTCCGCTGCAGCTCGAGATCGAGGGTGAGGCGGAGATCCTTGCCGGCGCGGGCCTGCTTGTCGCCCAGCACCCGCTGCACTTCACCGGCGGCGTTCACCTCCAGCTGCTGGCCACCCCATTCGCCGCGCAGGTGCGACTCGAAGGCGTTCTCGATGCCACTGCGACCGATGCGGTCCTGCATCCGATAGCCCTTGGGTTCCAGCCGGTCGTATTCCTCAGCGGTGATCGGACTGGTGTAGCCGAGCACGTGGGCCCCGAGGCTGCCGTAGGGATAGGCCCGCAGATAGTCCACATCCACCTCGGCGCCTGTGAGGGTGGCGGCCTGCTCGCGGAAGCGCAGAACCTGCTCCGGGCGGAGATTGCTCGCCAGCTCGATGCGATAGCCCTCGTTGTTATGGCCGTCACGGCGCTGCTGATCAAGCCTGGCGGCAGGGATGCCAAACACCCTGGCCAGACGGTCGCGCAGGGACGGCCACTGGGCGTCACTCACCTGGCGGGGCTGGATGTAGAGGTTGTAGGTGAGCCGGCTCGACACCAGCACCTGGCCATGGCGATCGAGAATCCGGCCTCGCATCGGCTGACGCGGAACCAGACGGATGCGGTTCTCGTCGGCCCGGGCACGGTTCTCGGCCCCCTGCACCAGTTGCAGCCAGCCCAGACGGACCCCCATGGCCGCGGCGAACAGCACCACCAGCGCCAGCAGAATCGCCGGCTGCTTCTGCATGCCGCTGTGCCGATTAGCCGTGGGAAGCAGCGCCACCGCTGTCAGCCCGGCGCGCTGAGGCGCTGCTCCAGCAGCTCCAGCCGTTCAGCGATCCTGGCCAGGGTGGACTGCAGGGCCTGACGGTCGTCGTCGGCGTTCGGCTCAGCAGTGGCAGCGGGTCCTCCCGCGGCGACGGCGACACCCTCGGAGCTCGGATCAGGAATGTCGCGCACCTGCACCCGCATCACCGGGTTGCCCAAACCCGGCTGGAGGCGATCAAGGCTGTCACGCAGCTCACGGGCCGCGG
>CAIZNP010000258.1 GCA_903934375.1 uncultured Synechococcaceae cyanobacterium
CCCAGGGACTGTCGGTCACCTTCGATCACCTGCGCCGCCGCCCGATCACGGTGCAGTACCCCTACGAGAAGCTGATTCCCTCGGAGCGCTACCGCGGCCGTATCCATTACGAGTTCGACAAGTGCATCGCCTGTGAGGTGTGTGTGCGTGTCTGCCCGATCAACCTGCCGGTGGTCGACTGGGTGATGAACAAGGCCACCAAGAAGAAGGAGCTGCGCAACTACTCGATCGATTTCGGGGTATGCATCTTCTGCGGCAACTGCGTGGAGTACTGCCCCACCAACTGCCTGTCGATGACCGAGGAATACGAGCTGGCTGCCTTCGATCGCCATAGCCTCAATTACGACAACATCGCTCTTGGCCGTCTGCCCACCAGCGTCAGCAGCGATCCGGCGGTGACTCCCCTGCGCGAGCTGGCCTATCTGCCCAAGGGTGAGATGGACCCCCATGGCGTCGATCCAACCCGCCCCCGCGCCGGCCAGCTGCCCGCGCAGGTGCTGGAGACCCTGCCCAAGGCCGCCGCTGCCGCTGCTACAACCGCCCCTGCCGCCGAGGAGACCAACGGATGACCATCGCCTCCTCCACCCAGTTCATCTGCTTCGTGGCCCTCTCGGCCGCTGTGGCCATCGGCGCCCTGGGCGTGGTGCTGCTGCCCAACATCGTGTATTCCGCCTTCCTGCTCGGCGGGGTGTTCCTTTCGGTGGCAGGTCTCTACCTGCTGCTGAACGCCAGCTTCGTGGCTGCCGCCCAGATCCTGGTGTACGTGGGCGCCGTGAATGTGCTCATCCTGTTCGCGATCATGCTCGTGAACAAGAAGGAGAACCTGGCCGCCATCCCCGGTCTGGCCCTGCGCCGGGTGCTGTCCGGTGCCGTCTGCGCAGGGCTGTTCGCTCTGCTGCTGCGCGTGGCGTTCTCCACCCCCTGGGCCACCCCCGGCCCGGTGCCGTTGGGTGATGAGGCCACGATCCGCATCGGTGAGCACCTGTTCAGCGACTATCTGCTCCCCTTCGAGCTCGCCTCCGTGCTGCTGCTGATGGCGATGATCGGTGCCATCGTTCTGGCGCGCCGGGACGTGTTCGCTTCGGACATCGTCACCGGCGAACCGGCTGATCAGGGCCTGATCGAGAAGTCCCGCACCCCTCTGCTGCTGGAGAAGCGCAACTGATGACCCTCGAACTCACCACCGTTCCCCTGCAGGCCTACCTGGCCCTGGCGGCGATTCTGTTCTGCACAGGCGTCTGGGGTTTGATCAACAGCCGCAACGCTGTGCGCGTGCTGATGAGCATCGAGCTGATGCTGAATGCCGTGAACATCAACCTGATGGCCTTCTCTAGTTATGTGGATGGCCAGCTGATCCGCGGCCAGGTCTTCGCCATCTTTGTGATCACCGTGGCCGCCGCTGAGGCGGCGGTGGGGTTGGCGATCCTGCTCTCCCTGTATCGGAACCGTGAAACGGTCGACATGGAGCGTTTCAACCTGCTGCGCTGGTAGCCACCCTGGGGGCTGACTCTTCTCTTCGGCGGCTCGACCGCTGTCGGTAGCCCTTGCGTCTCGACACTGTCTGGTTGATTCATCGCGCCGCCAGCCAGTCGGCGCTGCGCCAGGCCCGTCGCAGTGCCGAGATCCTGCGCGAGCAGGGCGTTCACGTTTGCGTGGCCATGAGTGGGCCACAGGCCAATCCGTTCCCCGGGTTGCTGGCTGATCAGGGCGGTCCGCCTGATCTTGCCGTTGTTCTCGGAGGCGATGGCACGGTGCTTGGGGCGGCCCGCCACCTGGCGCCGCTGCAGGTGCCGATCCTCTGCTTCAACGTGGGCGGTCACTTCGGCTTCCTCACCCATGAGCGCAAGCTGCTCACCCAGGGCTCGGGACCTGGGGCCGCTGAGGGTGAGCCCGATCTCTGGCAGCGCCTGCGCGACGACCGCTTCGCCCTGGAGCGCCGCATGATGCTGGAGGCGCGCACCGAGGAGGAGGGCTCGGAGCGCCACCTGGCCCTCAACGACTTCTACCTGCGGCCGGGGCTCGATGAGGCAGCCCCCACCTGTGAGCTGGAGCTGGAGATCGATGGGGAGGTGGTGGATCAGTACCGCGGCGATGGGCTGATCATCTCCACCGCCACAGGCTCCACCGGCTACTCGATGGCCGCGGGCGGACCGATCCTGCATCCCGGCCTGGAGGCGATCGTGGTGAATCCCATCTGCCCGATGAGTCTCTCCAGCCGGACGGTGGTGGTACCGCCCAGGGCCCAGCTGGCTGTCTGGCCCCTGGGCGAATCGAGCCGGCGCGTCCGCCTCTGGAAGGATGGTGCCCATGCCACCGTGCTGGAGCCGGGAGATCGCTGCGACGTGCGCCGGGCCCCCCATGAGGCGTTGATGGTGCAACTGGAGCAGAGCCCCTCCTATTACCGCACCCTCAGCCACAAACTGCACTGGGCGGGCAGCCTCACTGCCGCCGAGCCCTCCACCAACTGAGCACAGTCCCGATGGCCCTGGAGATCGAACGTCGCTTCCTGGTGTCTGGCGAGGGCTGGAGGCGGCATGTGCGCTCAAGTGCTCAGCTGCATCAGGGCTACCTCGCTTCTGCTGCAGAGGGACTCACGCTGCGCGTGCGCCGTGCGGGGGTGGAGCAGGCCTGGCTCACGCTCAAGTTCCCTGCTGCCGGGATCGCCCGTGAGGAATTCGAGTACGCCATCCCGCCTGCCGATGCCCAGGCCCTGTTGCTGCAATGCCGCGAGGGGGTGCAGAAGTGGCGCCATGGCCTTGATCTACCCGGCGGCGACTGGGTTCTCGATGTGTTCGAGGCGGAGAATGCGCCCCTGGTGATCGCCGAGGTGGAGCTGGAAAGGGCCGATCAGCCGGTGGCGGTGCCCCCCTGGTGCGCGTTGGAGATCACCGGCGAGGGGGCGTTCAGCAATGCCGCCCTGGCGCGCTGCCCCTTCAGCAGCTGGGAGATCAGAGAGCGCGAGCGCTGGCTGCAGCGAATCGGCCGCATCGGCGCTTAAGATTTTGTTTGGATTCCTGCGACATGCCGCGTGTTCGGGCTTTACGACCAGCGAGGCATGCTCCGCTATGCCGGCGAGGGCCGGGCTGAGTGCCTGGCCTATGCCGAGCTGTTCGCTCTGACGGAGGGCACGTTTTGCCTGGAGCCCCTGTTCGCCTCCTCCTTCCCGCTTGAGGTGAGCACGGTTCCGATCGGGGAGGGGGTTGCCGCCTAGCCCTGGGCTTCCGTCTGGGGCAGGTTGCAACAGTTGAAGCCGTCGCGGCAGATCTTGCCGCGGTCCATCGCCCAGTTCAGCAGGGCCACCCGGTTCTTGGCGCCGGTCTTGTTGAACACGTTGCTCACGTGGTTGTCCACGGTGCGCTTGCTGATCATCAGGGTCTCGCCGATCTCCTGATTGGTCAGCCCCTGGGCCACAAGCTCAATGATCTCAAGCTCGCGCTCGGAGAGCTCGAGGCGTTGCTGGCTGAGATCGCCCAGGTCGGACATGGAGGCCTCTTCACCGCGGCAGGAGGCTGCAACAGCTCATGCTGCGGTCACTGTAAGCAGCGCCTGCCACACCGTTGGTGGGCTGGTGCGGACTGGTTTGGGCTGGTCTGGCCCGGTTGTGTCCCACTCGTGGCCGATGATGGCCGCCGATCGGGTAGAGCGTCTTGGGGCTGCAGCAGGCACTGGAGGTGGGCTCCTTCGCCATCACCGCCGAGGTGATGCCCCCCCGCGGTGGTGATGTGAGCAGCACCCTGGCCCACGCGCGCGCCCTGCGCGGCCTGGTGCATGCCGTGAATGTCACCGACGGCAGCCGCGCCGTGATGCGGATGAGCAGCCTGGCGGTCTGCCGGCTGCTGCTGGAGGCCGGCATCGAGCCGGTGCTGCAGCTGGCCTGCCGCGACCGCAACCGCATCGGCCTGCAGGCGGAGCTGCTAGGGGCCCATGCCCTGGGGATCCGCAACCTGCTCTGCCTCACCGGTGACCCCGTGCGGGCCGGGGATCAGCCCGAGGTGCGCCCGGTGAATGAGCTGGAATCCGTGCGTCTGCTGCAGCAG
>CAIZNP010000259.1 GCA_903934375.1 uncultured Synechococcaceae cyanobacterium
CGGCTCCAAGGTCGTCGTGGCCTTCGACATCTACGACTGGGATGGCGAAAACGGCTGTGGCATGACCTTCCAGCCCCGTGCCGTCCAGGTCGTCGAGTTCGTTCCCTACGAGCAGGTCGATCCCACCGATGGCTTCGAGGAACAGGAGGGTTACACCGCTGGAGGCGGCTGGGTTGTGGATGACGACGAGGAGGCCGCTTTCTGATGGCTGCTCCTCACTTGGTCAGCAACGGCGGCGCTGGGCGCCGCCCCCAGCTTCCGGCGTTCTGCCGCACCCGCCGGCCCACAACCGTCGCCGTCACGGTCAACAGCCTCACCGCTCTGCGCTTGCTGGTGCTGGTGGGGCTGCTGTTTCAGCTGAGCACCCTGCTGCTGGTGATCGCTGGCCCCGTGCCGCCGCGGCTGCAAGCGGTCAGCACCAACAACCCTTTCCCCCCAGCAGCAGGCGTCGCCGCCAGTGGGGCCCAGCCCATTTCACCGAGCTCAGACCGATGAACACCACAACAACGTCGTCCCATCCCTCCGCAACTGTCGCTCTGATGAGTCAGCAGGCTCTGGTCTCCCGTTCCTGGAACGGCACCCCGATCTCTCGGCGCACCAGCGATGGCTACGTGAATGCCACGGCCATGTGCAAGGCCAATGGCAAACGCTGGAAGGACTACCGCGAGTCCGACCGGTGCCAGCACTATCTGGATGCTCTGGAGAGCGTGGCCGGAATTTCCGTCCACGCCCTTGTTGAGTCCCGCTCAGGCGGCGCCGGTGGTGGCGGCACCTGGGTTCATCCCCAGGTCGCTGTCGACCTTGCCCGCTGGATCAGTGCGCCGTTCGCGGTGTGGATGGATGGCTGGTTCCTGGAGAGCGTCCAGCAGGCTCAATCGACTCCAGTGGAAACACCTCCAGCTCGGATCCGGGAAGCCGACGTGATCGCCCTGGTGGAGCGCAGCATCGATCTGTTTGAGCGGTTGGGCGGCCTGGATCAGCGCGATCAGCTTCTGTTCAAGGACATCGTCCGCAGCAACGTGCTCACCGCCAGTGCGGGGTTGCTGCCCGGTGCGCCGACTGACGAGGAGCTCACCTTGGGAGATGCCTGGCTGGAGGTGTTCCAACAAGCGCTGCCGCGCAGCCAGTTCTGCGCCGCCGGCAAGCTCGTGGCCAGGGCTTACCGCGAGGAGTTCGGTGAAGAACCCCCTTGTCGCCAACAGTTTGTTGACGGGGCCCCGCGCCAGGTCAAGAGCTACCGCCGCAGCTGGTTGGTCGACACCCTCCAGCGCTGCTGCGCGCAGCTGGCGGGGAGCTGATGGACACCCAGGTCACGACCACCCGCCAGCGGGTCTGGATCAGCACAGCTGAGGCCTGTGAGCTGCTCGGCATCAGCCGCGAAACCCTGCGTCAGCTGCGGCTGCGCGGGGTGCTGCAACCCGGTAAGCACTTCCGCCGCTGGGGCTGCACCGAAGGCAAAGGTCCCCTGCAGTGGCATGGGGAGAACATCGAGGCCTCGATCACAGGCTGGAGCCGCCGCCATCTCAAGCAGTGAGCGGGGTTGCAGGCGCGGCCGCTCTTCCTACGGTTCGGGAGAGCGGCCTGTCTATTGCCTGGTGTCTCTGCGAGCTCGTTTCATTGCCGTCCTGATCGGAGTGGGGTGCCATCTGCGGCAGTCCGGCTGTCGCCCAGGTCCTGAAGATGGACTACCAGAACAACCGCATGAGCGGTTCGTTACGCAGTGGCGCCTTGGAGGTCAACGCGCAGCAGCAGCGGCGGATCAACGAGTCCGGATCGAACGTGCTCCAGCCGGTGGCTGTCGTTCGTGTGAATGGCAACGAGGTCGGCCGGCTCGTTGGCGCCGAGAAATGGGGTGGCAGTCCAGCTGCGGTGGTTCAGATCGCAGAAATGGATCCGGAGAACCCCTACCCCGAGGTTCTGCTCTCTTCCTTCACCGGAGGTGCGCACTGCTGCAATCAGATCCAGGTGCTCACCAGCGATCGCAGCGGGCAGACCTGGCGAGAGGTGACACTCGGGCCCTTCGACGGGGGCGATTCACCAGCA
Organism: uncultured Synechococcaceae cyanobacterium; assembly: GCA_903934375.1. Classification (GTDB taxonomy): domain Bacteria; phylum Cyanobacteriota; class Cyanobacteriia; order PCC-6307; family Cyanobiaceae; genus Vulcanococcus. The sequence goes on from CAIZNP010000259.1 coordinate 2,044, forward strand.
GAGGACCCGTTGCGGAATGGCCGCTTCCTGATCGTCGATGTCGACAACCGGTTCCTCTATCGCTTTGCCTGCTACGCCTGCAGCACCGCACCTGCCCGCATCTGGCAGCTGCAGGGCGACGCCTTTGTGGATGTGTCCCATCGGCCTGAGTTCAAACCACTTCATCGCCGCAACCTTCAGCGCATGGCCGAATGGTTCCAACAGAAGAACCCTGAATCACCCAATGGCTTCCTGGCCGGTTACGTCGCCAACAAGGCGCTGGTGGGCGAGCTGTATGACGGCTGGGATCGCATGACCCAGCGCTCCGACTCCTCAGACTGGGGGTTGAAGGAGTGCAAGGGCGACCTGGATGACAACGGCAAGTGCCTGGGCCGGGAAATCATCTACAGCTCTTTCCCGGAAGCCTTGCGGGCCTTTCTGATCGACACTGGTTACATCAAGCCAACCGGTGAGCAGTAGCACTGCACAGCAGCAGGCTCAAGGCGTCATGCCACTGAGCCGTTGAGCCGCTTTGCTGAAGGCGTCATCCACCACGTCATCCCCGCACCAACGGCTGTAGGCCGCCAAATGGGTTTGAACGCTGTGACCCATTGCGGCGGCGACGACCTTGGGCGGCAGGTCACAGATCACGTGGGCCCGGTGGGCGTAACCGTGCCGGCAGGAATAGAGCACCAATTTTTCTCCCTGGGTTTCGTACTGCTGGCGTAGGTGTTGCCAGTGGTCTCTCCGCAGCAGGTAGCGACTGAAGGAATCCGAGCCGAAGCCAGCTCGCATGGGCGGGAGCTTTGCCGGATCAAAGGTTTCGAGGAGCCGCCATTCCGTGGCCCATTGGTCACAGGGCAGCAGCCGCAGGGGCCTGGGCTTGGTTTTGCCGCGAGAGGCAACCTTTTCATACGTGCACCAGAGCCGCCCCTGGCGAAGCTGCAGATGCTGCAGCTCTTCGGGTCGCAGACCAAAGGCGCAGAGCAGTTGAAAGGCAAACCTCCAGCGCGGGTCCGGGATGGCCTGCACCATCGCCAGGATGTCTGGCACGGCGATTGGCGTCGTGACCGCTCGGCTCTCCCGGGACCTGCCGATGATTGTTGAGAGGTCAGGCGGCGGAGCCCATTGGGCTGGAAGCAGCTTCTGGCTGACCGCCCAACGCAGCAAAGCAGCGGTGTACTGGATTTGCAGTCTTCTGGTGCGACAGCCAGGGCGCTGACTCCACAGATCAGCTTGCGCTTCCAGCAGTTGGGTTGCATCGCGGGCAGCCGGTGGCCCTTTCGCTGTCTTGAGGACCAGCGCCATTCGCGGCTTGTAGAGCCGTTCCCAGGTCGTTTCCTTGATTTCACCGCTGCGCAGCTTGTGCTGCTGGTAGCGGCGGATCAGGCCGGCCCAGTCAATCGAGATAGGGCGGCTGGCTGTTGCTGGAGATGGAACGCTCTGCTGCAGGGTTGAGGGCTGGCTGGCCATGGCTTCTGCCTGGCGCCTGGCCTCAGCCTCAGCCTTCGCTGTACTCAGCTCGGCGATGGAAAGCTCGAGAGGGGCCCCGTTTTGGAAGGCCTCGTAGACCGTCACCACGCCGTCTCGGATGGCTTCGAGTTGGTCCGACTCCCAGGGATATGGCAGGAGCAGCTGCTTGCGATGCCCGTCCCCGGCGCGAGCCGTGATGTGAAGCCGGGCACGTCCCCTGAAATTCGACACCGTCCAGCCACTGCGGCAGCCCCTCTGGCCGAGGGCCCGCAGGACGCCGCCGCGGAGCAAAACATCCCATTCCGGGACCGCTGGCATGTGAGAAGGTATGTGAGAAGGTCCTTCTCACAGCCTGGCACGGGCGAGCAGAAGCCGGCAAAGCCTGTCAGCCCAAAAGCCAGTGTCAGAAAGGCTTTTGGGCCGAGAAAGCAGGCCCTGACTGAAACGCCCCCTGATGGATTCGAACCATCGACCGGCTGCTTAGAAGGCAGCTGCTCTATCCAGCTGAGCTAAGGGAGCAGAGGTGGTCGCCGCTTTGGCCTGGGGCATTGTGACAGCCGTTTGCCGGAGGGGTGGACGGGCAGGGTCGACCCAGGCGTGCCCCAGGGGAATGTCATCCACCACTGGGCTGGCGGCCTACAATGGTGGGCTGCGGGTGGATTCTTGCGATGGCGGCCAGCCGGCTCAACGACAGCCAGAAGCAGGAGCTGGTGATCCGCTACCGCCAGGGTGAGACCGCCCAGGCCCTGGCGCAGGCCTATGGCTGCAGCCCCAACACGGTGAGCCGGGTGCTCAAGGCGGCGGTGGATCCGGCGGAGATGGCGGCGCTGAAGAAGCAGTCCCGCTCGCGCGCCGAGGCCAGCACGGACGACGGGCCGGTTGAGGCGCCCGCCGATGACTTCAGGGCCCCGCAGCCATCGGTTGAGCAGGCTCCGGCGCCGGAGGAGGTTGATCCCCAGGAGGAGGCCGATGCCGTGCCCGGGGTGCTCGCGATCGACGATGCCGACGACTTCGGCGACGACGGACTCGACGACGGCGCTGATGACGACGCCGAGGAGTTGGAGCCGGTCGCGGCGGTTGCGGCGATTGATCCGGCTGATCCCCAGGCGGCCGTGAGCGCCCGCCTGCTCGCCCGTGGCGTGCTGCCCGCCAGCGTCTATCTGCTGGTGGACAAGACCGTGGAGCTGGAGGCGCGCCCGCTGCGGGAGTTCAGCGAACTCGGCAGCCTGCCTGAGCAGGAGCAGGAGCGCCAGGCGCTGATGCTCTACACCAACCCACGCCAGGCCAAGCGCCAGTGCGGCCGCACCCAGCGGGTGATCAAGGTGCCTGACAGCGATGTGTTCGAGCGAACCTCGCGCTACCTGCTGGCCCAGGGCATCAGCCGGCTGGTTCTCGAGGGCGGCGCCCTGTATGCACTTCCGGGAAGCTGATCCAGATCGCGCCGCACGAAATCAACCTGCTGCCATTGCGCGTGGGAATCACTCGAGCTGCTGCAGCCTGTCTCATGGCTATGCCCTTAGCCATTATTTCGGCCTGCGATTCCCTGCCGGCCCGCATGCCACGGGATCCTCCGGCCAGCGCCTTCAACACCAGCACCTCCCACTGGCGCGTCTATTCCTCCACCGGCGCCTATGGCCTCGTGCGGCAGGTGGCCACCGGCCCCAACCGATTCACCTTTGAGGAAACCTGGTTCCGCGGCAAGGGCCCCCGCATGGTGACCACGATCGGTCAGGGCACCTTCGAGCCCAGCACCAACATCAACATCTACGACTACAGCCAGCCCAGGGGTGTGGTGGTGGTCCGCACCCGTGAAGGGAAGGACACGCTGCAGACCGTGGACACGGTGATCGCAAGCACGATTCCGTTGTTCAAGGTGGGTGAGACGATCACCTACACGTTGCGGCCCTGATCGCCGCGGGGCAGCAGCAGAGCAGTGGCGCTGCCGCCGCTGATCACGCCGATCACCAGAGCAACCCCCACGAGAAAGCCTGTGGGCAGCTCAGCCGTGCGCCCGAAGCCGAGGTTGAGGCTGGTGCGCTGGTTGAGGTTCTGAGCCCCGAGGCAGAGCAGCAGCAGCAGCAGGACACCGCCGCCGAGGCTGGCCAGCAGCAGGCGCAGGCGCAGCAGCATCAGCTCGGCTCCTCAGCGGTGTGGACCAGAGCGTAGAGCTCTCGGCGGGGGATGCCGCTTTGCTGGGCCAGCTGGCGGGCGGCGTCGCTGCGGCTGAGCCCGCCGGCGATCAGCGCCTCCAGTGCGGCGCGCAGGCTGTCCTGGCTGGGGGCAGCGTCGCTGCTCCCCGTCCCCTTCCCCGTCGTCGCCCCGCCGATCACCAGGGTGAACTCCCCCTGGGGCGCATGGCTGCGGAAGTGCGCGAGGGCGGCGGTCAGCGTTGGGCCCACCTGCTGCTCATGGCGTTTGGTGAGCTCGCGGGTCACGGCCACGGGGCGATCGCCCAGCTCGCTCAGCAGGTCGTCCAGCAGTGCCAGCAGCCGATGCGGTGCCTCGAACAGCACCATGGTGCGGGTCTCGCCCGCCAGCTCCTGCAGCCGTGCCCGCCGCTGGTTGGCCTTGGGCGGCAGGAACCCCTCGAAACAGAAGCGGCCCGTGGGCAGACCGCTGCTCACCAGGGCGGTGGTCACTGCCGTGGGCCCGGGGATGCAGATCACCGTGCGGCCTTCTGCCCGGGCCGCCGCCACTAGGGCCTCCCCGGGGTCGGAGATGCCGGGGAGGCCGGCATCGCTGACGACGGCGATCGCGTCGCCGGCGGCCAGGGCCTGCAGCAGTTCGGGGATGCGGGCGGCCTGGTTGTGCTCGTGGAAGCTCAGCAGCCTTGGCCCCTGCTCGCGGCTGCGCAGGCCGAGGTTGTGCAGCAGCAGGCCGCTGCGGCGCGTGTCCTCGCAGGCGATGCGATCCACGTGGGCCAGCACATGGCGGGCGCGGGGCGAGAGATCATCCACGTTGCCGATGGGAGTACCCACCAGATAGAGCACGCCTGCGGCCGGTTCTGCGCCCTGCATCACAATGCTCCTTTGCCCGCTCCATGATGCTCGCCGCCGCTTGTCTGCCCGCCGGCATCGATGAGCAACGCCTGCTTGCGGAATTGCGCCGGCTGAGCTGGGGCGCGGCAGATATCCTGCTGGCCTATGGCCGAGGACAGCAGCCCCCCTACGGCTTCCCGCCGGCCCTGAGCGTTGAGGAAGGCGGCGAGGGCCCGGTGAGCGCAGCCGATCTGGCGGTGAACCAGTGGCTGCTCGATGGTCTGTCGGCGGCCTTTCCCGAGGCGCCCTGGACCCTGCTCAGCGAGGAGACCGCCAAGGAGCAGCTGACCCCTGGCCAGCCGCTGGCGGCCGAATGGCTGTGGATCCTCGATCCGCTCGATGGCACCAAGGATTTCCTGCAGGGCACCGGCGAGTACGCGGTGCATCTCGCCCTGGCTCGCCAGGGCGAACCGGTGCTGGGGGTGGTTCTGCTGCCGGAGCTGGAGGAGCTCTGGTTCGGACTGCTGGCGGATGGGGCCAGCGCTGTGGATGGTCCGCAGGCTGTGGCGGCTGGCCGCGCCTGGTGCGAGGACCGGGCTGGAGACACTCGGCCCGCTCGTCTAAGCCCGCGTCGGCGGCTGGGCGAGCTGGTGCTGGTGGCCAGCCGCAACCACCGTGACCAGCGCCTTGAGCAGTTGCTGGATGCCCTGGCCCTGGGCGATACGAAGGCGATCGGCAGCGTCGGCGGCAAGGTGGCCACGATCCTGCGTGGCGAGACGGACCTCTACATCTCGCTCTCGGGCAAAAGCGCCCCGAAGGACTGGGACATGGCCGCTCCTGAGGCGGTGCTGCGCGCCGCCGGTGGCGCCTTCAGCCACGCCGATGGCCGTGCCCTTCGCTACAACGACGGCGACATCCGCCAGGCGGGTTGTCTGATCGCCAGCCATGGCGCAAGCCACAGCGAACTGTGCCAGCGGGCCGCGGCGGCGATGGCCGTGATTGATCCGGGTTTCGCAGTCTGACCGCCGGCGTCTGGGGGAGCTCAGGACGAGGAGTCAGCAAGGCTGCAGGCTGACGCCCAGTTGTGGGGCCGCGCGCTGGAGCTCTGGATCGCGTGTCGCCAGTGGCGTACCGAGGCGCATCGCCAGTTCCAGATACGCCGCGTTGTAACTGGTGAGGCCGGTCTGCTGGGCCAGCTGGATGCCGTCGTGCCAGACCACAGCGGTTGCAGCGTCATCCAGCTGCAGGTCCAGGGATGTCAGCAACTGCAGCGCTTCCACGCGCTCCGCCTGGCTGATCCGCTGGCGTCGTTCCGCGATTAGCAGCACGTTGGCCACCTCCCAGAGAAACAGGCTGGGTACCCACACCCCACCCGGCTCCAGCTGCTCCAGAAGGAGGTCGCTCGCGGGTGTGGCCTCATCGTCGAAGCACAGGGCGCAGATCGCAGAGGAATCGACCACCAGGAGCGGGGTCATCCTTTGCGACCCTCGTCGCGCAGCTCCTGCAGGCTGAGGCCGGCGAGAGTTTTGACTCGACGGAAGCGGCGAAGCAGCTCGATGGCCTGAATGCGCTCTTCAGCGGCTGGCAGTTCCACCGGGATCAGGCGCGCCACGGCGCGGCCATGGCGGGTGATTAGCAGCTGTTCCCCCGCCTCCACCTCTTCCAGCAGCCGGGATGGGTTTTCGCCTCGAACGCCCCGATCCGTCGCATGGTTGCTTTCAACCAGTTGTCAACCATTTTAATGCTGGCTGCGGCCGCGCCATCAAAAAGGCCCCGGAAGGGGCCGGTGGTGTGGGGCAATGGCCTGCACCGCGCGAGCCGGCCCCATCTCAGCCGGGATCAGGCCGGCGCCGGCTCCGCGGCCTGGGGCACGCCGCGCAGGGTGAGATTGATGCGGCCGCGGTTGTCGATCTCACGCACACGCACCGTCACGTGGTCGCCCACCTTGACCACGTCTTCCACCTTCTCCACGCGCGCTTCTGAGAGCTGCGAGATGTGGATCATCCCTTCCTTGCCGGGCAGGATCTCCACGAAGGCACCGATCGGGATCACGCGGGTCACGGCACCGCTGAACACCTCACCTTCGGACACGCGACGGGTGAGCCCTTCGATGATGCGCTGGGCCTCCTCGGCGGCGGCGCCGTCGTGGCTGGCGATCGTGACGATGCCGCCATCCTCGATGTCGATCTTGGTGTTGGTGCGCTCGGTGATGCCCTTGATCGTGCGGCCGCCGGGGCCGATCACGGTGCCGATCAGTTCGGGGTCGATGCGGAAGCTCAGCAGGCGCGGAGCGTGGGGGCTCAGCACATCACGGGGCTTGTCGATCGCCTCGAGCATCTTCTCGAGGATGTGCAGGCGGGCGGGGCGAGCCTGGTTGATCGCCTCGGCCACGGTCTTCACCTCGAGGCCGGTGATCTTCATGTCCATCTGCAGGGCGGTGATGCCCTTTTCGGTGCCGGCCACCTTGAAGTCCATGTCGCCGAGGAAGTCCTCGATGCCCTGGATGTCGGTGAGGATGCGCACATCGGAACCTTCCTTGATCAGGCCCATGGCAGCGCCGCTCACGGGGGCCTTGAGGGGCACGCCGGCATCCATCAGCGCCAGGGTGCTGCCGCACACCGAGCCCATCGAGGTGGAGCCGTTGGAGCTGAGGCACTCCGACACCACGCGCAGCACGTAGGGGAAGGATTCCTTGCTGGGCAGCACGGGCACCAAGGCCCGCTCGGCCAGGGCGCCGTGGCCGATCTCGCGGCGGCCTGGGCTGCGCATCGGCTTGGTCTCACCGGTGGAGTAGGGCGGGAAGTTGTAGTGGTGCAGATAGGTCTTTTCAGTGGACGGGTTGAGGTCGTCCATCTCCTGGGCATCGCTCGGGGTGCCGAGGGTGGCGCAGGAGAGCACCTGGGTCAGGCCACGCTGGAACAGACCGGAGCCGTGCACACGCTTGGGAAGCACGCCGGCGGCGGCGCTGATCGTGCGCACTTCATCGAGGTTGCGGCCGTCGACCCGCTTGCCCTCCTTGATGATCTGCTCGCGCATCAGCTTCTTGGTGAGCGCCTTGTAGCTGTTGCCCAGCAGCTTGCCGCTGCTAGCCACCGCCACCTTCACGGCATCGTCGTCCTTGAGGTTGCCGATCTTCTCGACCACCTCGGCCTTGATCGCATCGAGCTTCTCGTCGCGCTCGATCTTGGTCTGGCTGAACTGCTTGAGCACCTCACCGATGCCCTTGGCGCATTCCTGCTCGAGGAACTTGGGCAGGGTGTCGTCGTCGGCCTTGGCCTCGGGAATCACCTGCTCGATGCCGAGTTCCTTGAGCAGGGCCTGCTGAGCCTTGATCAGTTCGCACACCGCTTCGTAGCCGAAGTCGATCGCTTCGATCACATCCTGCTCGGGCAGCTGGTTGGCACCGGCTTCCACCATGATCACGCCGGCGGGGGTACCGGCCACCACCAGATCAAGGTCGGAGCGTTCGATTTCGCGATAGCTGGGGTTGAGCACGAAGTCGTCGCCCAGCAGCCCCACGCGCACCGCCGCCATCGGGCCGTGGAAGGGGATCTTGGCCAGCAGGGTGGCCAGGGAGGCGCCGGTGACGGCGAGCACATCGGGCGGCACCCGCTCATCGAGCGATAGGCAGGTGGCCACGATCTGCAGGTCGTCGCGCATCCAGCCGGGGAACAGCGGCCGCATCGGCCGGTCGATCAGGCGGGCGATCAGGGTGGCCCGCTCGGGGGGGCGGCTCTCGCGCCGCATGAAGCTGCCGGGAATGCGACCGGCGGCATAGAGCCGCTCTTCGTAATCGCAGATCAGGGGCAGGAAATCGATGCCTTCACGACCGCCGGAGCGGGTGGCGGTGACCAGAACAGCGGTATCTCCGCACTCAACCATCACCGAGCCCCCGGCTTGGGGGGCGAACCGACCGGTGGTCAGCCGGATCTCCCGACCATCGAAGGAGATCGACTGCGTGTGACCTTGCACTTGGGCTTATGTCCTTTTGTTGTCAAGAGTTATTCTCGCATTTGGCCTTCAGGGGCGGGGGGGCTGCCTGAAAAGTCTTCGGAAACAGCAGCGAACTTCCTCGCCAGCGGCAGGCGCCGGCAAGCCGTGCGCGAGACATCGGCATGACCAGCCAGGCATAAAAAAAAGGCGCCAGCTGGCGCCTTGGAAGCATGTGATTCAAAGATGCCGGAAGATGCCGGCGGTGCGGGCATGAGTGGTTTTGGGCCGCTGGGCCAGGTCGGCAGGCCGACCCAAGGCCCTCACCAAGAGGACTTGACCACGCCGGGCAGTTCGCCCTTGTGAGCACGCTCGCGCAGCTGATTGCGGCACAAGCCGAAATCGCGGTACACGCCGCGGGGCTTGCCGGTGGCCCAGCAGCGGTTGCGCAGGCGCACCTTGGCACTGTTGCGGGGCAGGCCCTGGATCTTGCGGTGGATTTCCAGGCGCTCCATCGGGTCGGCGGCGGCATCGAAGGCAGCCATCAGGGCAGCGCGCTTGGCGGCGTAGCGCTCCACCATCTTCTGGCGCTTCACGTCGCGCGCGATCATCGACTTCTTAGCCATGCGGCCTGGTACTCGTCATGCGGTGATGTTTGAGCCTACCGCGCCGGGTGCTCAGCGGCTGAGCAACTGCTGCACGGCCTGCAGCTGGGTGGTGTCCCGCACGATCAGCACCAGGCTCAGGCCCACCAGAAACACAAAGCCCGACTGCATGAAGGCCATCTGGAAGCGCTCCGGCAGGGGGCGGCCCCGCAGGCCTTCGATCAGCAGCAGCAGGAACTGGCCGCCGTCGAGCAGGGGCAGCGGCAGGGCATTGAGCACAGCCAGGTTGATCGAGATCAGCGCGGTGTAGAGGAACAGGCTGCTGCCGCCCTGGCTGGCCAGCGTGGCACCCATCTCCACGATCTTCACCGGGCCGGACACCTGTCCGGCGGTTTCGCCGAAGTGGGTGACCAGGCTCACGAAGCCCTCCACCGTGCGGCGGGTCAGGGTGGTGAAGTCGCGGTTGGCGTGCCGAAGCACTTCCAGCGGGCTGCGGGCGGGGCGGAAGGTTTCGCTGCCACTGGGTTGCAGCTGGGCGCCGATGCGGCCGACGCCCCCCAGTTCGGCGGGGGTGAGGCGCAACTCGAGCGGCTTGCCGGCCCGCTCGGCCTGCAGGCGCAGGGTCTGATCCGGGGCGCCCTTCACGCTCTGCACCAGGGCGGCCACAGCGCTCTGGCCCCCGCCGAGATCGCGGCCATCGACGGACAGGATGCGATCGCCCGCATGCAGGCCGGCGGCGGCTGCCGCCTGGCCGTCTTGCACGCCCGCCACCAGCACGCCGGGGGTGGCACTGAAGCCGGCCGGAATGCCCACGAAGGCGCCCTGGGCGAACAGCACGGCCCAGGCCAGGAGCAGGTTGGCGATCACGCCGGCGGCGATCACCAGGGCCCGCTGGACCAGGGGGCGGTTGCGCAGCAGGTCGGGGTCGCTGGCGGGGATGGGGCTGTCCTCGTCATCGTCCGGGAACGACACGAAGCCGCCGAGGGGGATAGCCCGCAGGGCGAACTGCACGCCGCGGCGCTGGCGCTGCAGCAGCACCGGCCCGAAGCCCACCGAGAAGCCGTTGACGCGGATCCCCTGCCAGGTGGCCGCGAAGAAGTGCCCCGCCTCATGCACCACGATCAGGCCCGCGAGGATCGCCAGGGCTGTGAGAACACCCATGCGGGCTGCCGGAATAGTGACTCCATTGTGGTCGGCACTGAGCGGCGGTGGCGCCGCGCCGGCCATGCCCCCACAGTGGGTACAGGTTCGGCTTGAGCGGTAGGTGAGCACCCGGCATCATCGGTGCGGAACCTGGCCTGGGCTGGCGCTCGCTGGCCTTGTCAGCGTGGGGGCAGCTGGCTGTGCGTTGCTGCCCTGGTTCGGACGCACGATCGAGATGCCGCTGGCCCCCTGGCCCGGCTCCGAATACTTTTATCTGGCCCATCAGAAGGGCCTGGCCGAGCAGCTCGGCTTGCGCCTGGAAACGAAGGACTTCCCGGATCCCCAGGCGATCGTGCAGGCCTACCTTCGCGGTGACCTGCAGGTGGCGCAGCTCACCACGGTGGAGGTGGTCGACCTCTGTGCGCAGCTGCCGCAACGCTGCCCTGTGGTGGTGCTCGTGCTGGATGAATCGCGCGGGGCCGACATGGTGGCGGCGCGGCCTGGATACGCGACGATCACTCAGCTCAGTGGTGCCCGGGTGGCGGTGACGCCCTCAACCCTTGGGCCCTATGTGCTCAGCCGAGCCCTTGAAGGTGAGGGCCTCAGCCTGGCGGATGTGACGGTGGTGCCGATGCCGCTCGGCCGGATGGCCGGAGCTCTGCAGCGGCGTGAGGTGGAGGGGGCGGTCTTCTTCCCTCCCTTCAGCGATTACAGCCTCCGGCTCGGCCTGGCGCGGCGGCTGTTCAACAGCAGCCTCATTCCCGGCGAGATCTTCGGTGTGCTGGCGGTGGACCCCCATATCGCCACCCATCACCGCAAGGAACTGGTGCTGCTGCTGCAAACCTGGCAGGCGGCTCAGGACCTGGCCGCACGGGATCCGGATCAGGCCGATGCGTTGATGGCGGCGCGGGAGGGTCTGAGCGTGTCGCGCTTCAGGGCGGCCCAGCAGGGGTTGACCTATCCGTCACTGCGGGAGCAGTTGGCGCTTCTGCAGGCGGGAGGGGTGCTGGAACACAACCTCAAGGCGGTGCAGCGTCTGCAGCAGGTGCTGGGCCTGATGAAGGGCGGCGCACCCGTGCCCCGGGTCGATGATCGGCCGTTGCGCGAGGCGTTTCGATCGGCCGCGCCATAGCGTTGGCAGGCCCCGCCGCCAGCCATGACGCACCGCTGTGATGCCCTGCTGGTGGGCGCCGGGATCATGGGCGCCACCCTGGCCAGCCTGCTGAAGCAGCTGGATCCGGGGCTGGAGGTGGTGGTGCTGGAACGGCTGCCGGGCCTGGCGGCCGAGAGCAGCGCGGCGATGAACAATGCCGGCACGGGCCATGCCGCCAACTGCGAGCTCAACTACACGCCGGAGGCGGCCGATGGCTCGCTGCCGATCGGCAAGGCGCTGGCGATCAACGGCGCGTTCGAGCTGAGCCTGCAGTACTGGGGCGCCCTGGTGCAGGCGGGTGCCCTGGCGGATGCGGCGGCCTTCATCCGGCCGGTGCCGCATCTGAGCGTCGTGTGGGGTGAGCAGAACGTGGCGTTCCTGCGCCGCCGCCAGCAGGCCCTCAGCGCGGCGCCCCAGTTCGCCGACATGGCCTGGAGCACAGATCCGCAGCAGTTGCGGCAGTGGATGCCGCTGGTGATGGAGGGGCGCGCGCTGGATCAGCCGCTGGCGGCCACGCGGGTGGCCCGCGGCACCGATGTGAACTTCGGGGCGCTCACGCAGCAGCTGCTGGGGGGGATCGATGTGCGCCGCGGCTGCGAGGTGAGCGGCCTGGTGCGTACGTCGGCTGGCTGGCGGGTCTGCAGCAGCGGTGGCGACTTCGAGGCGCCGTTCGTGTTCCTGGGAGCGGGCGGCGGCAGCCTGCCGCTGCTGCAGGCCTCGGGCATCCCGGAGGCGCGGGCCTACGGCGCTTTCCCGGTGAGCGGCCAGTGGCTGGTGTGCTGCAATCCGGCGGTGATCGCCGCTCACGACGCCAAGGTGTACGGCAAGGCGGCGGTGGGGGCGCCGCCGATGTCGGTGCCGCATCTCGATACGCGCTGGATCGAGGGGCGGCGGGCGCTGCTGTTCGGCCCCTATGCCGGCTTCAGCACGCGCTTCCTGCGCCAGGGCTCGCTGCTGGATCTGCCGCGTTCGCTGCGGCCGTTCAACCTCCTGCCCACGCTGCAGGTGGGGGCGGAGAATCTTGATCTGGTGCGCTATCTGGTGGGCCAGGTGGTGCAGAGCCGCCAGCAGCGGCTGGCCAGCCTGCGCCAGTTCCTGCCCCAGGCCAATGGCGACGACTGGCAGCTGGCGGTGGCCGGCCAGCGGGTGCAGATCATCAAGCAGGTGAACGGCCGCGGCTGCCTGCAGATGGGCACCGAGCTGGTGAGCAGCGCCGATGGCTCGCTGGCGGCGCTGCTGGGCGCCTCACCCGGCGCCTCCACCGCGGTGGACACGATGCTGCAGCTGCTGCAGCGCTGCTGGCCGCAACGCCTGGCCAGCCCGGCCTGGCAGCGGCGCCTGCAGCAGCTGATCCCGGCCTGGGGGCAGGACCAGGGGGCAGATCCGGCGCGGTTGGCGGCCTGGCGGCAGGGTGTTGATGCGGTGCTGAGGTTGCATCACAGCTGAGGGTCCAGCGCATCAGCGCCGCTTGGCACCGGCGATGCAGCGCTCCTCCCAGGCTCAATCCCCGCTGATCCGATCCGTGCCCACGTAGGGAACCAGGGCCGCAGGTAGCCGCACCGAGCCGTCCGACTGCTGGCCGGTCTCCAGCAGGGCGGCCATCGTGCGGCCCACCGCCAGGCCGCTGCCGTTGAGCGTGTGCAGCAGCTGGGTGGTCTTGCCGTCCTTGCAGCGGATGGCGGAGCGGCGGGCCTGGAAGTCGCCGCACACCGAGCAGCTGGAGATCTCGCGGTAGGCGCCGGCGCCAGCCAGCCAGACCTCCAGGTCATAGGTGCGGGCGGCGGAGAAGCCCAGATCGCCCGTGCAGAGCTCAATGCGGCGGTAGGGCAGCTCCAGGGCCTCCAGCACGGCCTCGGCGTCGCTGGTGATCTGTTCGTGGGCTTCTGCGGACTGCTCCGGGTGGCAGAACCAGTAGAGCTCCACCTTGTTGAACTGATGCAGGCGGATCAAACCGCGGGTATCGCGGCCGTAGCTGCCGGCCTCACGGCGGAAGCAGGGGGTGTAGGCGGCGTAGCGCAGCGGAAGCTGCTCGGCCGGGATCACCTCGTCGCGGTGAAGGGAGGTGACTGGCACCTCGGCGGTGGGGGTGAGCCAGAGGTCGTCGTCGGCGCAGCGGAAGCTCTCCTCGGCGAACTTGGGCAGCTGGCCTGAGCAGGTGAGGCTGGCGGAGTTCACCAGGATCGGCGGCAGCAGCTCCGTGTAGCCGCGGCTGGCATGCAGATCGAGCATGAAGCTGATCAGGGCCCGCTCCAGGCGGGCGCCTTGACCCTGAAGAGTGATGAAACGGCTCTGGGCAATGCGCACGGAGCGCTCGCTATCCCACAGGCTGAGCCGCTCAGCGATCTGCCAGTGCTCCTCGAGGCTTTCGCCGGCGCTGGCCTGGCGGGGCTCGCCCCAGCGCTTCACCTCCACGTTCTCGCGTTCATCGCGGCCGTCGGGGGCCTCGGCCGCCGGCAGGTTCGGCAGCGATTGCAGCTGCTGACGCAGCTGGGTTTCGAGGGCCTTTTCCTGCTCCTCTAGCGCAGCTACTTGGTGCTTGATGGCGTTGCCCTGATCCCGCAGGGCCTGGACCTCGGGCCCGCCGGAGCTGGCTCCGCCCTTGATCAGCAGGCCCACCTGCTTGCCGATGCGGTTGCCTTCGGCTTGCAGCTCGCTGCGCTGGCTCTCGAGATCCCGTTCCTGGATTGCCAGGGCCTGCAGCGGCGCCAAGTCGAGCGTGAGGCCCCGGCGGCCCAGCTGTGCAGTGATCAATTTTGGGTCGTCGCGCAGCAGGCGCTGGTCGAGCACGAGGGTGGGGCAGTTGCGGCGAGTTTACGAGAGTGGATGTGCAGTGATCGGCGCAACAAGATCAAGCTGGTCCTCAGACCGCGTCAAGAGAATTTAGGTCTGCTTCGCAATCTGAATTCGCTTTTGCGCTTGTTTCTGCTTTTTTTTCTGCGCAGATTTCGCGTTTCTGGCTAGTCTTTCGCCGCCTGCCTCAGAGCACCTGTACAACCTCGGACACTTCGGGAATGGCCTCGCGCAGTTTGCGCTCGATGCCCATCTTCAGCGTCATCGTGCTGCTGGGGCAGGAGCCGCAGGCCCCCTGCAGGCGAACCTTCACGATCGGTCCGTCGATCTCGACAACCTCAACATTGCCGCCATCAGCCATCAGGTAGGGGCGAAGTTCGTCGAGGGTTCGCTCAACGTTTTCGATCGTCAGAGCCTGGGGATCGGAGGTGATGGTGTCGCTGCTCATGGGGCGCTGCTGCAACGGTGTTCGTTGATCTGATCCTAGGCGGTGCCTGAGCCGAAGCTGGTGCTGCCGCTGGCTGATGCGGCAGGCCTCACTGATGCTGGTGTCCGTAGAGCCGGTAGAAGCTCGCCGTTGGTTCCGGCTGGCCTGCCGCGCGCCAGCGTTTCACCAGTTCCGCCAGCTCGTGCCGATATTGCCGCCGCCGGTTGGCCTGCCAGCTCAGGTAAATCAGGCCAGGCACCACGCCGCAGAGCAGCAGCAACACCGCCTCCAGCGCTGCCCAGCGACGCTTCCGGTAGTAGGGCACACGCTTGCCGTGGCCAATCGCCCAGGCCAGTGCGCGCACATCCAGGGTCTGGACCCGAACTTTCTGGCGCTCCAGGTTGGGTGGGTTGGCCGCGTTGATCTCGATGCCGGCACTCTCGATCACCTGGCAGGCGAGTTTGCGCCGCTGGTACAGCATCTCGCGCACCTCCTGGATCGGCAGGGCGACGATCAGGGTGTTGCGCGTGCTGCGCAGCTTGAACAGGCCGCGCTCCAGCCCCGAGTGCAGCGGGCAGGCCTGGATGCCCGTGGTCAGCTTGCCCTTCTGGCGTGCCAGATCCTGCGCAGCTCCGAACAGGAGCTCAATGCCATCGCCGCGTTCGGTGACGCGGCGATGGCTGACAACCCGCGGGTGCATGGGTGGGGGGGCGGAAGTGAGGGGCCAGTGATCAGCTGGCTCAGCTCAGAGGTGGTACAGCGCGAAGAAGCTGTCGGGCGGATCCTGCTTGCCAGCCATCCTCCATCGGTCGACTAGATCAGCAAGATTCTGGTGGTAATCCTTTTGTAGCCGCTGGCGCTGGAGCAGGTGCAGCACGCCCGGAACCAGGCAGCAGAGCAGCAGGCCGATGCTCAGCCATGGCTCCTTTTGGGCATCGGGCGGCGGGGGGATGCGACGGCCGGTGCCGATCGCCCAGGCCAGAGCGCGGAGCTCCAGGGGCTGGATCCGGATCAGACGTTTCTCCTGGTTGCCGGGATTGTCGGAGTTGATGAAGACCTTGGCGCGATCCAGGATCTTGCGGGCCACTTCCCGCCGGTACGCCAGCATCGAGCGTGCCTCATGCAGGGTCACGCTCGTGATCAGACGGTCTGAGTTGGAGCGAATCTTGTACTGACCGCGCTCCAGCTTGGAGTGCTCGAACGACGGAGTCGTCCCCTCGGGGATCTGGCTCTTCTGGCGGGCCACATCCATAGCAGAGCCATAGAGCAGCTTGAGGCCTTCATCGCGGTCTGTTCGCCGCAGCTCACTCCCCTTGGCTTGGCGTTCGGCCACGCAACATCTTGATCGATTCG
Source organism: uncultured Synechococcaceae cyanobacterium (assembly GCA_903934375.1). Lineage (GTDB taxonomy): Bacteria > Cyanobacteriota > Cyanobacteriia > PCC-6307 > Cyanobiaceae > Vulcanococcus. Next base: position 17,875 of record CAIZNP010000259.1, read on the forward strand.
ATTTCAACAGCGTAGGCCAAACTCAGGCGCGTGCGCGCCCCTGACTAGGATCGTGTCACTGCCAGACCCCGGCCCCAGCCCGCGGGGGCGGCCGCACGCCTGCCCAACGCCTGCCCTATGACAGACGCTCCCGTCTCCCGCATCCGCAATTTCTGCATCATTGCGCATATCGACCATGGCAAATCGACCCTGGCCGATCGCCTGCTGCAGGACACCGGCACCGTTGCCGCCCGCGACATGCAGGAGCAGTTCCTCGACAATATGGAGCTGGAGCGCGAGCGGGGCATCACGATCAAGCTCCAGGCTGCCCGCATGGAGTACGTGGCCGCCGATGGTGAGCGTTACATCCTCAACCTGATCGATACACCCGGCCACGTTGATTTCTCCTATGAGGTGAGCCGCTCGCTGCAGGCCTGTGAAGGAGCCCTGCTGGTGGTGGATGCCAGCCAGGGGGTGGAGGCGCAGACCCTGGCCAACGTGTATCTGGCGATCGAGAACAACCTCGAGATCATTCCCGTTCTCAACAAGATCGATCTGCCCGGTGCCGATCCTGAGCGCATCAGCGAGGAAATCGAAGCGATCATCGGCCTCGACTGCTCGAATGCGATTCCATGTTCCGCCAAGACCGGCCTCGGCGTGCCGGACATCCTGCAGGCGGTTGTGGAGCGGGTGCCGCCGCCGCCTGATCGGCTGGGCGAACCGCTGCGGGCGTTGATCTTCGACTCCTATTACGACCCCTATCGGGGCGTGATCGTGTATTTCCGGGTGATCTCCGGCTCGATCAGCCGCAAGGACAAGGTGCTGCTGATGGCCTCCGGCAAGACCTACGAGCTCGATGAGGTGGGGGTGATGGCGCCTGATCAGCGTCAGGTGGAGTCTCTCCATGCCGGCGAGGTGGGCTATCTGGCCGCCTCGATCAAGGCCGTGGCCGATGCCCGCGTGGGCGACACGATCACCCTGGTGAACAACCCTGCCACCGAGCCGCTGCCTGGCTACACCGAGGCCAAGCCGATGGTGTTCTGCGGCCTGTTTCCCACCGATGCCGATCAATACCCCGATCTGCGCGAGGCGCTCGACAAGCTGCAGCTGAGCGATGCGGCCCTGAAATACGAGCCGGAAACCAGCAGTGCCATGGGCTTCGGCTTCCGCTGCGGCTTCCTCGGCCTGCTGCACATGGAGATCGTGCAGGAGCGGCTCGAGCGTGAGTACGACCTCGATCTGATCGTTACCGCTCCTTCGGTGATCTATCAGGTGAACATGCTCGATGGCAGCACACTGATGGTGGATAACCCCGCCACCCTGCCGGATCCGCAGAAGCGTGAATCGATCGAAGAGCCCTACGTGAAGCTGGAGATCTATACACCCAACACCTACAACGGCGCCCTGATGGAGCTGTGCCAGGAGCGGCGCGGAGAATTCATTGACATGAAATACATCACCACCGATCGCGTCACCCTGCACTACGAGATGCCCTTGGCCGAAGTGGTGACTGATTTCTTCGATCAGATGAAGAGCCGCACCAAGGGTTATGCCTCGATGGAGTATTCGCTGATCGGCTACCGCAAGAATGAGCTGGTGCGCCTGGATGTGCTGATTAACGCCGAACGCGCCGATCCGCTCACTACAATCGTGCATCGCGACAAGGCCTACAACGTGGGCAAGGGTCTGGTGGAGAAGCTCAAGGAGCTGATCCCGCGCCAGCAGTTCAAGATCCCGATTCAGGCGGCCATCGGTAGCCGTGTGATCGCCTCTGAGAGCATCAGCGCCATGCGCAAGGACGTGCTCGCCAAGTGCTACGGCGGCGACATCTCCCGCAAGAAGAAGCTGCTGCAGAAGCAGGCCAAGGGCAAGAAGCGTATGAAGGCCATGGGCAAGGTGGAGGTGCCCCAGGAAGCCTTCATGGCCGTACTCAAGCTTAACCAGTGAGGACGGCGTTGGCGGGGCGGCGGGCCGAGTGCCTGCCGCGCTGTGCAGTTGGAGTTGCACTTGCGGCTGCAACCGGGATGGCATCACTGGTTCCGTTCGTTCCAGCTCGCGCTACCGCGGTTCCTGCTCCGGTGGCGGCCGCGGCAGCGCCCGCCTCGCCCCAGCCACAGCCGCTGCGCCTCAGCACCGGCGCTGAACTGTGGAGCATCCCGGCGGCCGCCCTGCGCCAGTTCGCGGCGGATGGCAGCTTCAGCGACCAGCGCCTGCTGCGCCTGGTGGCCAGCTCCGGCTGGCCGGATGCCGATCTGCGCGCCGCCCTAGTCAAACCGTATGGGGTGGATCTGGTGGCCCTGGCCCGCTTCCTCGATTCGCCGGCAGGAACGGCCTTTCTGGAGCAACAGACCCGCGCCTATCGCCCGCTGCTCTCAGGCCGCCGCGATCTGCGGGTGCCGGCCCTGCGCGCGGCGATCCTTTCCGAAGCGCGCGGCGGAACCCTCACCGCTCTGGGCATCCTCAGCCGACTTCCCGCCCCGTTGGTGCTCGATCTGGCCGGCCCCTCGCCTCTGCGTTGCTCCTCGCTGCCCTGCGACAAGCCGCTGCAGTGCAACTCCGTGCTGTCCTGGATCGCCTTTCTTCCTGCCTGCCTGCAGGCGGCGGCGGGTGGGGGGTGAGCGGCTGGAGACCCTTCAGGGTCGCATCGGCGTTTCGCTTCTAAATTCAATCTGATTGCCTGCCTTGTTGCATGGAATGGCATGTATTCAGGCCACTCTGATCGCTCTGAGGTGCTGATCTGCGACTGTTAAGTCTGTGATAGGCATGTGCCTCTGGTTGTGCACCAACCGATGGTGTCGGCCATCGGAATCGTTATTCCAAAAGCAGAAAACCCCAGCCGCAGGCCGGGGTTTTTGAGGGTGGTCTGTTGTGCTGGAAGCCGGAGATCGGATTTGAACCGACGACCTACTGATTACGAATCAGTTGCTCTACCACTGAGCTACACCGGCAGCTTTCACAACCTAGCATTCAGCTTCATCCGTTCCCGGCCGCGCCATGGTTCCTCCCGCCCGCGAGCCGCTTGATCCAGCACTGCGGGCACGGCTGCTGCAGGAGTCGCGCACACCGTGGCGGGGGCTGCGCCGCGCTCTCTGGTTGGCCTTCACCGCCTCCGCCGGCCTCGGCCTGGCCACGATGGCCATGCGTGCCTCCGCCGGGAATGTGGTGGCCGGCTCAGACCTGCTGATTCAGATCGTTGCCCTCGGCCTGTTCGGCACCCTGCTCTGGCGCGATCGGAGCCCCAGCATCGATTCCGCCGACTCCGGCGGCGCTGACTGACTCTGCGGCGGGTTGTGGATCGGCGGCGGGTGCTGAATCTGGCTCTGCTTCTGGTCCTGGATCTGGCAGGAGTTCTGTGTCAGCAGCCGGCCTGGTTGTTGTCGCAGCTTCGCTGGCTTCAAGGGGCGCCAGCAACAGCAGCGGCAGCCCCAGGTTGAGGCGGCGGTCGGCGGCGTCCGAGGCCGGCAGGGGCAGGGTCTGCGCCACCTGGGCGGCCGGGCGGCTGAACAGCCACAGGGCCTGCACGATCTGCTGCCACTGCCAGAGCATCAGCGCCAGCAGGGTGGCGGCCACCAGCAGCACCACCAGGCGGGGGCTGCTGCTCAGCGGCGACCAGGCCCAGGCCAGACCGGCGGCCCGATCGCTCCACCAGAGCAGGGGCAGCAGCAGGGGGGCACCCGCAGCGGCCAGCAGCCTCAGGGGCAGAGCACCCTGCAGGGCGCTCAGGCGCAGCTGATCGGGCCGCCGGCCCTTGAGCGGCACCTGCAGCAGCAGCAGCGACCACAGATCCGGCGGCAGGCGCCAGAGCAGGACTGCCGGCCCAGCAGCGCCCAGTGCCCAGCAGAACAGCCGCTCAAGCCCCGGGAGCGGGCCGGGGTCGGCCCCTGCCAGCACCAGCAGCAGGGCGGCTGCCTCCAGGGGCAGGGCCGCCAGCCCCAGCAGCTGGAGCCACAGGAGCGGTTCGCGGCGGGCCGGGTTGCCCTGCGGGCTGGTCACGGTGGGAGGGGGGTCAGTGGCGGAGCACTCAGGTGCTCAGGGTGCGGCGCTGGGTGGCGAGCTTGTAGGCCTCGACACGGTCGCCGTCCTGCCAGTTGGCGAAGCGATCGCAACCGATGCCGCACTCGAAGCCGGTGGCCACTTCCTTCTGGTCGTCCTTGCCGCGGCGCAGGGAGTCGAGGTCGCCCTCGAACACCTTCTCCTTGCCGCGCCAGACGCGCACCTTGCAGTTGCGCTGCAGTTTGCCGTTGGTGACGTAGCAACCCGCCACGGCGCTCTTGCCGATGCTGAACACGGCCCGCACCTCGGCTTCGCCCAGGGTCTCCTCCACCAGCTCCGGCTCCAGCAGGCCCTCCATGGCCAGCTGGATGTCTTCCAGCAGCTTGTAGATCACGTCGTAGTCGCGAACGTCCACACCGGTGGCATCGGCGGCGCGCTTGGCGCCCGGTGCCATCGAGGTGTTGAAGCCCACGATCACGGCGCCGGAGGCGGCGGCCAGGTCCACGTCGGTCTCGGTGATCTCGCCCGGTGCGGAGAGCAGCACCCGCACCTGCACCTCGCCCTGGGGCAGCTGCTCCAGCGAGCCCAGGATCGCCTCGACGGAACCCTGCACGTCGGCCTTGAGGATCAGGTTGAGCTCCTTGAGCTCGCCCTCGCTGGCCTTGCCGGACATCGACGCCAGCGACACCCGGCGGGAGGCCATCTGCTGAGCCAGGCGGGTTGCCCGGGCCTCGTTGGCCCGATCGCCCACCACGGAACGGGCGGTCTTCTCGTCTGGGTACACCTCGAACTCATCGCCGGCGGTGGGCACCTCGCTGAAGCCGAGGGCCTCCACGGCGTAGGAGGGGCCGGCCTCCTTCACGCGCTTGCCGCTGTCGTCCACCATGGCCCGCACCTTGCCCAGCACAGGGCCGGCGGCCAGCACATCGCCGGTGTGCAGCGTGCCGTTCTGGATCAGCAGCGTGGCCACCGGACCCTTGGCCTTGTCGAGGTGCGCCTCGATCACCGTGCCGCGGGCCATGCGGTCCGGGTTGGCCTGCAGGTCCTCCACCTCGGTGACCAGGAGGATCATCTCCAGCAACTGGTCGATGTTCTCGCCCTTGATGGCGCTCACCGGCACCATCACCGTGTTGCCGCCCCAGTCCTCGGCCACCAGGTCCTGGCCGGAGAGCTCCTGCTTGACCCGCTCGGGCGAGGCGCCCTCCTTGTCGATCTTGTTGATCGCCACCACGATCGGCACCTTGGCGGCGCGGGCGTGGCTGATGGCCTCCAGGGTCTGGGGGCGAACGCCGTCATCGGCGGCCACCACCAGCACCGCCACGTCGGTCACCTTGGTGCCGCGGGCGCGCATGGCCGTGAACGCCTCGTGGCCGGGGGTGTCGAGGAAGGTGATCTTGCGCTGCTCGCCGGCGTGGGGCACCGACACCTGGTAGGCACCGATGTGCTGGGTGATGCCGCCGGCCTCGCCGGCCGCCACGCGGGTCTTGCGGATGGCATCGAGCAGGCTGGTCTTGCCGTGGTCCACGTGGCCCATCACGGTGACCACGGGCGGCCGGCGGATCAGGTGCGCCAGATCGCTCGCCTCGATCATTTCCACCGTCTTGGCGGCGGCCTCCTCCTTGTCGTCCTCGAGAACGGGCACGCCGAACTCTTCAGACACCGTCTCGATCGCCGAGAGGTCGAGCGTCTGGGTGACGGTGGCAATGATCCCCTTGAAGAAGAGGCTCTTAATGATCTCGGAGCTCTCGACGCCGAGCTTGTCGGCCAGCTCCTGCACCGTCAGGTTGCCCTCGGGCACCACCAGCATGTCGGGCCGCTGCTGCTTGGCCTCACGGGCTGCGCGTAGTTCCATGGCCCGGCGGCGCTGGCGCTGACGCGTGGTTTCCTTCTTGCGCTTGCGCGACACGGCCGTGGGTTTGGCCTGGGCCGCCGCGCCGCTCCGGGGCTTCGCCGGCCGGGCCAGCGAGGCCTGCAGCACGAAGGCGTCCTGCTCGCCGGCGAAGCCGCTGGTTTCGGCGGTGAGCGCATCATCGTTTTCGCCGATGATGTGCACCTTCTGGCGCTGCTTCTGAGGCGTGCGGCTGCGCAGGGCCTCCAGCTTGGCGCTGTCGTCCCAGTCGGGCCGGCGGGGCCGGGCTCCGCCTGGGGGCTGCGGTGTGCGGAAGTTGGGGCGCCGCGGAGCCGTGGGGGCGGCGGCTGTGGGACGCGCCGCACCATCGGTACCGCCGGTACCGGCTTCGCCCTCTCCGCTGGGGGAGCGCCGCGGTGGGGCCGCCATCGGACGGGCGCCTGGCTTCTGCAGCTGCATCAGCTCGCCGGGCGCCATCGGCTTGCGCATGCCGGGCATCCCTGGCATGCCGGGGCGGCTCGGCGGCGCGGGGCGGTTGCCGCCGCCGGCGGCGCCGCTGGTGTCGCGGCGGATCGGCTTGCCCACCAGTTCCACCTGGGGGCGGACCGGCGGAGCGCCGGGCTTGGCGCCCTGGCCGACCCGCACCGGGGCTGGCGCGCCCGGGCGTGTGGGCATTCCGGGGCGCTGACTCAGGGGAGGCCGGCCGGACGGAGGGGCCGGACGACTGCCGCCACCACTGCCTGTGGTGGCGGCACCCTGGCTCTGGCCGCTCTGGGGCCGGCCTACCAGTTGCTGCGGGCGTCCGGACCCTGGGCGCACCGGGGCAGGGGCGCCGGCGGCTGGCCGCTGGGGTGCTGCCGCCGGGCGAGCCGGCGGCCCGCTCGGGCGGGGTGTTGGGGCAGCGGCCGGTGCCGGTGCAGCCGGTTTGCGCGCTGCGGGCGCGCCAGGGCTGCCTGCCGGGGCTGCGGGGGTCTTCGACACGATCGCCGGTGCCGGACGGGCCGGTGCCGGGCTGCCCGGGCGGCTTGGAGTGGCCGGTTTGGCACCGGCAGCCGGGCGTGCCGGCGGAGCGGCCGGGCGCGCCGGCGCTGGCGCAGCGGGGCGAGCGGCCTGAGGGGCTGGGGCTGCGGGGCGCGGAGTCGCCGCCGCGGGCTTCGCAGCCGCTGGTGCGGCGGGCTTGGCCGGAGCTGGTGCCGCGGGCTTCGCCGGAGCTGCCGAGCTGGGTGGTGCTGCAGGCCGGGCTGGCGCCGGTGCTGAGGCTGCTGCTGAGGCCGCTGCGGCCGGACGGGCTGGCGGGGCTGGCTTCACGGGCGTCGCCGGGCGGGCTGGAGCTGGGGCTGCGGGCGGTCGGGGCGCAGCGCCGGCGGGTGGGGCGCTCGGGCTGCCCTGGGCTGCTGCCGGAGCCTTCTGCACCGCGAGGATCGCCTTGGGTGCGGCGGGTACCGCCGTACCGGACGTCGCAGCCCCGGCGGAGCCGCCGGAACCGTTGCGGTCCTTCTTGATCAGGCTGCGGATCTGGGCTGCCTCGTCATCGCTGATCGAGCTGCTGTGGCTCTTCGCCGCGATGGACAGCTTCTCGGCGGCATCGAGCACGTCCTTGTTCTCCAGACCAAGGTCCTTGGACAGCTCGTAGATCCTGACTTTGCCGCTGCTGGTCATTCAGTGCTCCAATGGATCGGGGCAACAAGTGCCACCGGGCCTCCACGCACGGTGAGGCCACGTTTCATCTTGCCTCAGCGTCTGCTGCACGGGTGGTGAGCAGACGCTGTTCCAGGGCTGCGACGATGGATTCCGCAACCTGGCAACGCAGTGCCTTCTGCAGTTTCCGGCGGCGCTTGGCCTCCTCGAGACAGTCCCGGTTCGGACACAGATAGGCCGAACGGCCCATGCCCTGATCGAGCGACATGCCCCCTTCCGCCAGGCGGATGACCCGCCACAGCTGCCGGCGATCCAGCAGCTGACGGCAGCTCACGCAGCGCCTCAGGACGGGACGCTCGCTCACCGGGCCTCGTCCGCATCGGCCTCGTTTGCCTCTGCGTCGTCGGCGCTGGCTTCGGGTTCGGCCTCGGCTTCGGGTTCGGGTTCGGTCTCGGCGGCAACCTCGGCCTGCACGTCGTCATCGGCGTACTCCTCGCCGTACTCCTCCTCGTCTTCCGGCAGGGGATAGAGCTCGCGCAGGCGGGCGTCCTCCTCGGCGCGCAGGGCCTGCTCCGCCTGGAGCCGGGCCTCGGCCTCGGCCTGCAGGGCCTCCTCCTCCTGGCGCAGGGCAATCAGCTCGGAGACTTTCTCGTCTTCAGAGGTCTGGTCGTATTCGGTGCTGTTCTTGATGTCGATCTTCCAGCCGGTGAGGCGGGCGGCCAGGCGCACGTTCTGGCCCTCACGACCGATGGCCAGGCTGAGCTGATCGGGCGGCACCAGCACATGGGCGTGCTGACCCTCGGGATCCACCAGCCGCACCGCCTCCACCCGCGCCGGGCTCAGGGAGTTGGCGATGTACTGGCCCGGATCGTGCGACCAGCGGATCACATCGATCTTCTCGCCGCGCAGCTCGTTCACCACCTGCTGGATGCGGGAGCCGCGGGCGCCGATGCAGGCCCCCACCGGATCCACTTCGCGCTCCACGGAATCGACGGCCACCTTGGTGCGGGGGCCCACCGAGCGGCTGGGGGGATTGGCCTCGCGGGCCACGGCCACGATGCGCACGGATCCTTCCTGGATCTCGGGCACTTCGTTCTCAAACAAATACACCACCAGGCCGGCGTTGGCACGGCTCACGAACAGCTGCGGTCCGCGGCGCGGCACCTCGCTCACTTCCTTGAGGAACACCTTGAAGGTGGCGTTGGCGCGGTAGTTGTCGTTGGGGAGCTGATCGCGGCGCGGCAATTCGGCCTCCACCTCGGGGCGGCCCAGGCCGCTGCTCACGGCCATGATCACGCTCTGGCGCTCGAAGCGGATCACCCGGGCGGTGAGCACGGGGTCTTCGAGATCCGCGAACTCCTCCTGGATCATGCGGCGCTGTTGATCGCGCAGCTTTTGGGCCAGCACCTGCTTGGTGGTGGCGGCGGCCATGCGGCCGAAGTCTTCTTTCTCGGGGGTGACATCGAGCACAACGGTGTCGCCCACCTGGGCGTCCTCGGCCACCTGCATCACCTCGGCCAGGGCGATCTGGTGGTCTTCGCTCTCCACCTCCTCCACGATGATCTTGGAGGCGAGCACGCGGTAGCCCTCCTCATCGAGGTCGAGGGCCACGTCGAAATTCGAGAAGTAGTCCTCCTCGAAGGGGTCCTCGCTGATGCCCAGGTATAGGGTGCGGCGGTAGCGCTCGTAGCCCTTGAGCAGCGCTTCGCGCAGGGCCGCCTCCACCACCTGCGGAGGCAGCTTCTTCTCGTCGCTGATGTCCTCGATCAGGTTCGTCAGACCAGGGAGCAGAACCAGTGCCATGGGCTAAGGGGGATGGAGGCGGGCGTGGAAATGGGGAGCGTCAGCCCTCGGTGGGGGTGACCAGCCGCACGGCGATCACCTCGCCGCGGGGAAGGCGCACCGTGCGGCCGCGCACGTTGAGCAGCACGTGGCTGTCGTCGCGCTCCAGCAGCAGGCCCTCGCGGCTGGATTCGGCCCCTGTGGCGGCATCAAGGGTTTGAACGCTCACCGGGAAGCCGCGGAAGCTGCGGAAGTCGCGGTCGTCGTTCAGCTCCTCGCTGACGCCGGGGCTGCTGATCTCGAGAACATAGGGCTCCTCGATCAGGTCGCTGGCCTCGAGCACCTCCCCCAGCACGCCGCTGAAGGCGGCGCATTGATCGAGACTGACGTCACCGCCGTCGGCCAGACGCAGCTGCACCTGCAGCGTCATCGGGATGCGGTGGGTGAGCAGCTGAACGCCGCACACCTTGAATCCGGCGGCATCCGCCGCCTGGCTGGCCAGGCTCTGGAGGTCGGGGATCAGGGGGTGCGGCAAGGGGCGGTGCGCAACAGGGGAACGGGCCACCCGTCCGGCACCTGCAGTGATCTGCCTCCGTCCGGTCTGGCGCCGCGTCGGGCCGTCGGGCCGCCGCTCGTGCGCAGACTGTTCGGAATGATGCCCGCCGGGCACGTCCTGAGGGTAGGCGATCGCCGTGCGCCCGGCCCGTCGTCGTTGCTCGGGACGTCCTCAGCAGCTGCTCAGAACCTGTTCAGAAGCTGCTCAGGTCGACTGCCGGCGGCTCCATGTAGCTGTCGCCGGGCTGGATCTCGCCGCGCAGGCTCGGGTCCTGGTTGAGGCACTGGGCCTTCTGTTCATCGGTGCGCAGGTACTGGCACACCCGCGCCCAGAGCTTGGAGCGGGTGGAAGGGCCGCCCTGGCTGAAGTGCACCAGGTCGCCTCCGCCGACCATGCCCTGGATCTCCACCTGGCAGAGGTTGCAGCGTTGCCGAGTGCCGGGGGGGATCGCAGCCATGCCAACGATGCGCGGAGCTGGCAACTTAAGGCCTGCCATCGGTGAGCCTGAGCCGGCATGCGGGTTCTTCAACTCAGCGATCCCCACCTGCTAGCTGATCCTCACGGCCGCTGCCGGGGCGTTGAGGCTCTGGCCCATCTGCGCCATGCCTGGCGGCAGGCTCTCGTCCAGCTGGGGGGCGAGCCCCCGGATCTGCTGCTGCTCAGCGGTGATCTCTGCCAGGACGAGAGCTGGGGCGGCTACGTGTTGCTGCGGGACTGGCTGGCGCAGGAGCTCGCGCCGGCGGGCATCCCGGTGGCCCTGCTGCCCGGCAACCACGACCACCTGCCGCTGCTGCGGGCGGCACTGGGCCGCTCCGCCGCCATCGCCCCGGCCCTGCAGCCGCTGGGTGCCTGGCAGCTGCTGCTGCTCAGCAGCCACCGCCCCGGCGCCGTGGCGGGCTGGATCGAGCCGCGCCAGCTGGCCTGGCTGGAGGGGCAGCTGCTGCAGGGCTCCGGCCCCGTGCTGGTGGCCCTGCACCATCCACCGCTGGCGCTCGGCGGTGGCACGTTTCTGGATGATCTGGCTCTGCAGCAGCCCCAGCGCCTGCTGGGGCCGCTGCTGGCCAGCCCGCGGGTGCGCGGCGTGGTGTTCGGCCACATCCATCAGCACTGGCACGGGAGCCTGCCGCGCCCCGGCGGCGGCGAATCCCTGCCCCTGTGGGGCTGCCCCTCCACCCTGGCGCCGTTTACGGCGGTGCAGCCCTGCCCGCTGGGCCAGCCCGACTGGCCCGGCGGCCGCCTGCTCACCCTGGGCTCCTGTGGGGAGATCAGCACCCGGCTGCTGCGTTGGTCGCCGCTGGTGGCTGCCTAGCGTTGCCGGGCTTGCTGATGCCGCCCTTGCGCCGCCTGTTCGCCGTTCTGCTGGGGGCTGTGCTGCTGGGCCCGCTGCTTGGCTTCATCACCCTCGGCGCTGGGCCAGCCCCCGCCTGGGCCGGCCCGCTTGAGCCCCAGGCCGGCAGCTTTGTCACCAGCGCTGTAAAGCGGGTGGCCCCGGCGGTGGTGCGGATCGACACCGAGCGCACCGTGCCGCGCGCTGGCCTGGATCCGGTGTTCAGCGATCCGCTGCTGCGCGAACTGTTCGGTGATCAGCTGCCCAGCAGCCGTGAGCGCGGCCAGGGCTCCGGCATCGTGATTGACAGCCAGGGACTGGTGCTCACCAACGCCCACGTGGTGGACGGCGCCGATCGGGTCGAGGTGACCCTCGCCGACGGCCGCGATGTGGAGGGCAGCGTGCTCGGTGCCGACCCGGTCACCGATCTGGCGGTGCTGCGCATTCCCGGCGGCGCCAGCCCCAAGGCGGCCCCGCTGGGGGATTCCGAAGCCCTGGAGGTGGGCGATTGGGCGATCGCCCTGGGCACCCCCTACGGCCTGGAGCGCACCGTGACGCTGGGCATCGTCAGCAGCCTGCACCGCAACATCAACAGCCTCGGCTTCTCCGACAAGCGCCTCGATCTGATCCAGACCGACGCCGCCATCAACCCCGGCAATTCCGGGGGCCCGCTGATCAATGCCAGGGGTGAGGTGGTGGGCATCAACACCCTGGTGCGTTCCGGCCCGGGGGCCGGCCTGGGCTTCGCCATCCCGATCAACCTGGCCAAGGGTGTGGCGGCCCAGCTGGGCCAGGGCAGCCCGGTGGTGCACCCCTATCTGGGGCTGCAGCTGGTGCCGCTCAACCCGCGCCTCGCCCGCGATAACAACGCCGATCCCAACGCCCTGGTGCAGCTGCCGGAGCGCGACGGCGCCCTGGTGCAGCGGGTGCTGCCCGAGAGCCCGGCCGAGACGGCCGGCCTGCGCCGGGGTGATCTGGTGGTGTCCGCCGCCGATCAGCCCGTGCGCGATCCGGCGGTGCTGCTGCAGCTGGTGGAGGCCTCCCAGGTGGGCGAGGCCCTGCCGCTCACGGTGTTGCGCGGCGACAAGGAGCTGAACCTGGCGATCCGGCCGGCGGCCCTGCCCCACCCCGGCGCTCACCCGGGGGTGGGTTCCGGTAGCTGAGCTACGGTCACCGCCACTTCAGCGTGGCGTGATGGCGGATCTGCAGGATCAGATGAAGCAGGCGGTGGCGGCGGCCGCCACCGAGCAGATCCAGAACGGCATGGTGGTGGGCCTGGGCTCCGGCTCGACCGCCGCCCTGATGATCCAGGCACTCGGCGCCAAGCTCAAGAGCGGTGCACTCACCGACATCGTGGGTGTGGCCACCTCCTTCCAGGGCGAGGTGCTGGCGGCTGAGCTGGGTATCCCCCTGCAGAGCCTCAATGCCGTCGACCGCATTGATCTGGCCATCGACGGTGCCGATGAGGTGGATCCCTCCTTCCAGCTGATCAAGGGCGGCGGCGCCTGCCACGTGCAGGAGAAGCTCGTGGCCGTGCGGGCGAAGCGCTTCGTGGTGGTGGTGGATTCCACCAAGCTCGTCGATACCCTCAACCTGGGCTTCCTGCTGCCGGTGGAGGTGCTTCCCGGCGCCTGGCGTCAGGTGCGGGGCCAGCTGGCTGAGCTGGGCGGCGACGCCCAGCTGCGCATGGCCGTGAAGAAGGCCGGCCCGGTTGTGACCGACCAGGGCAATCTGGTGCTGGATGTGAAGTTCGCCGGCGGCATCAGCGATCCCGAGGGCCTCGAGAAAACGATCAACAACCTTCCCGGCGTGCTGGAAAATGGGTTGTTCGTGAATCTCACCGATCAGGTGCTTGTTGGCGAGATCGTTGATGGCGTGGCCGGGGTGCGGGATCTGCAGAAGCGCTGAGTTGCGGGAGCAGCGGCCATGAGGGCCCTCAGCGCAGATCTGCTCTCCCTGATCGCCAACACGACCAGGGATTTCATCGCTGAGCCGAGCAGCGCCCTCAACGCCAACATCAACCGGACCCTGGCGGCGATCGGTCGTCTGTTCGACGCTGATCGCACCTACCTGTTCCAGATCCGCGCTGAGCAGGGCGTCTTGTGCAACACCCATGAGTGGTCTGCCCCCGGGGTGGAGCCCCAGATCGAGCACCTGCAGGAGCTGCCCGCTGATCTGTTCCCTTGGTGGATGGAGGAGCTGCGGGCCGGCCGTGCCATCAACCTCTCCAGCCTCGACGACCTCCCGCCTGAGGGCGAGGTCATGCGCGAGATGCTCAAGGCCCAGGGCATCCACTCGCTGCTGGCGCTGCCGCTGGTGTGCCGTGGCCAGCTCGATGGCTTCGTCGGCTTCGACCACGTGCGCGGCAGCCGCTGCTGGAGCGAGGAGGAGGTCGCGGTGCTGCGGATCGTGGTGAGCAGCTTTGCCCAGGGCTTCGAGCGACAGCAGATCGATCAGCGCCTCGAGCAGATGGCCTATGAAGATCCGCTCACCGGTTTGCCCAACCGCTCCATGCTCGGGCGGCGACTGGAGGAAGCCCTCGCGACAGCGCGTCTCAGCGGCCACCTCCTGGTGGTGGGTTACCTGGATCTCGACGCGTTCAAGCTGGTCAACGACAGCTATGGCCATGCCGTCGGCGACGAACTGCTCGCCTTGATGGCCAAGCGCCTGCGCGGGAGCATGCACCCTGGCGACACAGTGGCTCGTCTTGGCGGCGATGAATTCGTGGTGGTGCTGCCCGAGCTGGAAAGCCGGCAGCAACTGCTGGAGCGGGCCGAGGCACTCCTGGCCTTGGTCGCCGAGCCCTGCACGATCGGAGAGGGATATTCCGTTGCCGTGAGCACCAGCCTCGGCCTGCGCCTCGTGCCCCCTGATGACGCTGATCCGGATCTGTTGCTGCGCCAGGCCGATCAGGCCATGTATGCCGCCAAGCGTGCCGGCCGCGGCCGCATTCATCTCTTTGATGCCAGCTTCGAGCAGCGTGAGCATGAGCGCCATGCCCGTATCCGTGCCATTCGCTCCGCCATCACCGCGGGGGATCTTCGCCTGTTTGTGCAGCCGATGGTCGACCTCAGCACCGGCAAAGTGTCCTCGCTTGAGGTTCTCGTTCGCTTGGCCTCTGCCGATCAGGGTCTGCTGCTGCCAGGAGAGTGGCTGCCGCTGATCGAGGACGATTCCGCCATCCTCTTTCTCGGCGACTGGGTGATGGAGCAGGCTCTCCACTGGGCGACCCCATGGCTGAGTGCCGGGCTCTGTGAAGGGATCAGCGTCAATGTCTCAGCCCATGAACTGCTCGATCCCGGCTTCAGTACGCGCCTCATCGCTCGCCTCAGCAATCATCCCCCGTTGCCACCGGGAGCCCTGCGGCTCGAGGTGCTGGAGTCTGCGGCCCTGCGTGACCTCAGCCAGGTGAGGGCCACGATGCGGGCCTGCTGTGAAGCGGGGGTCAGTTTTGCCCTCGATGATTTCGGCACCGGCTACTCGTCGCTCTCCTACCTGCGCCAGCTGCCGGTGTCGGTCATCAAGATCGACCGGTCTTTTGTGAAGCAGATGCTGACCGAGCCCAGTGACGCGCTGATCGTGCGCGCCGTGATTGATCTGGCGCATGCCTTCGGGCTGCGCTGTGTCGCGGAGGGGGTGGAGACCTCGCCGCACCAGGAGATGCTCCGGGAGATGGGCTGTGAATTCGGCCAGGGGTTCGGCATCGCCAGGCCGATGCCGGCTGAAGACTTCCCGGCCTGGGTGAATCGTTTCGCGGGTTTCCGAGCCGCTGCCGCCGGGGGCTGAGGGCCCGCGCCTGTTGGCGGGCTCCGGCGCTTCATCACTGCAGCCGCCGGCGAACCGATTCGGCATGGCTGTGCAGCCCTTCGCTCTCGGCCAGGGTGATCACGGCCGGCCCGGTGGCCTCCAGCGCGGCCCGGTTGAACTGGATCAGGCTGGTGTGGCGCAGGAAGGTCTCCACGCTGAGGGCGCCGGCGAAACGGGCCGTGCCGGAGGTGGGCAGGGTGTGGTTCGGCCCCGCCAGGTAGTCGCCCACGGCCTCCGGGGTCCAGGCTCCCAGAAAGATGGCGCCGGCATGCTGGATCTGATCGGCCAGCGGCTCAGGGCGCTCCACCTGCAGCTCCAGGTGCTCCGGCGCGAAGCGATCGCTTAGGGCCGCCGCCTGCTCCAGGCTGGTGCAGACCACGATCAGCCCCCAGTCGTTGAGGGCCTGGCGGGTGATGGCGGCGCGGGGGTGGCCCGCCAGCTGGGCCTCGATCGCTGCCGGCACCGCCGCCGCCAGCTCTTCGCTGGTGGTGAGCAGGATCGCGGCGGCCAGCGGGTCGTGCTCCGCCTGGGCCAGCAGGTCGGCGGCGACCTGCTCGGCGTTGGCGCTCTGGTCGGCGATCACCAGCACCTCGCTCGGACCGGCCAGGGAATCGATCGCCACACGGCCGTAGACGGCCTTCTTGGCCAGAGTCACGTAGAGGTTGCCGGGGCCGCTGATCACATCCACCCGGGGGATGCTCTCCGTGCCGTAGGCCAGGGCGGCGATGGCCTGGGCGCCACCCACCCGATAGATCTCGTTCACACCGGCCAGGTGGGCCGCCGCCAGCACCGTGCGGTTCACGCGGCCCTCGGGGCCCGGCGGGGTCACCATCACCAGCCGCCGCACGCCGGCCACCGTGGCCGGCACCGCATTCATCAGCACCGTGCTCGGATAGCTGGCGCGACCCCCGGGCACATACAGACCGGCACGCTCCACCGGCCGCCAGCGGCGTCCCAGCCGCTCGCCATGCACGCCCGTCATGGCGATGTCCGCCGGTTTCTGGCGCTGGTGGAATTCGAGGATGCGGCGGTGGGCCAGGCGCAGGGCGTCCTGCAGGTCGGCCGGGGTGTCGGCCCAGGCGGCCTCCAGTTGGTCGGCGGGGATGCGCAGCGGATCGGGCCGTACGCCATCGAAGCGCTCGCTCAGCTCCAGCAGGGCGGCATCACCACCAGTGCGCACCTGCTCGAGGATCGCCTCCACCCGCTCGGCCGCCTCCTGGCTCTGGCCGCTGCCGGTGCGCTCGGCGATCGCCTCCAGCCGCTCGCCCGCCGCCTGCGGATCGCGCAGCACGGGGATCTGCACCGGTTGATGCGCCGTGAGCGCGTCGGCGGAGCGCCCGGCCTGGTCGGCGCTGGTCAGCGGGCTGCTGGCGGGCACGGACACGGGAGTCAGGGGAGGGGATTCAAGCTAAGTGGCCGCCGCCCGGCAGCCTTGAGCCGACCTGGGTGCGGTGCAGGGGGTAGAGTCTTCGTTTGCTGAGCCAGTGCCCGACCGCCTGTGGCCAATAACAAGTCGTCGAAGAAACGCGTTCTGATTGCCGAGCGCAATCGCCTGCAGAACCGCAGCTACAAGTCCGCAG
>CAIZNP010000260.1 GCA_903934375.1 uncultured Synechococcaceae cyanobacterium
CTGTGCTGGAAGCGGGCCAGGTTGTGCCCTCCCCTGGCTAGGTTGCGGCCATGATGCGCGTGCTGTTGATGCAGCTGTATCCAGCGGTGGTGGCGGTTGCGGCGGCCCTGGCCGTACCGCTGCATGTGGGACCGGCGGCCGCCCTGCCCGCCCAGCTGGCCGATAGCCAGTGGAGGCTGGTTGAGGTCCAGTCGATGGATTCGGCCCAGGGCACAACCCGCCCCAGCCCCGGCACCACGTACACGATGGAGCTGAGCCGCGATGGCAGCGTGACGATGCAGCTCAACTGCAATCGCGCCCGCGGCAGCTGGTCTGCCCAGGGGAGTGCCGCGGCCAGCAGCGGTGGCTTCCGCTTCGGACCCCTGGCCGCCACGCGGGCCTTCTGTCCGCCGCCGAGCCTGGATGCGGCGCTGCTGGCCCAGGCCGCCAACATCCGCTCGTTCCTGCTGAAGGACGGCCGCCTGATGCTCAGCCTGCTGGCGGACGGCGGCATCCTCGTCTGGGAGCCTGCAGGCAGCTGGCAAGTGAGCGGGCCGCTGCTGCTGCGGCAGCAACCGGCCTGGTCGGCCCCCGTGCTGGGCCGGCTGGCCAGCGGCACGCTGGTGGACAACCTCGGCTGCCAGCGCAACCAGGGCCGCCTCTGGTGCCAGGTGCAGCAGCGGGGCGGTGGTCTGCGTGGGTACGTGCCTGCCGATCAGCTGCAACCTGCGCCGAAACGCTGACACCCGGCCTCAGCGGTACCTCCGGCTACGCCGGCGCGGCAGCGCGCTCTTAGGGTCCTGGCCTGAACGCTTGCGGAGGGCGATGCAACGGACTGATCTGCTGATCGCCTTTCTGGCCTTCGGCGCCGCTGTCAGCACCCTGATGGCCTGGCTTTGGTCGTCGATGGGGTCGTCGCGGCAGCGCTGAGCAGCTGCGCGTTCCCCAGAGCCTCACCAGGCCCGCAGACAACATCCCAACGCCCCCGCCAGCATGACCCCATCCCGTGAGCAGATCCTTGCCGCCTCGGCCGGCTGGGTGGCGGTGCTGCTCAACGTGCTTCCTGGTCTGGGGGCCGGCTACCTGTATCAGCGTCGTTGGCGTGCCTACTGGATCACCTCGCTGCTGGCCAGCGGCTGGTTCGTGGCCGGTGCGGTGCTGGCCCAGAACGCCGATGCCGCCGCCGAGTCCCAGAACCAGCTGGTGGGGCTGCTCGGGCTGCTGCTGCTGGCGGGCGTGACCGCCACCGAAGCTGGCCTGGCGGTGAAGCGTGTGCGCCCGGGCAGCTGAGGCATTGCGGCGCCGATTCACCCAGCCAGCCCTGAGGTCCCTGGCGGCCCTTCTGCCCCTGGCCCTGCTGCCGGGTCTGCCGGGTCCGCCGGGGCTGTCTGCTTCAGCCGCGAGGGCGGAGCCAGAGCAGGTCACCGCCACGGTGGTGTCCATCGGCGATGGCGACACGCTGCGGCTGCGGCAGGCCGGCCGGCTGCTCACGGTGCGGCTGGCCTGCATTGATGCCCCGGAGCTGGCCCAGCGCCCCTGGGGCCCTCTGGCCCGCCACTACCTGCAGGAGCGTCTGCCGCTGGGCAGTGTGGTGACCTTGCAGCTCAAGGCGGTGGATCGCTACGGCCGGCTTGTGGCCGAAGTGATCGGCGAGCTCAACATCGGCCTGGTGATGGTGGAGGACGGCCAGGCCTTCGCCTATCGCCGCTACCTCTCCGGCTGCGATGCCCAGGAGTATCTGGAGGCGGAGCACCGCGCCAGTCGGCGCCGCTACGGGGTGTGGCAGGTGAACGGTGGCATCACGCGCCCGTGGGATTTTCGCCACAGGCGCTGACAGGCCGGACTCCGACGTCCGTTCAGGGCGTGGGCGGCTTGATGTTCGGGCAGGTGGCCCCGTTGAAGCGGGAGGCGATGCGCTGATTGCCTTCCTTGTAGATGGTCTGTGCCTTCTGGGTGTCGCCTGCCGCCTGCGCCGCGCTCAGCTTGCCGGCGAACATCTGGCAGGCCTGATCGAGTGAGACGGCCCTGGCGCCGAGGGGTGCCATGCAGGCCAGAAGTGTTGCACCGGCAAAGAGCAGAGTGAAGCGCATGACTGATCCACCAACCCCGGCACTCTGACAGGCAGCTCGGGCGCCAACAACAAAGCCCGGAGCATCCGCCCCGGGCTCTTGTCTGCTCAGCCGTGGTGCCTGCCGGTGGGGCAGGGCGCAGCTGCGCGGTCCTGTGATCGTGTCCGATCGGTGTGTCTTCGGTTGTGGGGTCGGAGCTGCCGGCGCTGGCACCTGGGGCCAGGTGTCTAGGGGGACGTTCCGTAGGGTCCGGGGCACCTGATGCTGAGCCCTGAGGCAGGCAGCGGTGAACGGTGCAGTGGACGGCGCTGGGCTGCCAGAGGCAACCGTTTCACGCCAGGACCATCAGTGATCCGTTGAAAGTGTTGGAGCAGGGGCCGGATCGTCAGCGCGCTCCTGGCTGGTGCTCAGGGGGGGTGTCGTCCATCAATGGAGCCTCCGAATCCCGTTGCAGCCACCATGAAACGGCCAGAAGGCCACGGCAAGGTCTGCAGCACGATCGACACCGCTCTTCATCGCGGGCCATCAGTCTTCATGAAGCCGGCTTCATGGGGCCTGCGACCCAGGCTCTCAGCTGCACGAGAATCCCCCTTTCCCCCCGCCCTCTGCTGAGCGCCTCCAAACCCTCTCTGCTGAATGGATGAACATCGTTCTGCTGCATCCAAACGACTGGATTGCCGGCGATGTTGTCGTGTTGCGTGATCAGCGTGCGGTGCACATCCGCGAGGTGCTGAAGGGCGAGGTGGGCGACAGCCTGCGGGTGGGTCTGCTCGGTGGGCTTTGCGGCCAGGGGGTGATCGAGGCGGTGGAAGCCAGCGGCGTGCGGCTCACGGTTCAGCTCAGCGAGCCACCGCCGCCGCGGCATCGGTTTGATCTCGTGCTGGCGCTGCCGCGCCCGAAGATGCTGCGCCGGATCCTGCGGCAGTGCGCCGAGTTCGGCGTCAGCGATCTGCATCTGATCAACAGTGCCAGGGTGGAGAAGAGCTACTGGCAGAGCCCGTTGCTGCAACCGGCCAGGCTGGAGGAAGCGCTGCTGGCGGGCCTGGAGCGCTCACGCGACACGCTGGCCCCAGCGGTCTACCTGCATAAACGGTTTCGCCCCTTCGTGGAGGATCAGCTGCCTGGGTTGTGCGCGGGTCGCCCCTGCTGGATCGCCGACATGGGAGCACCGATGTCGCTGGCACAAGCGCCGCCGGTGCCCGCGGTGGTGATGATCGGCCCGGAGGGCGGCTTCGTGCCCTTTGAAGTTGAACTGGCTGAATCGGTGATCGCGCAGCGCGTGGGTCTGGGTGAGCGGATCCTGAGTGTGGATACGGCCTTGATCACGGTGCTGGCTCAGGCGCTGCCTGGCAGCAGCAGATAAGCCTTGCTGGCCAAGGCTCGCGCGTTGAGCCCTGGTCTCGTTGATGCCGGCGTGGCCGCCAGGATGGTGCCAGCAGCGTTAGGGCACAGTGCCGACCTCCAGCTTTGCGGCCTTTGCGCAACAGGCCGACTACTCGCTGCTGGAGGCGCTGCAGCCGGATCCTCAGGCCAGCGTTGATGGCCACGATCACCGGCCGCGCCAGGTGTTCTCCGGCCATTACGTGCCGGTGACACCCTCGCCTCTGCCGGCGCCGCAGTATGTGGCACACAGCAGCAGCCTGTTCCAGGAGCTGGGGCTGAGCGAGGCGCTGGCGCACGATGCGGAGTTCCAGCGCCTGTTCTCCGGCGACATCACGGTGGCGCAGGCGCCGATGCGGCCGTTCGGCTGGGCCACCGGCTATGCCCTTTCGATCTACGGCACGGAATACATCCAGCAGTGCCCGTTCGGCACCGGCAACGGCTATGGCGATGGGCGGGCCATCTCCGTGTTTGAAGGCGTGTTCAACGGCCGGCGCTGGGAGATGCAACTCAAAGGCGGTGGGCCCACGCCCTATTGCCGCGGCGCCGATGGCCGGGCCGTGCTGCGCTCCAGCGTGCGCGAATTTCTGGCGCAGGAATTCATGCACGCCCTTGGGGTGCCCACCTCCCGCTCGCTGGCGCTGTATGCCTCGCACGCGGAAACGGTGCGCAGGCCCTGGTACTCGCCGCATTCACGCTCATTCGACCCCGACGTCATGGTCGACAACCCGGCGGCGATCACCACCCGGGTGGCGCCATCGTTCCTGCGGGTGGGCCAGCTGGAGCTGTTCGCCCGCCGCGCCCGCAGCCAGGCCCATCCGCAGGCGCTGCACGAGCTGCAGCTGATCGTTCAGCACCTGATCGCGCGCAACTACCGGCCGGAGATTGATCCGGCGCTGCCGTTCAGCGAGCAGGTGCTGGAGCTGGCGGGGTTGTTCCGCACACGGCTCACGGCCCTGGTGGCGAACTGGATCCGGGTTGGCTACTGCCAGGGCAACTTCAACAGCGACAACTGCGCCGCCGGCGGCTACACGCTCGACTACGGCCCCTTCGGCTTCTGTGAGCTGTTCGATCCCCGCTTTCAGCCCTGGACCGGCGGTGGCGAGCATTTCAGCTTCTTCAACCAACCGCAGGCTGCCGAAGCCAACTTCCAGATGTTCTGGACGGCCCTGCGGCCGCTGCTCGAGGGCAACAGCGAGGCCCTGGAGCGGCTGGATCAGATCCGCGATGGATTTGCCGCAGCGATGCAGCAGCAGCTGGACACGATGTGGGCCCGCAAGCTCGGCCTGAGCAGCCCCAATGCCCCTTTGGTGAACGAGCTGCTGCAGCTGCTGGTGAGCTCCAGGGCCGACTACACGATCGCCTTCCGCAGGTTGTCGGCCCTCCCCGCCGGCATCCACGAGCACCTCGCAGCCCTGAAGGAGAGCTTCTACGTGCCGAGTTCCGACGCGCTCGATGCGCAGTGGATCGACTGGCTGGGGCGCTGGCGTGATCAGATCACGGCTAATGGCGACCTCAGCGCGACAGCCGCTGCGATGCAACGCGTGAACCCGGCCATCACCTGGCGCGAATGGTTGATCGCCCCGGCCTACGACCAGGCGGCGCAGGGCGACACCACGGCGATCCAGCAGCTGCAGGCGGTGTTCCACCATCCCTATGAGGCGTTATCTGCGGAGCTGACGGCCACCTACGACCGCCTCAAGCCCCGGGAGTTCTTCAATGCCGGGGGCGTGTCGCATTACAGCTGTTCGTCCTGACGCCTCACGGCTGCCACCCACCTGCCGCAGAAGGCCCGTGAATGGGCCAGTCAATCCAACACGCTCAACTAGCGTGGTGGGGCTCGCAATGACGCCTCCCATTTGACGACCGTAAGCGTCATCACGCCGACCAGGCTTTTACCGGATCGGCTGTCTATGTTGAGCGGTTTAAACCGTAGCCTCGCTGAAAATAACTGCAACATCGAACATGTGATTGTCGTTGATGGCAACGGCATCGA
>CAIZNP010000261.1 GCA_903934375.1 uncultured Synechococcaceae cyanobacterium
CCTGGACGGTGTCGCCCTTCTTGATGCGCATCTTGATGCGCTCGGGGGCCTTGGCCTTGGGGGTTGCCGTTGCCATGGTCAGATCACCTCCGGAGCGAGGGACACGATCTTGGTGAAGTTGCGCTCACGCAGTTCGCGGGCGACGGGACCGAAGACGCGGGTGCCCTTGGGGTTGTTGTCGTTGCCGAGGATCACGGCGGCGTTGTCATCGAAACGGATGGCATTGCCGGTGTCGCGGCGGAAGGTGGCCTTGGTGCGCACCACCACGGCCTTCACCACATCCGACTTCTTGACGCCCATGTTGGGCATGGCGTCCTTGACGGCAGCCACGATCACATCGCCCACGTGGGCGTAGCGACGGTTGGTGCCCAGCACGCGGATGCACTGGATGCGCTTGGCGCCACTGTTGTCAGCGACGTTGAGGAATGTTTCCTGTTGAATCATCGGGAGATCTCCTCAGCTGGCGCTGCTGTTGGTGAGCACCTCAGCCACAGCCCAGCGCTTGGTGCGGCTGAGCGGACGGGTTTCGGTGATGCGCACGCGATCACCAACCTTGCAGGCGTTGGCCTCATCGTGCGCCTTGTAGCGCTTGGTGCGGCTCACCGTCTTTTGGTAGATGGGGTGAGGGAAGCGGTTTTCGACCGCCACCACCACGGTTTTATCCATCTTGTCGCTGACGACGGTGCCGACCCTTTCCTTGGTTGCCATGACGGTTACTCGGGGGATCAGGAAGCGGCGGAGCGCTGACGCTCCGTTTGCACCGTCAGCAGCTGGGCCAGCTTGATGCGGGCGGCCTTGAAGCGGTGCGGGTTCTCGAGGCGGCGGGTGGCCTGCTCGAAGCGAAGGGTGAACAGCTCGCGGCGGGTGCCGTCGATCTGCGTGGTGATGTCGCCGTCGGAAAGCTTGCGCACCTCGGCGATGTCGGAACGGGCCATGGTCAGGACTCCACGGTGGTGGCGGACTGGGTGGCGACCGAACCGGCAGCCTGGGCAGCGTCCTGATCCTCGAGGGACAGGAACTTGGTCTTCAGGGGCAGCTTGTACTGCGCTAGGCGCATGGCCTCCTTGGCGATCTCGGGGGTGATGTCAGGACCGCCCATCTCAAAGAGGATGCGACCGGGCTTGATCACGGCCACCCAGAACTCCGGGTTGCCCTTACCGGAACCCATCCGGGTTTCGGCGGGGCGCATGGTGACGGGCTTGTCAGGGAAGATCCGGATCCAGATCTTGCCGCCCCGCTTGACGTAGCGGGTCATGGCACGACGGGAGGCCTCGATCTGGCGGGAGGTGATCCACCCGCACTCCTGGGCCTGCAGCGCGAACTGACCGAAGGCAATGGTGTTGCCCCGGGTGGCGATGCCCCGCATGCGGCCGCGCTGCTGCTTGCGGAATTTGACGCGTCTTGGACTCAGCATGGTTCAGGCCTCCTGATCACTCGTCGTTCGAACGGTCTTCGAACTGTTGGGGCCGACGGCTGGCGCGGCGCTTGGGCGCAGCTCCGACGGGCACCTTGTCCTGCTGCCCTGGCAGCACTTCACCCTTGAACACCCACACCTTGATCCCCAGCACCCCGTAGGTGGTGGAGGCCACCTTGGTGGCGTAATCGATGTCGGCGCGGAGGGTGTGCAGCGGCACACGACCTTCGCGAGTCCATTCGGTGCGGGCGATCTCGGCGCCGTTGAGGCGGCCGCTCACCTGGATCTTCAGACCCAGAACACCGGCACGCTGAGCGCGCTGGATGGTCATGCGCAACACGCGGCGGAAAGCCACGCGCTTCTCGAGCTGCTGGGCGATGTATTCAGCCAGCAGGAAGGCGTCGGCGTCGACGCGCTCCACCTCGACCACGTTGATCCGCACCTGACGGGCGGTGTCACCGATGGTCTTCTGGATGCCGCTGCGCAGCTCCTCGATGCCGCTGCCCTGACGGCCAACGAGCACGCCGGGGCGGGCGGTTTTGAGTTCGACCTCAAGCTGATCAGCCTTGCGGGCGATCAGAACGTCGCTGATGCCAGCGGCGCCGTACTTCTTGTGGATGAACTTACGAATCCGGTCATCCTCCTGAAGGAGGGTCGGATAGGTCTTGCTGGGGGCGTACCAGCGGGACCGGTGCTCCTGGGTGATCCCCAGGCGCAGTCCGGTTGGATGGATCTTGTGTCCCATCGGTCGGTGTCCTCGGGGGTCAGGCGGAAGGAGCCACAGCAATGCTGATGTGGCAGGTCTGTTTCTTGATCGCGTAGGCGCGGCCCTGGGCCCGCGGGCGGAAGCGCTTGAGGGAGGGGCCCATGTCCGCTGTGGCGGAGGCGATCACGAGAGAAGCCGGGTCGAGACCCAGGTTGTGCTCGGCGTTGGCCACCGCGCTCCGCAGCACCTTGGTGATCGGGCCGGTGGAGCGGTAGGGCATGAACTCGAGCATGATCAGCGCATCGCGATAGCTGCGACCGCGGATCTGATCGAGCACCCGGCGCACCTTCGAGGCCGAGCCGCGGATGAAGCGGCCGTGGGCCTGGGCGGTGGTGGTTGAGGTGTTAGCCATGTCCTCAGCGGCCTCCTTTCTTGTCTTTGATGTGGCCGCGGAAGTTGCGGGTTGGCGCAAATTCCCCGAGCTTGTGGCCCACCATCTGCTCCGTCACGTAGACGGGCACATGGGCCTTGCCGTTGTGAACGGCAATTGTGTGGCCGATCATCATCGGCAGGATCGTGGAAGCGCGTGACCAGGTCTTGATCACGGACTTGTCGTCGGCAGCGTTCTGCTTCTCAACCTTCCGCAGAAGGCTGTCGGCGATAAACGGGCCTTTTTTGAGTGAACGTCCCATGGCGGTTTAAACGAACAGCAAAGCGGTGAGGATGATCAGGAATCGCGTCCGCCACGGCTCCGCTTGGAGGTGCGGCGACGTTTCCGGAGCACAAACCGATTGCTGGGTTTGTTCCGCTTACGGGTCTTGAGGCCCAGGGCCGGCTTGCCCCAGGGGGTGACAGGGCCGGAGCGGCCGATCGGAGCGCGGCCCTCACCACCACCGTGGGGGTGGTCGCAGGGGTTCATCACGCTGCCTCGCACCTGCGGGCGACGACCCAGCCAGCGGCGACGACCGGCCTTACCCAGGCTGGTGTTGCGCACTTCCGAGTTGCCCACTTCGCCGAGGGTGGCGTAGCACTCACGGCGCACCAGACGCACCTCGGTGGAGGGCAGCTTGAGGGCGACGTAATCGCCCTCCTTTGCCATCACCTGGGCGCTGGCGCCGGCGGTGCGCACCATTTGGCCGCCGCGGCCGGCGTACAGCTCAACGCAGTGAACGCTTGAGCCGAGGGGGATGGCCGAGAGGGGCAGGGCGTTGCCGTTCTCGATCGGAGCCTCAGGGCCCGACACCACCGTGGAGCCCACGGCTACGCCAGCCGGAGCCAGGATGTAGCGCTTCTCGCCATCGGCATAGAAGAGCAGTGCCAGGCGGGCGTTGCGGTGGGGGTCGTAGTGGATGGCGGCCACCTTGGCCACCACACCGTGCTTGTCACGGCGGAAGTCGACGAGGCGATAGAGGCGCTTGTGACCACCACCGCGGTGACGGCAGGTGATCACGCCGCGGTTGTTGCGGCCCTTGCGCTGGTGCTTGGCCACCACCAGTCCCCGTTCGCGCCCGCGGCCGGTGACTTCAGCGAAGTCGCTGGCCACGCGGGTGCGGGTGCCGGGGGTGATGGGGCGGTACTTACGGATTCCCATGGTGTTTCAGACCCCTCAGGCTTCAGGGAACAGCTGGATGGCGCTGCCATCGGCCAGGCGCACCACGGCCTTCTTGACCTGGGCGCGCTTGCCGGCGAAGCGACCGACGCGACGGGTGCGACGCGGCGGGTTCATGGTGCTGATGCCGACGACCTTGACATCGAACATCTGTTCGATGGCGGCCTTGATGTCGGGCTTGGCAGCGCGGTGGTCCACCTCGAAGGTGTACTGGTTCTGCTCGATGGCCCGGGTGGCCTTCTCGGTGATCAGCGGCCGGCGGATCACGTCCGCCAGACGACCGTTAAAGCGTTCAGTCATCGCCGTAGACCTCCTGAATCTTCGCGAGTGCTTCCTCGCTCACCACCAGGGAATTGGCGTGGAGCAGATCAAACACGTTGAGCTGATCAGCGGCGATCAGCTTCACCTTCTCGAGGTTGCGCACCGACTTGCGCAGCACCTCGGAGGGGGCATCAAGCACCACCAGCACCTTGGAGCCGTCGGCGATGCCCAAGCGGCTGAGGGCAGCGGTGATCTCCTTGGTCTTGGGGGTATCCAGACCGGCACCGAAGCCCTTCACCACCGTGATATCGGCAGTGCGGCTCATCAGGGCCGTGCGCAGGGCCAGGCGACGCTCCTTGCGGTTCATCGCCAGGCTGTAGGTGCGGGGCTTGGGCCCGAACACCACGCCACCACCGGGACGCAGAGGGGTCCGGATCGAACCCTGACGGGCGCGACCGGTGCCCTTCTGCTTGTAGGGCTTGCGGCCACCGCCGGCCACCTCAGCGCGGGTGAGGGTGCTGGCGGTGCCCTGACGGGCATGGGCCAGCTGACGCACCACAGCGCGGTGCACCAGGTCGTTGGCGGAGCTCTCCTTGGCGACCTTCAGCTCAAGGGTGGCCTTGCCGGCCTCCTTGCCCTGCCAGTCGCGAACAACACAGTTAGCCATTTCTGTCCTCCTCAGTTCGCGGCCTTGGCACCCACCCGCTTGGCGGGAAGGATGTTCAGAAGGGCGCCGGGCTTGCCGGGCACCGAACCTTTGACCACCAGCAGGTTGCGCTCGGCATCCACTTTCAGGATCACGAGGCCACGGGTGGTGATCTGCTTGCCGCCGTAGCGACCAGCCATGCGCTTGCCGGGGTACACGCGGCCCGGCGTGGTGCCGGCGCCGGTGGAACCGGGCTCGCGGTGGTTCTTGGAACCGTGGGTCATGGGGCCGCGGCTGAAGCCGTGGCGCTTCTGGTAACCAGAGAAACCACGACCGACGGTGTCGCCGCTCACATCGACCTTCTGGCCCGCCTCAAAGGCGGCCACGGTGATCGCGCCACCCAGCTCCAGACCGTCGACGGAATCGACGCGGTATTCCTTGAGATGGCGCAGGGGCTCGTCGCCAGACTTGGCCAGGTGACCCTTGGCCGGCTTATTGACGAGCTTCTCGCGGATGTCACCGAAGCCAAGCTGAACGGCGGTGTAGCCGTCTGTGCTGTCGGATTTGAGTTGGGTGATACGGCAGGGACCCGCCTCGATCACGGTGACCGGGATGGATCTGCCTTCGTCGTCGAAGAACTGGGACATGCCCAGTTTCTTCCCAAGAATGCCGATGGACATAAGGAGGGAGAAACGCCAGCAGGACCACCAGTTCCCAGGGGAGAAACCCACAGGGAATGGCGTGGCTGTTCGCGGAGCGCAGTCGGGGCCGGATCAGATCAGCAACAGCCGGATGAACCGGCGTTGCAGGACAAAAGATCGGTTGTGAGCTAGCGGCGCTGAAACAGCGGGGCTGGGACTTGCTTCATGGCCGGGGAGCGAACTCCCTGGCCGACATCGACGGGAAAGGCCGCGAAAACGGCGCCGTGGATGAAGGAAGCAGTTTCCCGGCGGTGTCGGCGCAGACCCGGAGGACTGAACCGGTGGACCGCACGGGCCCGGGAAGGTCGCCACCAATGGCGACCTTTGCGACTTGCGCTGGAGGCCCGGCTAGCGGACGGGCACAGATAACAAGTTCACAAGCAGAAATGGTATCGCATGACCCTTCTCCC
Organism: uncultured Synechococcaceae cyanobacterium; assembly: GCA_903934375.1. Taxonomy (GTDB): domain Bacteria; phylum Cyanobacteriota; class Cyanobacteriia; order PCC-6307; family Cyanobiaceae; genus Vulcanococcus. The sequence goes on from CAIZNP010000261.1 coordinate 5,748, forward strand.
CTCTTCCTGAAGCGAACTGCCAGACTGGCGGAAGCCTTGCCACACCCCATGCCCCTGCTGCTCACCGGCCGCGGATTCCGCCAGGAGCTGGAGCGGGCTGGAGTCCTAGCCCTCTACGCGCCGCTTGAGGGCGGTGCCGAGACGCGGCTCCTGCGTCGGCTGCGAGCGGCAGGCTACCGAGCGCAGATCACGTCGGCCCGGGGTCTTGGCGATCCGGAAGCGTTCCTGCTTCAGCTCCACGGCGTGCGGCCGCCCCATCTGGGCCACCAGAGCGTCGGTCGCGGAGCAGCAGTGGGCGAGGTGCAGATGGCCATGCCGCAGCTTGGTCATCTGTTTGAAGGCACGGCGCCGGTGCTGCTCTGGCTGCTTGAGGGTCAGGTGCTGTCGCGGGCGGAACTGGAGTCGCTGCTGGCCCTGACCCGCCGCGAACCGCGCCTGAAGATCGTGGTGGAGCTGGGCGGCGCCCGCGCCCTGCGCTGGACCCCTCTGGAAACGGTGCTGCAGGCGGCCGCCTGAGCACGGCAGAAAGGCCCTCGGCGACCGCCATGGCCTGGAATCCCGGGTCAGCCCTGGCCACAGGCCGCTGGGTGAAGCTGATCTGCGGCGCCGGCAACCAGGACCTGGCCGCCATCGAGGACCTCTGCGCCATCTATGCCCTGGCGGGGGTGCACTGCATCGATGTGGCGGCCGATGCGGCTGTCGCCGCCGCCGCCCGCCGCGGGATGGACTGGGCCGAGGCCCGTGGTGCCGAGCGGCCCTGGCTGATGCTCAGCCTGAGCGACGGCGACGACCCCCACTTCCGCAAGGCTCGCTTTGATCCTCAGCACTGCCCGGTCGACTGCCCGCGCCCCTGTCAGCGGGTCTGCCCGGCTCTGGCGATCGGCCCGACGGGCGGAGTGCTGCGCGAGCGCTGTTACGGCTGCGGCCGCTGCCTGCCCGCCTGCCCACTGGGGCTGATCCACGAGGAGCAGGTGCTGCTGAGCGCCGAAACGGTGCCGGCGCTGTTGCAGGCGGTGCAGCCGGATGCGGTGGAACTGCACACCCAGGCGGGGCGACAGGCCGGCTTCGAGGAACGGCTGCGCCAGCTCCAGGCCAGCGGCGTGC